>CALHDG010000012.1 GCA_938023075.1 uncultured Chitinophagales bacterium
TGCAATTTCACTGCCATCATCATCACAAACAGCCACAGCTGTAAAGGTATAAATTACCGGAGCACAGGTAATATTTGCCGGCATATTAAAAACTACGCCTTTGGTTATTTCGGTTATAGCACCCGATTCATCGGTTATCACAAAACTAGCCGTTCCTTCGCCTAAAGTAGTTCCGGTTATAACCACACTTTCGCCGGAACAAACTTCTGTTTCACTCACACTAATACTCGCTTCTGTAGGACATTCAATACAACTATAAGCGGGCGTTAATGGAAGATTGGTTACACAATTAGGTCCACCACCAGACCAGCTAGCGGTATAGTTATGGATTCCCGATTCACCAGGATTGGCTGGTTGACTTTCGGATGGGCTAACCAAAATATTGTTTCCGCAGCTATCATCTATAGTTATGCTGGTTTCACATTCTCCATCATTGGCAGTTACAAAAGCACTGATGTCCGATGGATAAACAGTTACGGTAACGCTTAAATTTCCTCCCGGAATATTACTACCATCATCTGCACAGTAAGCAAGTGCATAAAAGGTATAATTTTGTGGCGAGCAGATATTGTTTTCGGGAAGTGTTATAGGCTCTCCTTCATTAATCCCAATAATTATTTCGTTGCTATCAGAAATCGTAAAAGTACCTGTACCTTCACCTGAAAAAGTTCCGTTAATCGTAAAACTTTCACCAGAACAAATTTCAGTAGAACTTGCACTGATACTTGCCAAAGTTGGGCAAACAATATCCGGAGGGCAATTATATGTTGATGTTAAATTTAATTCACTGATGCAATTGGGTCCTCCTCCAGTCCAACTTACTCCGTAATTATGGATGCCAGATTCACCAGGATTGGCTGTCTGACTTTCAGATGGATTGACAGAAATGTTGTTTCCGCAACTGGAATCTACTGAAACGTTGGTTGAACATACTCCATCATTAGCCGTTACAAAAGTACTAATGTCAGATGGGTAAACGGTAACTGTGGCTGTTAAATTTCCACCTGAAATGTTGCTACCATCATCATTACAAATAGCTGTTGCATTAAAGGTATAGTTAATTGGTGTACAGGTATTATTTTCGGGTAGTGTAAAAGCTACACCTTCACTAATTTCTGTTATAGCTCCGGTACTTTCGGTAATTGTAAAAGTGCCTGAACCTTCGCCAGAAGTTGTTCCATTTATAGTTACACTTTCGCCTGAACAGATTTGATCACTACTTACCGTAATGTCGGCAGATGAAGGGCATATAATATCGGGTGGGCAATTGTAAGCTGCGGTTAAGTTTAGATCAGATACACAAGATGATCCTTCTCCTGACCATATAATGGTATAATTATGTGTGCCCGATTCGCCAGAGTTTGCCGTTTGATTTTCGGATGGGTTGATGGTAAGATTTGTTCCACAACTGGCATCTACAGAAATACTGGTTGAACAATCTCCATCATTTGTATTTAAAAAAGCACTAATATCTGTTGGATAAACGGTTACAGTTGTGCTCAGTATTCCACCAGTAATTTCACTACCACCATCTGCACAAATAGCAGTTGCATTAAAAGTGTAGATGATTGGAGCGCAGGTATTATTTTCAGGCAAAGTGAATTCAACACCTTCATTAATTTCTGCAATTGCTCCACTACTTTCTACAATGGTAAAAGTAGCTTCGTCTTCACCTGTTGTTGAACCACTAATGGTTATGTTTCCTCCTGAACAGATTTCTGTTGCACTTGCAACAATGCTTGCTTCTGTTGGGCAGATTGGTTCACAAGTATTACAAGCTTCCCCACTATAGGTTATAGTCATTTGATCTTCTACAATATTACCCGTGTACACATCTAAGGTTTGTAAGGTGACTACAATCACATCGCCATCACATATGCTTTCAGGTGCAGGAATTGCTCTGGCTCCGCATACACCGGTGTAGCATTCGTTGTCTCCTAAACCAGGCAAATTTCCGGAACCAGTTTGTTGTCCGCCATAGGCATCGGTTACTATGTCTCCTCCATTTCCATTTCTTATAATTACCGGAGTTCCTCCATTTACTGTATATGATAAAAAGGTTTCTGTTTCAGAAGTTATACTTGGGGAATATGTTCCCTCGGTCATATTAGGATCAGAAGGGTCGCAAAAGGTATAAAAATTAGGAACACTTTCTTCATCAAACCGGCATCTTCCAATATAACTTAAGCCTTCAAAAAAAAGACTGACATCTTCGCCGCAACTTGCAGTCATTGAGCCGGATTCTCCATTGGGTCCGGTAATTACGGCTGTAGTTATTGGATTTGGATGTGGATCAGGAGTAGTAAATTCATTCGTATAATTTACGAAAAAGGTGCCGAGATTTAATTCAACATATTGATCGGCATTCAAAAAAGAAAATACAGATTGTTCGCCTACTATAGTTTGGGTCTCGTTAGCTACATAGGCTGTTATGATAACTTCATATACTCCTCCTTCACATAAATTCATAGTTGCACTTCCGCTTCCGCCGTTGTCGTGGTCAAAAATTTGTATATCTGGCAATGGGAAAGCGGTATCGGAACAATCAGAAGCAGGACCAATACCAAGTGGATACTTAAACACAAAGTTATCTGGTGTTTCATTGGCTACATCACAAAGCGAAACTCTGCTTCCATCGGGTAGTAATTGATAAATGTAAATTTCTATTCCAGCACTACCTGCCAAACAATCAATATTACCAAGGGTAATTCCAGATATAGTTAATATGCCATTAGATGATCCTTCAACCCCGTCAACCCAATTTGCCGCCCCTGTAAGTATTATGGGATTGGTACAACTAGTTATGGTGCATTGGCTAAAAACAGGCTGCGTTAAAAGAAGAAAAACAAATATTTTAAGCGTAAAAAAATATAGTTGCATAAGGCAATTGATTTTATAATTTTTGTAGATAAGCGTTTAATTTTTAAGAAAGTATAAGTAGGTGTTTTACCCATTTCATTTCGAAGTATAAAAGTAAAAACTTTAATTTAATTAATGCAAACTTTGGTACAGTTTATCTTTTTTTTAAGATAAATGACAAAACAAATTTTATGTAGAAGGCGACCAATTCATCATAAAAGTAGTTGATGCAGTTTTGCAAAAAGTTTCTACGAGCAATAAGGTTGCAGATTTAGCCCCGATTTCCAAGCCAACAGCACTAAAGTGCATTGGGTTGTTTAGCAGCTAAGTGTTGTTTTTCGAATGGAAAAATTCGTCATTCAAAATTGGGTGTTCGGTGTTCGATATTCGATATTTTTTTTGGATGACTATTTAATGAATAACGAATATCGATTGACAAATAATGAATGTTGAATAATTTTTAATGTATAAATAAAATAACATTCAATATAGCGAAAGACACTTAGATAGAATTGCAGTTGTTATGCAGCCTAAAGCCTTGCAATCTGTCGCATTGCCGCAGCATTTAAACGGAAAGCGGGTCAACATTTTATACCAGTTTCTATGTTTCGCTTCAAAAAAAATATTTTTATTAGAGTTTAGGTAAATACTGTTCTTTAATTACCTGATTATGGTGAATTTGATGACCGGCAATGATGTAACCAATCGCATTGACGGTTACCGGGCTATCTGCCATTTCGCCTCGTTGATTAAGCATGTTAGTGTTAAAGCTTCTAAAAAGGTGCACGGTGGAGGTGCGCAATGCCTCCATTTCTGTGGTTAGATCTGCCCAATTTCTATAATCAGCATTGGAGCTTAGTACATATTGATTTTGATCGAACGAAGTACAACTTTGAGGTAGCCTTGCTATGCTTAAAGCGCGGTAAGCAAAAATACGTTCACAATCAATTAGGTGTTGCACCACTTCTTTAATAGACCACTTGTTGGGTTGATAACGAAAAATAGCATGTTGTTCACTAATACGATTTAAATACCGGGCAAATTGTTGTTGTGCCGCTTCAAGTTCATTAATTAAATTGTTGTTGTTTACTTTATCAACGTAGGGTTGATAATAGGTAGCATAATCGGTTGGTTGTGGTTTCATGGTTTTGTTTTGTTAAATACGATACACCAAAGATAACCAAACAAATTGATTAGTTAAACGGGTATAAAAACTCTTGCTTTCCATAATAGTGCTTTGGTTGCTATTAGGGGATTTGCCTATTAGATACACTGACTCTATAACTAATTACCGGTTGAATTTCCGCACCAAATAATAGATTTTCGGTTATTTGATAATTTGCACCGAAAACGCCATTTATCCCATATATAAATTGTTGATATATTTCAGGGCTTTGTGAAGTATTAACAATTTGTGATTTAGAGCTGGAATAATTGAAATTTATATCAGCACCATATCTTAAGGTAAATTTTTCATTGATTGGTCTTCTGAATTCTTTACCTGCTCTTAAACCAATTTCATGACTACGTTGTACATTAGCGGAAGCATCATTATTTTTATCAGTTTTGTTAAAATGGTTTAGATTGAGTAAACTAAATCTCCACAATGATTTAGGTACACCAACTCGATAAATTAAAATTGGATTACCTAAATTGTTTAGTTGTGCTGCAATTCCAAGCTCGTGTTGAATTACTTTTTGATTAAGTTCAGATTTAGTTTGTGCCGATAAAGCAAAGTTTAATATAACAATTAGTGCTATTAGTAGTGCTGCTTTCATGTTTTAATTTTAAGGTTGAATAAAACTCAAATATAGCTTAAAAAATTAAAACACTTTTGGTTGAGCAATTTTAGATAAATTTGATGCGCTACTCAAACTCATAGCAACCAATATCGGGCATACCATCATTACGCATCAGTCCACTTAAATCTAATGTTACCTCACTTGCCGTTCCTTTATTGATACATGGAGAAATTTCTAGCAATCTAAAATCTTTACCTTGTTGTACATTGGGGTTGGCAAACATAGGGTCTTCATTAAAAATGCAGTTATTATATACAGGGATAGCATTCATCATAGTGTCTTTAAGTAAGCAATAATTGAAATTAATATTTAAGTCTTCTTTAACTTGGTCTAAAGTATCAAGAGTAACATAGGCTAATTCTTGTTCTAATGCGCCATGAATAATACTATTATTAAAAGTCGCATTAATAACTGCTGTACTAATATTGGTTATACTGTCGTTGTTGGTGGCTTGGTAACTAAAAAAATTACTAACTAATACTGAAGGGTCTCTGCCAGCATTACTGTAAACGGTGCAATGGTCAAATTGATGTTCGCCGCCCCAAACTAAGGCTATACTTTGGTTAGAATCATAAAACAAACAGTTTTCTGCCTTTACATTAGATAAATAGCTGACTAAATTAGGACCAAGAGAATTTCGGATAATACCACATTTAATAGTACAGTTGGTTGCGTTTTCAAAGCTAAAATCTTCTGTTTCAATTATAAAGTCAGAACCAATACTTAATCCGACAATAGCATTTCTAATTTCAAAATTTTCGAGGTGAGGATTGGTATTTCTTCCAAGAAAAATAGCACCCCATTGTCCGGTTAAATCTTGATATTCATACTCTAAGCGTGTACCGCTAAAAGTAACAATGCTATCTTTTGTGCCGTACACATTTAAATTACCTTGTGCAACAATAGATGAACCATTGTGTAAATGCACATTTACGCCTTGTTGAATATTTAATTCTTTGTCTGTATCAATATAAACATAACCCAAAATTACGTGCGGTTTGTCATCTATCCAAGTAGTTGTTGTTGCCGCTAAAGTATCCGCCCCTTCGTGAAAATGGGCATTTTGTCCATAGGCGAGTAGCTTTATATACTGTTCGTTGCCATTTACATTAAACTGTACAGAATCTTCAACTATAAAGGGCAAATCAATATCTCCCGGATCGATAGTGACTTCCGCAAAAACATATATACTGTCTTTTGGTTCAATTAGTACATCTGTTGCGGTATTGCCGGCTACTCCATCAACGTTAATTCTAAACTGAGAATTATCACCACCCATTAATTGTATGGTAGAAATATTGATTGCCTCGTTATGCGGATTAACCACTTTAAAATATTTGGTAACCGAGCCAAAATCAACTAATATGGTATCAAATAATAAGGTATCTATCAAGCCGTGCTCATCGCCAATTCTTGCATTATGAAATTCAACCATTAAGGAAGGGTCAGCAGAAATATTGGGTTCTCTGCAACTATAAATTAATGCTACCAATAAAAAAATACTAAGTAAATACGGATTTATTCTCAAGCTTTTGGTTTTAACCATGATATAATTAATATTTTTGGTGAAGCCTAATTGATACCAGCATAAGCAATTGAAGCTACATAAAATTGGGCATGTACAGATTGTGATAATTTTGAAACTAAAGCCTCCATAGTAGCACCGGTGGTAATAACGTCATCAACCAATAAAATATTTTTCTCTTGTAGTTTTTCTTTATCAATTACTTCAAACGCTTCACTTACATTTAGCCATCTATTCCAACGGCTTTTTTTGGTTTGTGTTTCGGTAAAACTCTTTCTGATAACAGCTTGTTCTTCTACAGGCTTTTGCAAAGCCATAGATAAGCCTTTAGCAAAACAGGTACTTTGGTTGTAACCTCTCTTTTTTATTTTTTTTAAATGTAGTGGTACCGGAATAATCATATCAACCTTGTTAAATACACTTTTTTTAAGCTTTTGACCATATAAATTACCAATAAACTCGCCTACCTGTTGGTTGCCTTTGTATTTTAATTGATGAATTAAGTGTTGAATTTTTGAACCTTTAGTAAAGTAAAAGCACGCCGCAGCCGCTTCAATAGGTGCTCTGCCCCAAAATTGTTTAGCTACTACGTTATCTGACTGTAAATGAAAATCGGTAAAAGGTAAATTTTGCTCACAATTTATACAGATGATGAGTTGCTCCGAAATTTTAAGACCGCAGGCAGCGCATTGTTTCGGATAAAATAAGCCCAATAAACTGTTAAGCCAAATGTTCATATAAAAATTCAAAAATAGACATTCCAACATACAAAAACGAAGTATCCAATAAAGGAATGAAAAATATATTCAAGCAACAAACTAGCTCATACTGATGCATTAATTTTTTTTTGAAGCGAAACCTAACAGCATCATAGTAACCTTGGTCCCGCTTTCCGCTCAAATGCCATTTGCCTGCGCTGCAAAAGCCACTCAAAATGGCATAACCGCTGCAATCGGGGCTAGTTTGCAAACTTCGGTGCTTCGTACAAAGAAAAATGGCAGCACTCGAAAACAGAAAGGCATCAACTAATATGATATACTTGCCCATAGTACCAAAAAAACTCCGATAGAAATTTTCTACCGGAGTTTGAATACTATAAAGTATTTATTGGAAAAATTATTTCACTTTGTATTGTTGTAAAGCTATGCGAGTAGCAGTCATTTTTAAAGAACCGATAATCATTAACAACAAGGCTAAACTAATTAAACCCCATTGTGATAAGGTTGGTATTTGCGGATTTTCGATAAAGTTAAACCCATCGGCTGTTCCGTCGCCATCAACCACAAAACTTGCCGGACCTACAATACCACCAGAATTTATATAACAATCTGGCACGTTGGCAGTAAGTTCAGCAGTATAACTACCGCAAGGATAAAGCCCCATTAAGGCATAGTTTCCACTGGCATCTGTTGTAGCTGTGCCAACTACTGCACCGGTAGCATCGTATATAGTAACTTCAATACCAGCAGCAGAACAGCCTGTATCTTCTGCTGATACTGAGCCAGCAATACTATCTTCACATGGTCCACAATCATCATCTCTGTTTACCGTAATAGGGTTTGATAAGGCAGCACAAGTTGCAGCAGCTACTAATGCGCCAGCATCATCTCCAACAGCAGGAGCAAAGTTTGGATCATCAAAATTAACCCACCAAATTAAACAAGTACCGGGTCCGGCACCATCTAATGTAAACGGTGGACCAGCTGGAAGTGCTAAAATAATTCCATTTGAATCAGTAATTACCCAAGCTCCGTTAGCTCCAGCACCAGCATCATCAATAGTTACATCAATAGGTTCATCTATACCGTCAGTGGTACAAATGGTTATTGGATCGCCCGCAGGAGAAGAAATAGCGGCACCAATAACTTCAATACGATCAACTGTAATTGGGTTAGAAAGTTCGGTACAATCTGATGCGGCTACAGCGGCAGCGGCATCATCTCCAATTGCTGGAGCGAAAGTGCCATCTTCCGTATTGGCATACCAAATTAAACAAGTACCTGGTCCGGCACCGTCTAAATCAAAAGGTGGACCAGGTGGAAGTGCTAAAATAGTTGCAGCAGCGTCAGTAATAACCCAAATTCCTGTTCCACCAGCATCAACATCAACAGAAACATTTATAGGATCACCAATACCATCAACACAAATACGCGTTGGGTCTGTTGTGGAAATAGTAGAACCCATTGTAATGCTACAAGGTGTATCACAATTTTCTCTTGCTATAGTAATTGGATTTGATAAAACAGCACAAGTAGCAGCAGCAACAATGGCCGCAGCATCATCACCAACGGCTGGTGTAAAATTAGGGTCATCATAATTTACCCACCAAATTGAACAACTGCCAACACCAGCACCATCTAAAATAAAAGGAGGAGCGGCGGGAAGTGCCAAGATTGTTCCGGTTGTAGCATCGGTAATAACCCAAGCTCCATTCACACCCATTCCAGCGTTATCTATATTAACATCTATAGGTTCATCTGTTCCGTCATCTACACAAATAGAAAGCGGGTCGGTGGTTGAAATAGTTGCACTAGTAACTTCAATTCTATCAACTGCAATTGAATTGGATACAAAAGTACAAGGAGTATTGGCAACTACTGTATTAATATCGTCTCCAAAAACAAAATCAATATTCGGATCATCAGAATTTACGAGCCATATTAAACATATACCTGGTCCTGCATTATCAAAATCAAAAGGAGAACCCGGATAGGTGTCAAAAACAAAACCTGTAGGATCAGTAACTACCCAAACACTTGTGCCTTCGCCATCAACATCAATAGTAACATCAATCGGATCGGGAATACCGTCCACGCAAATACGAGGTAAATCAGTAGTAGATATAGTTGAAGGAGCGGCAGTACAACCTGGTTCATCGCAAACCAGCGCACAAGCATCAATATTAACCGTTCTTTCACATGGTACGTCCATTGGGGCACCTATACACATATCAACCGGACCATTAGTTAAGTTAGCATAAATTTGTTGGCATTGATTATAGCTTAAAAATATGGTAGGAATAGTTACTGGTCCTATAGAGGTGCCTGCCATAGTTAATAAAGCATCAGGAGCGGCTGCGTCGTTATTACAAATTACTACTGCAGTTGCACCACATGCCTGAGCATTTTCAGCTTTGGTAGTAAATGTACAGGTACCTCGATCGATAATTGCAATATTACCTGATAAAGCGGCACATTGAGCTGCTGTTGGAGTAGCAGGAGGTGCTGGCTCACAAAAGTCCGTTGCCGGATCTGTTCCATCATCTGGTGCTGCTAAGGTGCCACAAACCGGAGGAATTACTGTAGCAATATCTATACCCCAAGCCGCGTTATCATTGTAACCAACACTAGTAATCATATTGGCTATGTTTGATGGTGCTGTAATAGAGACACCACTATCCATGGAAACATCCGAACCATCATCAGCAAATGTAACAGTAGTTGAGGCACATGATGCACCAACTGGAACGGTTACTACATATTCAGCAGAATCGGCCATAGCACTTACTTGAGTAGCTCCACCGGAAACCACAGTAAGGTTACCAGCAATTTTATCAACTTTAATGCTTACTGTAGCAGTTCCATCACCATTACAAGTATAATCTACTAAATCGGCATCTGCTTCAAAAGTACAAACTCTTAGTGGAGTTCCTCCCTCGGCTACTCCTTCGCAAGAAAAATTGCCTGATTCAACGGTAAATGTTGCAAAGCAATCTTCGGCACCACTATCATAAACAATAAAAGTTAAATCGGTAGTTGGAAAACCTATATTGCCACCATTAGTAATTTCTATATCGTCAGCATCAAAAGTAGTATTGCCATCTTGATCTATCCAAACAACACTTACACCTGGTTCTGATGGGGTAACAATAATTGGCACAGTTGGAAGTAAAGTTCCGCCAAAATCATTACAAGTAACATTATCATAATCAAACTCCACGGTAAAATCGCACATCGCGCAAGGATTAAAAAGGAATTGACCATCAAAACAGCCTGCAATTCCATTATCAACTACTACAATGTTAGAATTAGTTCCAGCAGGAAAACTATACATATAAGTTCCCGCTGTTAGGGCAGTTGCCAAAACTGTTTCTACAGTTAAAGGATCATTATCGGCTGTCTCATTTATATCAAAAGGACCAGTACCGCCAGAAATTGTTACAGTTACCGTATAATTAGCACCATCTGCATCACATTCAGCTGAAATGTCTGCTACAAAATCACAGGCAGGATCACAAACAGTTTGTTCGCATAAAGAAGTTAAAACAAGGGGATCTGCATAACAAACAGCAGTACTATTACCAAATATGGCATTTGCCGTTTGATTCATTACCTGAGCTTGTTCTTGTGTAAACATGACTAAACAGTTGTCAGAAGTGTAGTCCATAAAATTATGATAGTAGTCATTACTATTACAAGACATTGGCAAATCGGCACACGTTGTTGTGCCTGGAGCAACCGTTGGACAAGGGAACAAACCTCCATTATTGTCAGCTTGGTTTGGTGTATCGCTAATTTGGTCGCTACCGGCACAAGCACCTCCATCATCACCCCATATATGAAATAAGCCTAAGTAGTGACCAACCTCGTGAGCTAATGTAGCTCCACCGCCAAACAAACCACTTGTATTTAAGGGGCCTCCTGATATACATCCACCACCATCAGCTCCAAAAACTGATCCTAAAACAGTTACACCGTCACCATTTCCTATTCCAGGAATACCATCGGCTACACCTAACAAGCCAGAACCATCATCTGCTACAATAAAAACATTTAATATGCCAGAGTAGTAAGGAGGGGTTCCGCCTGCGGCACAAAAATTTCGACCACCGCAAAAAGAACCAATTGTAATGGCGGGATCGCAAGCAGCATCTAAACCTTGATTAGATGATGCAACTCTCGGTTCGGCTAAACAAAAATTGATGCAGGTACCTGTTGAGATATCAGCTAATGGATAACCAGCCGGACAAGCAGCATTCAAATCTTGAACTAATTGTGTTTGAGTATTGTCGCCGAATGCCGCATTTAATGCGTCAATAGCTTCTTGCACTTCACCAGTTAAGCATTCAGGATCGGAGCAGCTAAAGGAAGCATCAAAGTGAAATGCTAAAGGAATGGTAATTGGTGTTGCACAAGGATCCAAAGATCTATGCAACCCAGTTTCTAAGTTACTTTGATGTTGATTGTATATCGCCGCATAAGCAGGATCATTGGCAATTCTTTGCATCACACCCGGCATTGTACCACATTGTTCTGTGCCTAATGCATCGGTTGCATTATTTACTGCCTGCACTGCTTGAGCCATACTTGTGTACCCAAAAGTGACCGCAACAAATAAAGAAAATAAAAATTTCAAGTTAAAATTATTTTTCATAACACTTATAATGTAAAATTTATATTATAGTTGGTGAAATTAACGAAATAACTCATAAGTACAAAATATGGGTTAATCCTGTACAGCGAATTCGCTAAAACTGTCATCTATCGACCTTAATATCTATACCTTGTTAATGTTTAGTAGGTTTTTTTGACTAACAATTGCTGCCTGATGTGCGTAAAATGCTCTAAATACTGCTGTCTTACTTATTTTACTTCACGCAATACAAGCAATTGTTTTAACTGTTTAATGAGGATTATTTGGATTCGGAACTCAAAAAAACATGACCGTTTACATGCAAACGCTTACTTTAAAAAGCTCTTTTTAAAATATTTGTACCTTTATTGAGTT
This sequence comes from uncultured Chitinophagales bacterium, assembly GCA_938023075.1. GTDB lineage: Bacteria > Bacteroidota > Bacteroidia > Chitinophagales > JAHDHT01 > CALHDG01. Next base: position 11,914 of record CALHDG010000012.1, read on the forward strand.
TATATTTTTGAAATATGAAAGGTATTTTTTATTGCACATTTTTTGTTTTGTTGCTGCTGTTAACCAGTTGTCGTTCTTGGTTTGAATTTATGAATGGACAAATGGCTTATGAAAGTAAGCAATATGCTTTAGCAGCCGATTTGTTGCCAAAAGAATATGAACAAAACACCAACCCTTTGGAAAGAGCGGAAATAGCATATCAAATAGGAGAATCGTATCGTTTATCAAACAAACCCGCCCAAGCGGCGGAGTGGTATTTAACCGCTTTGGATTATACACTCAATCCGGTAGTGGCTTACAAATATGGTTTAATGCTAAAAAAAACGGAGCAGTACGAAGAAGCAATTGAGGTATTTGCAAGATATGGAAAAGAAAATCCGTTAGATAGAAGCCGGGCGACGCGACAAATGAATAGTTGCCAAAGGGCTTTTGAATGGAAGAATAATCCGGCAGCTTATGAAATTGAAAGTTTGGATAGTATTAATTCTGCCTATTCTGATTATGCACCGGCTTTATTAAACAATGAATATTTAGTGTTTTCTTCAGCAAGAAAATCTGCAGAAAGTGAAGAGAGTTATGGTTGGACGGGTGAAGGCTATTCTAACCTGTATACTGCTAAAATTAAAGATGCCAGAAACCGGTTTGAAACACCAACCAAATTTGAGGAGACGGTCAATACTGAATTTAACGAAGGCACGGTATGTTTTACAAAAGATTACCGTACCATGTATTTTACCCGCTGTGTAGAAGAGGCTTATGCTGAAAATTTTTGTCAAATTTATTTTTCTGAAAGAGCAGGCAGCCAATGGTTAGAAGCTGAAAAGTTGCTGTTGTTTGAAGATTCGGTGAATGTTGGTCAGCCTTGTCTTTCTCCAGATGATCAGTTTTTATTTTTTTCTTCAGATGCTTTAGAAGGTTATGGAGAAAAAGATATTTATGTGTGTAAATGGCAAGATGAACAATGGTCTTTTCCGGTAAACGTAGGTCCGGAAATTAATACGGAAGGTTATGAAGGCTTTCCTTATATACATTCAAACGGTATGTTATATTTTGCTTCTAATGGACATAATGGCATGGGGGGCTTAGATGTATTTTCTGCTGAACCTCAAGATAGCTTGGCTTACCGGTTTAGCAATGTGAAAAACTTGCAATACCCTATTAACTCTGGCGCAGATGATTTTGGGTTGATTTTTAACCCTCGAAAAAAAGGGAATAAGAAAAGTGGTCAACTAGCTTCGGGTTATGTTTGTTCTTCAAGAAAAGGCGGCTATGGAAGTGACGACATTTATGCTTTTACTCAATTTAAAGAGAAAGAAAAACCAGTAGCGGTTATTGATAAAGAAAAAGAACCAGACAATTCAAAACCAAAAACGCCACCAAAACCTACAATTACTTATGTGTTGGAAGGAACGGTTTTGGTAAAAACCTATAAAGATAAAAATGACCCGACTTCGGTGACTAACAAAACCGTGCCGGTTAAAGATGCCGCTGTTGAAATTAATCAATTAAATAATATCCAAAGCAATAATTTGTCGAAGCGAATGGTAAGTAATTACATAGGGCAGTTTGGTGCAAGTTTAAACCCTGACTCAGATTATAGAATTTCCGGTGCTATTCCGGGTTATTTTAATAAGTCGGTTAGTATTAGTACACGCAATAAAAAACCAAATGCTGGTGATAGTGTCATTATTCCAGTAGAGTTGGTATTAGAAAAAATATTTGCCAATAAAGAAGTAACCATTAATGATATTTATTATGATTTAGACAAATGGGATATTAGAACAGATGCTGCTTTAATTTTAGATGGATTGGCAGAGTTGCTTTACGAAAATCCCACAATTAACATTGAAATTGGTGCGCATACCGATAGCCGTGGAACGGATAGTTATAATTTAGATTTATCGGCTAAACGAGCGGTATCGGTGGTTGATTATCTGAGTTCAAAAGGTATTGATCGTACGCGTTTAACTTCAAAAGGTTATGGAGAGACCCAATTGGTGAACGGTTGCGTTAATGATGTAACTTGTAGTGATGAAGAGCATCAGCAAAACCGCCGGACTACCTTTAGAGTATTGGAATAATTGATTTGTTTAAAGCACAGGATTTTTCAGATTTAGAAAATATAGAACCCTGTACAAAACGCCTTTTACAATTTAAATTGAAACTTATCAATAAACCTCAATTTAAAAAATTGCTTAGTTTTAGAGGCATTTAAAAGTGTTTCATAAGTTTAAATATTTGTCAAAAGCCATATATTGAAGTATCTTCACCAAAGGATAGATAAAAAATAAGTTTACATTCTGACTTTGCAATTTTCCGATATATTTTGTTGAAAAGCTTCGTCTTAACAAAACTAAGATTGTGTTTTTCGCCTCGCCTATCAAAAAATTGCTTTATCATAATTGGTAAATTTATTTTCTCAACATTCCTAAGCTTTTATCTTTTGTAACAAGTTAATTTAGCAAATGCTTGGCAAATTAATTTTGTTTTATTAAAGTGGAGGAGAGAATAAAAATGAAATTATTCATAAACTGAATATTTAATTATATTATTGAAGGATATAAATTATTAAATGAAAGCTAATCCGATACTTTGTTTCTTGCTTTGCAATCTTTTGGCTTCTTCTTCTATGTTTACAAATACATACGCTCAATTTAGTACACCGGCTGATGCATTATATCATCAATTTAATAACCGGATTGATAGCGCAACTAAATTTTTTAAGGAGTACAAATACAATCTTGCTGATAGCCTTATCCAATTAAATATTGAAAATGAGCACTTAACTCAATATCCTAAAATTAATGCAGAATCCATATACTTAAAAGGCAATATACTTATTAAGGAAAACAAATTAACAGAGGCAAAAAATTTGTTTAGCCAGTTATTAAATACGGCTAAGAATAAAAATGATACTATAGTATTTAAAAAGGTACTATTAAAATTTGGTGAAACCCATTCGAGAATGAATAAGTTAAATGAAGCTGAATCTATATTCTTAAAAGCAGAAAAGGTATTTACTGAATATAAAGACAACTATGGTTTAGCCCAGTGTTACCGACATTTGAGTATAATAAAAAGTAAGAAAAAAAATTATGTGAAGTCAATTGATTTTTTGTATAAATCTCTTATTTTTATAGATAAGATTGAAGATGATTTTCTGTTAATCACTACCACAATCAATTTGGGTATTGTTTATTTAGAAATCAAAAACTATGATAAAGCAACCGAAAATTTAACTAAAGGTTTAGAGCTGGCAAAAAAACATCACGATCATCTTAATATTATTTTTTCTGAATACAAGCTAGGCATCATTTTATATGATAGGGGTTTAATGAATCAAGCTATCAACAAAGCCAATCAAATAATTAAATTTACGAAAGAAAACAATCTTGAAAAGTATAATTTTCGTCCATACTTAATTATGGCTGGAGCATATTTAGAATTGTGTCAATTAGATAAAGCTAAATATTATTGCTCATTAATATTAAATACCGATGCTTTACCAATTTACACCTACACCAAAGCACAAGTAATTGCCTGTAGAATTGCCTTTGAAGAAGCTTTATATGAACAAGTAATAAACGATTGTTCTGAAATTATTGAAAGTGACTTGAATATTTTAGATGAAAAGCTTTTTGAGGTTATGTATAATGCTCACCTGAATTTAAAAAACTATAAAGAAGCAATTTTATACGGCGACCTGTTTAGAAAAGCTTCAACACAAACGCAGGCAAATAATTTTAATACCTATTTAACCAAACAAGAAATTAACATTGCCAAAGAAAGAGTGAGTACCGAAAAATTGTTGAATCAGAAAAACTGGTTGCTGGTTTCGCTAAGTATTATTGGTGTTTTGCTATTGTTAACAACTACTTTATTTATAATGGCAAATCAGTCGAAAAAAAAATATAATGCAGAATTAAAGGAACAAGTAAAACAAAGAACGCAGGAACTAAAACAATCTAATTTAGATTTGGCACGTTTTGCACATATTGCTTCACACGATATTAAAGCACCCATTTTAACAATTAAAGCATTCTCCGAACTATTAGAAGCTGAAGCACAAAAATTGAACAATGAAAATATTAAAAAGTTTACTAAAATGATCAATTCCAGCAGTATTGAGGCATCAAAATTAGTAGAGGACACCTTAGAATTTTCAAAGCTCAATTACAAACATACTAATGTTGTTAAAATCAATCTAAAACACTTAATAAGTAAAATAGAAACAATAATAGATGAATATATAAAAATAAATAATGCACAAATCAATATTCCACCTGACTTGCCAACAATAACAGCCAATGAAACGCTACTGGGCAAAGTGCTAAAGAACATTATAGAAAACGGTATTAAATACAACAAAAATGTTACACCTACTATATATATTAATGTTTTAGAGCATTCAAGTGAACATGAAATTATTATATCTGATAATGGAATTGGCATCAACAAAAAGCACCATAAAAGTATTTTTAATATTTTTTATCGCCTTCACCCCAAAAATGAATTTGAAGGTACTGGCGTAGGTTTGGCTATTTGTAAAAGAATTATTAAAAGTATGAATGGCAAAATTTGGGTAATGAGCGAGGTTGGCAAGGGGTCTGCCTTTCATATACTTTTGCCTAAGTAACTTAAGTTTCGGTAGTAAAATAATTGCTGTTCCAATGCAACCTGTTCCAGCATATCAATAACATTTACAAACTATTTGTATAAAATTATGTATTACACCAGTATCATTTTAAACAATATTGTTATTTTTAATGGGTGAAAAAGACTTGCCTTTTTATAGTATTATGTTTAGTGTTGCAATCGCTATTTGCAAATCAACTATCTACTTTCGTTAATCAGTTTAAAGCAAGCGGCTTTGTTAATGATTATGCTAATCTTTTAAGCGAAGACAAAGTTGAAGCATTAGAAGCAAAAATTGCGGGTATTAATGACTCGACCAGCATACAATTTGCCATATTAACCTTACAAAGTTTAGAAGATTATACAGCTAAAGAAGTGGCTGAAGAAGTTGCTAATTTTTGGGGCGTAGGGCAAAAAGAGTTAAACAATGGTATTTTAATATTAGCTTCCGTTAGAGAAAGAGCTATCCATATTGCCTTGGGTGAAGGAACCGATGATTACGTTACCAATGAGTACATTAAAACCCTGATTAAACAGGTAGTAAAACCAGCTTTTAAAAAAGGGAAGTATGCAAGAGGCATTAACGATGCTATTGAAAAAATATACATGCAATTAAGCGGTACAAATTTAGATAGCAGAGTAATTGAACAAAAACGAAATTATTATTGGTTGGCTGGTATTTTAGGTATATTAATAATAACCGCAATGTTGTTTTGGCTGATTAAAAGAAAATAAACTAAGGTCAACCCTATTTTGAAAATTTAGATAAAGAGGTGATAAGTATATCTAAACAATAAAGTAGTTAACACTATTGCATTAATTTATTTTGAAGCGAAACCTTATAGCATTATAAAAACGGTGGTCCCGCTTTCCGCTCAAATGCTGCGCCAACGCTGCAAAATCCTGCGCTTCAGGCAGCATAACCACTGCAATCGGGGCTAGTTTGCAAACTTCGGTGCTTCGTACAAAGAAAAAAACAAAGACGCCCGAAAACAAGCAAGTATCAACCACTTTGATAAACTTACCAAAAATGTGTATCTTATTTTCGTTCTTCCTCTTCAATAAATGTATTATTGATTAAAATTATACAAGATTAATACCTGCTCCAATAATGATTCCCTTTTATAAAGCCAAATTTCCATCTTATTTTAAGCCTATGTTGGTCTTCTAATATTAAAGTAGCTCCAAGTTTTTTATTTCTTTTTGGTAAATAAAGTGTACCACAGCAATATTCTGTTGATCCTTCTTTTTTGAAATTTTCCAATATCAATACCTTTTCTTGTTCTTGTATTTTTTTATTCAATTCTGTATCATCGGCACCAATTAACTGACCAACATACAATCCATTTTCTGCATAAACTAAAATAATCCCTCCGCTTATGGGATCTTTCCATTTTCCTTCTATACCATCTAAAGGTTGAGCGCTAGTCATCGTTAATCCCGTTAGTAGCACCATAATTTGTATAGAGAGCGTATATTTTATACTAAAAAAATCTGACAAAAAATTCATTGAACAAAGAATTAGTGTGAAGTTAAATGAATAAAAACTATTATGCAAAATAGAATAATGACATAGTATTTATTTGAGCAGATAGTACCGCATTGGTAGAAATAAATTTGGGGCAGCTATACAAATAGCTGTTTTTTTCTATATGTTTTTATGCCCCAAATTTTAAAGAGGGTGAAGATGACTCATACAATATGCACCATATGATTATTGACAGCCATCATTATTAATTGTTAAATTTGTACCAATAGTTACGCTAAAACCACTGTTGAGTTGAACTTCACTTTTGGCAGAATATTCTACTTGTTGTGCATAAGCCGGTATAGCAGTATTGGTGATAATACAATCTTTCGTATGATAGTCGTTTTCTGGTAACTCGCTATTGTTTATAGTAACACAAGAAGCACAAGGACGCATAGAATATTGTATGCTTAAAGTTGGGGCACCTACATCATAAGGACGTCCTCTATGATCTAAAGAATAAAAACTTTTTACCTCTCTTATACCAGTACCTTTTATTAAAAATACAATCGGGCTTTCAATACGCCAGTCAGGCTGGTTAACTAATTCCTGTATAATACTACTTAAATCTGGCGTTGTCCGGTCTGCTATTGAGGGAGTATCAAACCAATCCGGAATATTATTCCAGTTAACCAAGTTGGTTGTTTTTTGCCGCTGCGAAATATTATATTTTTCATTAAAAAAAGGTACACTATAAGCATTTTTTTCTGCCCAAATTTGTGCATCTGCCTGACCTCCTCCTCCAGCAGTTTCAAATAGAATACGAGCAGATTCAATAATCGAATTTTTTGGAATATTCAATCCGGTAAACCGAAAACCCTGTAGATATTTATTGTTGTCGCATATTTTATTTTTGAACCGCATAGTATTAATAGCTCCAGTAGTTAGGGTTTCAAAATACTCATCAGAATTTATATTAATTTTGGCGGCGTGTAAAACATTGGTACGGGGTCCAACGGATACTGCACTCAACGACATGGTTGAGCTTAAGCCATTTGTATCTTTTGCAATAACAGAAATAATATAATTTCCCTCAATGGCAGGCTGCCAATAATAGTTATAAGGAGCATTATAAATTGTAGTATTTAAACTACCATTAATATAAACTTCAACCTGAGCAATATTTGCCGCACCACCAGCCGCTGCACTAATAAGCACATTATCAAATTTTTGGTGCATGCTATTGTTAGATGGTTGGATAAGGTTACATTCAGGTACATTTGATGTAGAATTATGTAAAGTTATAACTGCCCCATTTGGCGGATTCCAGATGTCAAGATTTTGAGGTACAATAAACCGGTTAGATGGAGTTAAACTTTCTATTGCATCGGTATCGGTTATATCATCATATACAATTGTTCTAATTTCAATTTTCTCTTTATTAACAAATAGCCATTTAAACTGAAAAAATTCGCCACTAGCTCTTGTCCAGGGTTTAATATCACTGTTTGCTCGCAGTGGCGAGGCATAGGTACCTTCGCCAATAAAAGTTATACCAGCTTTATCATCTCTTCTAAAACCTTGATAACAATCGAAACCACCAGAACATGGAATAAGGGGCCAGGTTGTTTTTACGGTGTGGGCATCTCCTTCCATTACTATATCTACACTGTTTTGATAGAATAAATTTGCCCATCGTGCATATTGACGAGCACCTTCTGATTTTGTAATCACATGCGGTCGCATGGGGGTATGGTATTGTACAAATTTCCAGGTTACATTTTGATGGTTGTTTAAATCATTTTCTAACCAATCTGTTTGACTGCCATACAATGCTGTTTCTGAATTTAAGGTATAAGTACGTAATAAATTGCCTCCAAAGGTATTGGCATAATAAACCTCAGGATTGGTATCAAATAAATGTTGCAGCATAGCATTATTGCTTTCGTGATTACCTCTACAAATAATTAAAGGAGTCAATCTGTTAGTTTCACTAATGGTTAACTGCCAGTCGTTCAACCATCTTTCCCACTCTTCACTAGTGCCGTTATCAGTCATATCTCCACCAAACAATATTGCGTGTGCACATAACTTGCCAACTATTTTATTGGCAGTCCGTCTTACTTCAAAATTGTTTCTAGAGTCGCTACCAGCTAGTATACTCAAGTTGGTGTTGTTAGAAGTTGAAATAGTTTCGAAGTGATACACCTCACTGATGGAGTTATGATCTTTAACTACTAAATAATAACGCTGATTAGGGGAAAGATTGGTAAAATGCACAAAACAATTAACCATACCATAGGCTTCTTCTTTACGGTAAGGTGTTTTAACCGGATAACTACTAAGGTTATTCACCTCAATTAACGAGGTGCTATAGTATACGAGAGGATTATTGCTTATATTAGAAGCATTAAAACCAAGGGTAACTTCTGTAGATGGATTACCATTAAACATTAACCGGTACTTGTCGGTTGTTCCCCATAAAAGTTGAATGCTTCCTATACAAAGCATGCCAAGTATTAATAAAAATTTACTTGTGTTCATTATAGATATAATTTTGTGATGAATGGTTTGGGTATACGCTTAAAAAAAAGATTTGTTTTCAATTTGCTTATATAGTATTATATTTAACAATGTGATTGATCTGAATTTTGAACACTTATGCTATTATTTGATATGAAACAGCTTATTAATTACATAAAATATAATAGACTTTATTTCACTTTATAAATCACTGTAAAGTATAAATTTGGAGCTATCTTTGTATAATTGAATTTTCATATAACACACGTTTTATTATTAATTTATCTATACATTTGTATTGAAAAAAGGACAATTGTCATCCATTAATTTTTTTTACCATTCGACGTGATTTATTAAATACTTTCTACTAACATTTACTGAAACAAATATACTTTTTAGAGAATCAGCACTCTTGACCTCACGTAAAATGAAGTGCCACCTAAAAAGTAAATGGTTTTAGAGGTAGCTCTTAGACCTGACAGGTTTTTGAAACCTGTCAGGTCTTGATAGCTTAAATTTATGTGTTTTTATTTTACGAAAAAGTATACTCCATGTATTGATTTTTGGGATTGGGGTCAGAAGTTCTGAGAATAGAAATCTAAAATTTAGTATAAGTGAACAAAGATAAATAAGCGATACCTTCCAGTTTCGATAAAGTTTAGCTACTTAAAATTACAAAGTAAATAATAAAGTAAGTTTTTTTTAGACAAGTTTATCTAAACCATACAATAGTTGACACTATTTTAATATTTTTTGAAGCGAACCTATTATGCTTTATAATAACACCCCTCCCGCTTTCCGCTCAAATGCCATTTGCCAACGCTGCAAAAGCCACTCAAAATGGCATAACCGCTGCAATCGGGGCTAGTTTAAAAACTTCAGTTCTTCGTAGCAAGAAAAAAACAAAGACTATCAAAAACAAAAAAGTATCAACCACTTTGATAAACCTGTCGTTTTTTAATAAAAAAAATCTAATTGAGACTACTTTATCTCTTCTTTACCATTACATTAACGTGTAAAGCAAACCTTTCTTTGTTTCTTGAATGGACTACTTCTCTTGCTATCCAGGGTACCAAAACCATAATTAGAATAATTAAAATCAATGCCCGACTACCAGTTTAACTGTAAAAAGTGATACAAAATATTGGAATTAATTTGGTGAGATCAAGGCAAAAAACAATGACATAGCCAGCGGCTATGGCAAGCTTTTTAACGAAACGCTTGTGCTGAATTTGATTCAGTAACTCCCCATATTAAACCGAAATTTGTGTTACACTTTATGGTCAATTTGGTATTACTATCGGAAATGAGGAAATGTTTTTGAAGGAGCAAGAAACAGGTATTTTAGTAAGAATATTTGATTGGTTTTAGGAATTATAATTCTTACAATATACTATACAATGTTTGAGTATTTTGCTAAAAATTATAAGGGAAATACAAATACTTAACTATTCACCAAAACAACAATGTTTAAGTTTATTCATGTAATGAAGTTCATTGATATAGTTCTGCTGCTCTAAAGGCTTACTCGCATGGTCAATTAAATTTTGGTACATCACTACTCCGTTGGCAAAAGTCGTTTTTCTAAAGCAGGGAGCTAAGTCTAACACTTTTTTCAAGTTTTTAAGTGCCTCTGAGTAATTCTCTTGTTTAAAATCTTCTCTATACAATGAGTAGGCTGTTAAAACATTTTTATGTAATTCTTCATTGTCAAAAGAGCCTTTATATGTTGTACAATTGACGTCTTTTTGTTGCAACGAAAGATCAGTTTCGCAGGCAGCTAAAAATAGTAATACCATAGCAGAAAGCGATAAATGAACTATTTTTCTGATGGTATCCATCTTGTAAAACTAATAAATTATCGCAGCAATTAATAAATGAATTGATTTAAAACTCAATTCCACGTGTTACTTAGGTTTTGGAATTTGAGTTTTGAGTTTTGGATTTTGGATTTTGAATTGTTGGAACTTCAAAGCACTATTCCACAGAAGCCATCCGGTTGCGCAACTTATTCACCATATTGCTTCTTTCGGTTGGACTTAAGGATTCTAACTGCTTGAAAGCATCTAAACCACATTCTAAAAAGCTGCTGTACTCCCCAACATCGGGCTTATAACCAACAGGGTGATTGAGCAACATTTCATCAGGGCTAAGCACGGCATAATAGGGTTGCGAATTGTTGACAAAGGTTTCGGTTTGTAAGGTTGACCAAACATCGCCTTTGGTTTCAATCGATCTTTTTTTACCCGTGGTGTTCGATATATAATCTTCCACTTTATCTTGTGGTAACTCCCGTTTATCATCAACATATAAAGAGATCAGCACAAATTCTTCACTTAACTTATTGAAGATTTCGGGTTTTACCCAAACGTTTTCTTCCATTTTACGGCAGTTTACACAAGCCCATCCGGTAAAATCTAACAAAATGGGTTTGTTTTCTTTTTTTGCAACTGCCAAGCCTTTCTCATAATCTTTATAACAATCCAAATCTAAGGGGCATTCCGATTTCTTTTCATATAATGAATAAAATAAAGGTGGCGGAAAACCAGACAGCAATTGACGATTCGCATATTTGGTATTGGTTAAACCGGGTAGTAAATAAATAACAAAAGCAGCTGTTAATATACCGGTTGCGATACGTGGAAAGCTCAATTTTTTAAGGGGGCTATCGTGCGGAAATTTAATTAAACCGAATAAATACAAAGCAAGACCAATTCCAATTAAAATCCATAACCCGAAAAAGATTTCACGTGGTAGCAATCCCCAATTTTTAACTAAATCAGCATTCGATAAAAACTTAACAGCCAAGGCTAACTCAACAAAACCCAACACTACTTTAACCGTATTCAACCAACCACCCGACTTTGGCAAGCTGCCCAACATACCAGGAAACAAGGCAAAAATGGCAAAAGGAATACCCAAGGCCAAGCCAAAACCACTCATACCGGCAGTCAATTGCATCGCTCCTCCATCAGAACTTAAAGCACCTGCCAATAAGGAGCCCAATATAGGACCGGTGCAAGAGAAAGAAACAATGGCTAAGGTTAGTGCCATAAAAAAGATTCCAATTAAACCACCAATATCAGAAGCAGAATCGGCTTTATTAGCGATGCTGCTGGGTAAAGTAATTTCAAAAAAGCCAAAAAAGGAGATGGCAAACACTACAAAAATAACGAAAAAAGCAATATTTAAATAAACGTTGGTTGATATTTGATTAAATATATCTGGCGCAATAGAATCAAAAATATGGAAGGGCAAACTAAAGATCAAATAAATTAAAAAGATAAATAAACCATATAGAATAGCATTGAAAATACCTTTGGTTCTATTTTCACTACCCTTGGTAAAATAACTGACCGTCAGCGGAATCATAGGGAAAACACAAGGGGTTAACAAGGCAACCAAGCCACCTAAAAAACCCAAAATAAAAATACCCCATATACTTTTCCCTTCTTCCTCTTCTTTACCACAATCGTTTACCGGATTGTTCACATCAACGGAAGCAATTTTATATTTGGAATCTTCAGCATTGCCATCTAAGGGTAGCAAACCACCACCTTCTAATAAACCTAAATCAATGGTTTGATCAGCTGTTAAATCAAATTCAAAATCAATATACTCTGGTGGTAAACATTTTTCATCATCACAAGTCATAAAACCGACGGTACCAGCTAATTTAGCTTTGTCATTTTTTGGTTTTACCTGTGTGGTATATTTCACTTCTTTAGCAAACTTTTTAATATGCATGTCAAACAGCTTATCGAAGCCTTCTTTTACATGCTCACTTTTTTCTGTTAGTTTTTCTTGTAGAAATTCAACTTGATCATTTTCCTCAAATTCAATAGAAGTAGGCACCGGACCATTATCATCCACATCTTGAGAATACACATACCAACCTTTTTCAATTTTAGCAGTAAAACTTAATTGATAAACGCCATCTTTTCCTTTTAACGATTTAATGGTCCACTTTACCGGATCTAAAATGCCACTTTGTTTATTGATTCCAATATCTGCTGTTGCGTTTACATCTTCAATTTTGTTGTTTTTTTCTGCAACCGGTTTGGGTGCTGTTGGTGGTGGCACTACTGCTTTTGTTTCACGGGCTACTTTTGCTGGTTTACCAACTGCTTGATTCACATTTAATTTGTATTCAAAATCAACATCTTCCGGCGGCAAACATTTTTCATTATCACAAGTCATAAACGTTAAGAAACCATTGATTTTGGCAGCTTTCTTTTTCAGTTTTACCCGTTGTTTAAAAGTTGCTTTGTTTTTAAACTTCTTCACATTCATTTCGAATATCTTATCAAAACCTTCAATAAAATCTCCGTCCTCTGCCGTTCTTCCGACCAAACGATAACGCGTATCACGTGGTGTATATTCAAATGAAGTCGGTACGGGTCCATCTTCTGCCAAATCTTGTGAATAAATGAACCAACCTTTTTCAATAGTAGCCGTAGCGATCAATTCAAATTCTCCATCGCCTAAATGTTTCGATTCGAAGTTCCAATCTACCGGATCTTCAATTTGAGCCATTAGGGTGATTGATAAAAACAAACTCGTTACTAATGTTAATAAACGCATCTTGTGTTATGATTTTGAATTTCGACTTGCAAAAATACAATGAATATTTTATTTGTTGGTGTTAAGATAGATTAAAGAATAGGCTAAATAACGACAAATTGGTTTTGGTATTAAAAATACGGTTTGTTTTGCCATTGTAGAGGTAGCAATTTTTGCGACCAATCAGGTAGTGGTCGCCATTTTTGCGACCATATTTGTTATCATTTTTGCTATCGTTTATTTTGTTTATAAAAAAACAGAAGATTTTTTAAGAGGTCGCAAAAATTGCGACCTCTACAGCAATTGATGGGAGGTTTTTTAACTTAAAAAAAGACAAAAATAACGAGTATAAATGGCTATATCATAAAGTCATTATCTCACAATAAAACATTACCCTATCTTTGTTGCTGTATGATTTCATTGCGACAACTTTTTTTAAACAATGTAGCCCAAACCAGCGATGCGCCGCTGTTGTTAGAAATTGAAAAAGCCGAAGGCATTTATTTATATGATACCGGAGGCAAGGCTTACATCGATTTAATTTCGGGTATTAGCGTAAGTAACATTGGGCACTGCCACCCTAAAGTGGTAGAAGCTATAAAAAAGCAAGCTGAAACTTACATGTATTTAATGGTGTATGGCGAATATGTGCAATCGCCACAAGTGCAATTAGCTAAACTATTAACCGATCAATTACCAGCCAATTTACAGCAAGTATATTATTGTAACTCCGGAGCCGAAGCTACCGAAGGTGCCATTAAACTCGCTCGAAAATTTACCGGAAGAACCGAAATGATTCATTTTAAAGGCGGTTATCATGGCAGTACTATTGGCGCCTTAAGTGTTATTGGCGACGAATATTTTAAAACCAACTATCGTCCTTTACCGCCGGGTACCCGTTGTTTACAATATAATTGTGAAGGTTGTTTAAGTTACATTACTGAAAAAACTGCGGGTGTTTTGGTAGAACCGGTACAAGGCGAATCGGGTGTTGTGCCTGCCAACGAAAGTTGGTTAACAGCTTTACGACAAAAATGTACGGAAACCGGAACGCTGTTAATTTTTGATGAAATTCAATCCGGTTTTGGTCGTTCGGGTAGTTTGTTTGCCTTTCAACAATACGGTGTAGTGCCCGATATATTAAACTTAGCCAAAGGTATGGGTGGCGGCATGCCCATGGCAGCGTTTATTGCTTCTGCTGAAATTATGGATGTGTTCAAAAACAATCCTTATTTGGGGCATATTACCACTTTTGGCGGACATCCGGTGTGTTGCGCTGCCGCTATGGCATCACTTCAAATATTGTTGCAAGAAGATTGGATTGCTCAGGTAAAAACCAAAGAGCAGTTATTTTTAAAATTACTCCAACATCCAGCAATTCGGGCAATTCATCATAAAGGTTTGTGGATGGCTTTAGTGTTTAAAAATTTTGAACAAAATAAAGCTATTATTGATCGTTGCATTGCCAATGGTGTTATTACTGATTGGTTTTTGTTTGCTGATAACCGGCTTCGAATTGCTCCACCTTTAATTATTAGTGAAGCACAAATAGAACAGGCTTGCACCATTATTCTTCAATCTATAACAGAGGCGGTAGGTTATTAATTTTTATTTTACATATTTTTTTATTAATTTTTTGTTGTCTTAATCAACAAGTTACTTAGGGTAGCAATTACAGCGAGGCTGTTACCTCAAGTAAAGTGAGCTGTTTTGCGGAAATTGATCTGTTTTTGAGTGCCTCCGTATTTTTGTTTTTCTACGAAGAACCGAAGTTTTAAACTATCCTCTATTTCCAAGCCAACAGCAATAAAGTGCATTGGGTTATTTAGCAGCTAAGTGTTGTTTTTCGAATGGAAAAATTCGCCATTCAAAATTGGGTGTTCGATATTCGATATTTTTTTGGATGACCATTTAATGAACAACGAATATCGATTAACGAATAATGAATGTTGAATTATTTTTAATGTATAAATAAATGACATTCAATATGCCGAAAGACACTTAGATAGAATTGCAGCGGTTATGCCATTTTGAAGGGGTTTTTGCAGTGTTGGCGCAGCATTTGAGCGGAAAGCGGGACGGGTGTTATTATAAAGCCAAATGGTTCGCTTCAAATAGAAATAGAAAAAACGTGTCAACTCTTGCATGAGTCTCTTATTTTTGTTTTGAAATACTTAATTAAGTAGACAAGATTATAAGATGTAAGGTATAATTTAAAAAATAGTTACTAGTGGGATTAATTATTAAGTTTAGTTTAATTCGTCATCATTCTACATTAACCTATTGCACAAAGATAATCCCAGATGGAGGACAGCTTGGTAGCATAAAAGGCAACCGCCAAAAGTTATTAACTTAAGTTTCGGTAGTAGTATTCATTTTACAATAACTTGAATATAAATTATTTATGGAAATTGAAGTACTCTATAAGGTTAGGTTAACTTAATTCAACATATAAAGCATAAAATCATCCAAGTGAACCTGTTCACTTGTTGTAGTAAAGTTGCCTTGCTTTTGTTGACACAATGGAACAGGCTCCATTGGAACAGCAATTATTTTACTACCGAAACTTAAGTTATTAAAATGTCGCTCTTCTGAAGCTCAATTAATTTAAATTGCTTAGCTACCTACCAAGATGTAGCACTTCCATTGCTTGCATTAAATAAATGAAAATGCATTTTAACTAAAATAAAAATGCTGGTTTATTTAGTTTTTAAAGCAATAGGCTAGCCCATCCGTTCAAACTCCCGCATCACCTCCACCAAAACTTCCACTCCTTCTAAATCCATGGCATTATACATGGAAGCTCTAAAACCACCTACCGAACGATGTCCTTTAATACCATTAATACGGTGTTGGGCACAAAGCTCTAAAAAGGCTTGTTCTTTTTCTGAGTTAAGCATCGTAAAGGTAGCATTCATCACGGAGCGATCTTCCAACTCAACATGAGCTTTAAAACATGCATTCCGGTCAATTTCATCATACAACAATGTAGCTTTTGCAGCATTGCGTTTACCTAATGTTGCTAAGCCACCTTGCTCCTCTATCCATTGAAGTGTTAACCAACACACATAAACCGCAAAAACAGGTGGGGTATTTAATGAAGATTGTTTTTTAATATGCTTTTGATAATCTAACATAGTTGGAATGTTTCTACCTGTTTTGCCTAGTAACGATTTTTTTACAACCACTATGGTAGCACCTGCGGGTCCTAAATTTTTCTGTGCGCCAGCATAAATTAAATCGTAGGCACTATAATCCCAAGGGCGACTAAAAATATCGCTGCTCATATCAGCTACTAATGGAATACTTACTTCTGGAATGTGATGATACTGGCTTCCATAAATAGTATTGTTGCTGGTTATATGCAGATATGTTAAATCTTCTAATGCCTCCCATTTTTTAGGAATGTGGTTGTAGCCTTGTTCTTCTGAACTTGCAAGTACTTGAACCTGCCCAAAAAGAGCCGCTTCTTTAATCGCTTTTGTTGACCAAGTTCCGGTATCAACAATACCAACGGTGCCGCTTTGTGGCAAAAGATTATAGGGTGCCATCATAAATTGGCTAGTGGCGCCGCCTTGTAAAAACAGCACTTCATACTCGTTGCCCAACTGCATCAATTGTTTTACACGCTTTCGGGCATCTTGTAGTATCCCCTCAAAGTCTTCGCTTCTATGACTAATTTCTAAAATACTCAAACCTTTACCTTTAAAATCGACAATAGCTTGGGCTGCTTGCTCAAAAACTACTTTTGGCAGTATAGAAGGTCCGGCAGAAAAATTATACACTTTCATTAGCGCACAAAAATAAATCAATTAATAATTATTGATGCATTTATTTTAACGACTTGAAATAGCTATTGGATTTGTATCATATTTTTCATATTCAGTAACGATTCTTTAGCAAATTTGCGTTGATATCTTCTGGTTAACGGATAAGCCAATTTTGCTGCCCAGAATTTGGGTTTTGAAAATGCTTTGATATGATAGCATATTTTTCCTTCGCAATCACGGCTGATCCAAAAGGCTTCTTCCCCTTGTTCGGCATGCTCAGTAAGGGTGCCATAAGCAAAACCAAAGCAATCGGGTTTATCAATAACATATACAATTTTAGCACTGTTTCTCCACCATACACCTAATATTTTAATCATCACTGCTACAATAATTCCCTCTTCAATACTCTCCGTATTTGAATATACTATAGTAAACGAAGGTGGAAAGTGCTTCCATTGAGTTAAGGCTGTTTTTGCCTTTTCCCAAACTGTAGTTCCTTCACCAAGGTAAAGATGGTAATCGTCAATTGAATAACCTTTAAGTAGCTGATACCTATTTTTGGTATCATCTGCAGATTCGCAATCTGATTGAGTATATCCAATTTCTGTATAATTGAATGGCGCATTTTGCATATCGAGTAGAAATTGATCTAACTTTGCTTGGCTTGGATAGGAAAAATATATTTTCAAATTTTTTATACTAATAAATACTTATATGGTGTTGCTTGATGTTGCTGATCTAAAGTGTTATGATTAAACCACCAATTGAATTTAAATAAATTTTAATGCGATTTATAGTTTGTTTTGTATCTCTTGCACAATATCTACCGAAACATCCATAATTTCCGATATTTCGTTAAGACTCAATTTTTTTGATTTCAACATTTTTTGGATTGCGGTCGTCTTTTCTATCAAATAGCGTTCTTCTTCTTCTTGCTTTATCCTTTTAGCTCTTTCACTCCACGATTCGCCATATAAGGCTAAATGCAATTGATTTGAAAATTCATCTGACTTTAAAATATACATATGATCTGTTTTAATATATTCCTGAATAATTTCTTCAATAAATTTCTTTTCTAAGTTTACAGGCAAATACAAAATTAAATCAATAAATTTCAATAAGTTAATAATTTGCCTTTTGGTGTACTTTTTTTCTTTTGTTAATCGAATTAGTTTTCTTTTAAATGATAACCTTCTTCCATAATCAGATTTTGATTTGTAAAGATATTTGGTACATAATATTGCTAAGGAAAATGGATTTTTTGAAGCTAATAAATCTTTATCTTTCGCATGTTTAACGATGTAAGTATTAAATTCATAGGTATTCTTTGTTCCTAAAAAATTATATTCGTATTTGTTATATTGCTTAGGGATTTTTTCTCCTGTATATATTGCAATAGCCGTAATTTGTTGCGAATATTGATCAAAAATTCGATAAAAATAAACAAACATTCTTTTAGCGAAATCATTTTTATAGTTTGATTGAATTTCAATGTGGATGAGTATCCATTTTTCACTTCCATCCTTCAACTTAACCTTAATCAATTTATCATTTATTACTTTTCCTTTTTTCTTATTATCTGCAACAATTTTATGGAGTTCTCGTTCTAAAAATTCTATAGCTTTATCAAAATCAATTATAGGGTAGGCATTGGGTAAAAAAAATGATATGAAATCTTCAAAAAGATTTGCAATAATCTCTTTCCAGTGTGTATCATAATCAATATGTAACTGTTCTTCGGTTTGCAATATGGCTTTTCTTTCAAATATAGAATGTTTACAAACTTTATCCAACTTTAATTATAAAAATCAAGCACATCTATATTTATAGTTCTTTCAAAAAATCGTCTTTATTTTTGAGGTTGATTTCTAAAAATTAGATACCCTATTAGTGTGTTTGATTAAGTATTTTTGGCAAAAAAAACCAACAAAAATTTTACACTACCAAAATACAGACATGAAAAGAATGATGATAACTATACTAAGCATATTATTGATACTGTACGCCACCCTTTGTTTAGTGATGTATTTTAAACAAGAATGGTTTATTTTTCTACCAGACAAATTGCCACAAGAATTTGAATTTAGCTATCCAAACGCCAATGAAGTTTTTTTACCAATTGAAAATAATCAACACATCCATGGCTTATATTTTTCGGATGTTGAACAGCCGAAAGGAGTAATATTATATTTTCATGGGAATGCCGGGGCTTTAGACAAATGGGGTATTGTTGCTGAAGATTTTCTGCCACACAGTTACGATGTGTTTATAGTAGACTATAGAACCTATGGAAAAAGTGAAGGTTCACTTTCAGAAGAACACTTGTTTAACGATGCACAATTAGCTTACGATTATTTAAGTAAAAAATTTGAACCCAAAAACATCGTAATATATGGAAGATCAATAGGCACAGGTATTGCTACACACTTAGCTTCAAAAAATAACTGTAAAACCCTAATTTTAGAAACGCCTTATTATAATTTATACGACATTGTAAAAAACCATTTTAGGCTTATACCGAAAAAGAATTTATTACGCTATAATTTTCGTAATGATATTCACCTTAAAAATGTGAACAGCCCGGTTTATATTTTTCACGGCACGGCAGATAGAGTTGTACCCTTTAACTCGGGCGTAAAATTAAAACCGTTCATTAACCCAGAGCATTTTGTGATTATCCCCAATGCCAATCACCATAATATTGGGCAATATCCCATTTATCATCAAACCTTAAATAACATTTTATAATTTATAGTGCTAGTAGTTAGTCAAGCATATACTGTCGGTTACTTTGGCAAAGTATAGAACGATTACATTGTTGGAGAACAGAGCTTTGGCTATTAACCTCCGCCTTGTACTCGTTCAAATTTTACTCAAATTTAATCCGACACCGTCAACTTGACTAACCTAAGTTTTTTCAAATTTCACCTTAATACGAGTGAATCTGCTTGGTTTTCTAAATTTAAAGAAACTAGAAAAAATTTTTAAGCGGTATTTATAAACCAGCATAGTTTTTAATTTTTTATAGTAGATAACTCACATTCTGGTTTGCAAACAGTATGATAGTCAAAGGCTTTCAGACTTTGGGATAAATGATGTGGCAAAAACGCGACTTAGCCTTAGCTAAGGTGAGACTTTAGGGCATATTAAATTTTTGAGAAAATGAAACTAACTCAACTCTCCTAAATCTCTAATCAAAATACGTTTACGATCAAAATAAATAAGGTTGCTTTCTCTTAAATCATTGAGTACAGTGGTAACTGTTTGTCGTGAAGTAGCAGTCATTCTGGCTATATCCAAATGGGTTAAAGAATGCATAATTAAGGTTTCATAGCCAATTGGTTTACCCATTTCATCAGCCATATCTTTTAAAAAATCAACAATACGGCTACGGGCATCTTTAAAAATTAAAGATTCAAACTTTCTTTCTAATTTTTGTAAGCGTTTACCAAAAATTTTTGCCATACGCAATGCCATAAAATTATTCTGCTCCATTATTTTTTGAAACTCCTCTCGCTCAATAATTAGTAAACAACAAGGTTCTAAGGCTTGGGCGTAGTTGTCCATGCGTTCACTCCCCATAAAAAACTGTTCGCCAAACACTTCTCCATTTTCCAGTATGGTTTTTATAATTTCTTTGCCATCTTCAGAATAAGAACCAATTTTAACTCTGCCATTTTTTACAAAAAATATGTGGTTGGGTTTATCATCTGGAAAATAGATAAAATCGTTTTTTGAAAAGCTTTTTAAGCTAGTTTTTGCTTTAATTTGTGTTAATGTCTGCTCATCTACATCATTAAAAAAGTCTATACTTTGAAGATACCATAGAGCATCGTTTTTTATTGTTCCTTGCATATTAATGGTTGTTTGTTTCCAAAAAATATTTTATTCAAAAAAAAGTAATGTTGTTCATAAAAACTAATTGTTAAGTTAATTTAGCTAAGTCTCTAATCAATATGCGTTTCCTATCAAAGTAAATTAGATTATTTTCTTTTAAGTCGTTTAATACGGTGGTAACTGTTTGCCTTGAAGTTGCCGTCATTCGGGCAATATCTAAATGGGTTAAAGAATGCATAATTAGGGTTTCGTAGCCTACCGGTTTACCCATTTCATTAGCCATATCTTTTATAAAATCGACTATACGGCTGCGGGCATCTTTAAAAATTAGAGATTCAAATTTTCTTTCTAATTTTTGCAATCGCCGGCCAAATATTTTTACCATGCGCAAAGCCATAAAATTATACTGTTCCATTATTTTTTGAAACTCTTCTCTTTCTATTAATAGCAAGCAAGAAAATTGCATAGCTTGTGCGTAGTTATCCATGCGTTCATTACCTAAAAAAAACTGCTCACCAAACACTTCTCCATTTTCTAGTATGGTTTTAATAATTTCTTTACCATCATTAGAATAGGAACCAATTTTAACTCTGCCCATCTTAACAAAAAAAACTTGGTTGGGCGTATCGTCAGGAAAGTAGATAAAGCTGTTTTTCTTGTAATTCTTCATGGTTGTTTTTTTCTTGATCCTTTTAAGTGTATCAATATCAATGTCTTTAAAAAAATCTATGTTTTGTAGATACCACAGCGTATCTTTTTGAATAGTTCCGTGCATATTAAAAGGTTCTCATTTGTTTAATTAATAAACTTTAATTCCATTGTTCAACCAATATCCCCATTTTTTTGAAAAAACGTGAACAGAATCAGTATCTTCCCCTTTTATATTTTTCAAAGGTAAGGTTTTATTTGACCATTCGAAAATACCTCCATATACATTATGCACATTGTTAAAGCCGAGTTGCCTCATGTATTGAGTTATTTCTTGACTTCGCCAACCTACTGAACAATATAGAGCAATAGTTGTATCTTTTTTATACTGTGTAAAATCATAGTCTTTATAGGTATCATAATCAATTAGTTGTGCTCCATTAATGTGACTTACCCTGTATTCATCTTCACTTCTGGTGTCTAATAATATATACTTATCAACTGTAGCATATAACGAATCGCAACTAATGGTAGGTGTTTTTTTATCATAAATGCCTTTTAAGAAACGTTTATACATTTTATTTTCTACCTGAGCTAAGGTAGATAGTTGGCATGCAAAAGCTAGCATTAAACTTAAAGTAAAGTATTTCATTATTGTATTAATAAAAAATTAAAATCTTTTGTACGTATACGGCATTTTCGGTTTGGATGTTCAATAAATAGCTACCGTTTTGTAAATAACTCAAATTAATATTTTGTGTTGGATTGAATGTATCATATACCAAACTACCTGTGGTGTTATAAACGGATATTCGTAAAATTAAGTGTTTTTGAGTTAATATTAGATTTCCATTTGAAGGATTAGGATAAACAGCATCAACTTTATGTACTGGAAATAAAAAATTGCTTGAAACG
The DNA here is from genome assembly GCA_938023075.1 of uncultured Chitinophagales bacterium. Lineage (GTDB taxonomy): Bacteria > Bacteroidota > Bacteroidia > Chitinophagales > JAHDHT01 > CALHDG01. Next base: position 34,273 of record CALHDG010000012.1, read on the forward strand.
GTTTTGTTGGATGTACAAATTTTTGCCAAACCATTATCCGTTGCCGCCCAAATAAGGGTGTCGTTTTGTAGATGTAGGTCATTTATTTTATTGCTCAATAAAGTACTGTTTTCTATATTAAATTTGACTAGCCCTTCTATATTAAGCAAAACAATTCCGGCATCTAAAGTACCACACCAAATATCATTTTTTGTACTAATTGCAATTGATGAGATACTACGGGTAGGAAAGCCTGGCTTATTGTCAGGATTAATGCTCTCAAATGTATTATCATCATAAGAAACTAAGCCACCTTCGGGGGTAGCTAACCAAACCAATCCATTGCCATCTACCGCTACATCTAAAATAGTATTATCAGGCAAACCTGTTTCTTCACCAAACAAAACACGAATGTTCCCATTATTTTTTAGGTTGAATAAACCTCCATTTAAAGTACCTGCATAAATACCCTTACTAGCATCATAAGCAAGGCTTGTAAAGTGTTGTGATCTTAAATATGGGCTTGTTGCAAAATTATAGAATTGCCAATATTCATCATTAAACGAATAAATACCTAAACTACTGGATGTAGCCAAAAACATCATTTTTGTTGAATCCGTTTCTACAAACAATATATCTCTAATAAAACTGCTAAGTTCGGCAGGTTTTTCGTGAAGATAAATAGTATCATTTTTTAGGAAGGAAAAGTTTGAGAGATCATTTTGAAAACCTCCAATCCAAAGGCTATTATCAAAATCAAGCCCAAACGATCGTATTGCATTATCGTGCAAATTAGAAGTTTCTGTAAACCAATTTTGCCAACCATCAGCATTTAAAAGATTAAGTCCGTATTCTGTACCAATCCACACATTTTGTGCTTTATCTGTTATTACCGTGTTTATGGTATGGTAAGTTAAACTGCTATTATTGGTATGATAAACGGTATCAATATTTTGAGCTTGTATAAAAAGCGAACTACAAAATGTATAAATAATAATAGTAAGTTGACTATGCTTTCTTTTCATACCTATAAATATAGTCTAATACGCATTCAAATGGAAGTTTTCTGTTTCCATCTAAGCTCAGATGAACCCTTTTTTCACATATTTGACCGTATTGTAACCAAGCTTGCCAACAATAATCAATATACCAATCCGGCAATTTACCCCATCTGCCATCTTTTACTTTTCGTTCAATAAAAGTGGCTTTATCAATATTGAAAAATATGCGACAATCCAGTAATTCATCTAAGTTGGGCTTTGCAAAAACTAAGTGCCCTTCTACAATTACTATACTATTTGGTATTGGCTTAGCCACTTTTAGTTGTTCAATCAGTTTTTCAAAATTAATGGCTTCTGGTACTTCTCTGTTAACGTAATTTTTAGTTAATGGTAGTTTATCGTGGCTGTACATAAAATTATCCATAGAAAATAAACTAACCAACTTGTATTGCTTTTTAAAATATGTTTTTAGGCGTTTGGCTAATTTAGTTTTGCCACTTCTGCTAATGCCTCCAATACCTATTATCAAAATGTTATGTTTATTTTTTTAATGTGCAAGCTGCTTACTTAAAGTTTGGTACAATTATTGAATTAATTTAAGCAATTAATAAATAAAAATTTTTAATGATCATATACTTTAATATAAAGGTATAGCGTTTAAACTAACAAATGTAATCATTATTATATGTAGGCAGCTATACTTTTAAAATTGTATAATTTAATAGAACCATAATGGTTTCAAAAAACAAAAAAGTATATGTGGTTAATCGTATTAATAGCTGTTGTTGCTCTCTTATCTTCTTTAGCATTACTAAGAAGTATTTTATTTCTTGATCAATTCAAAAAACATTAGGTACAATTTTACTACACAAATCTTGTTGATTTAATACTGCGTTGCAAAAGCCTTAAAGAGCTATTAATTGTACCATGTTTTTGCACCTTGTATTAGAACAATACAATAGTGTATAAATGTATATTCGTATGAGCTTGACTTACTAATTACTTAGTATTGTTTTTTCTGATTTTTTAAGATATTAATAAGAAGTTCTTTTGCTCTGAAAACTTGGGCTTTAATAGTTCCTTGTGGTGTATTCAATAATTCAGCAATTTCTTTGTAGCTCATTTCATTAAAAAAACGCAATTCAATTAATTTTTTGTAACACTCCGGTAATCGGTTTACCACATCTTGTGCTAAAACCCTTCGTTGCTTTATAATATATCGCTCTTCAGGATCAGGATTTTCGCTTATCGGATCAAACTCATAGTTTTCTCCTTCTTGATTGCATTTACTCAACGATTCTTTTGGTATGTGCTTTTTTCGCATAAAATCTATACAAGTATTGGTTGCAATTTTAAACACCCAAGTACTAAAAGCATACTTCGGGTTATACTTTTCTATTTTGCTAAAAGCCTTGCCAAGTGCCTCAATAGTTAAATCTTCGGCATCTTCTCTATTCTTTACCATTTGGTAAATCATAAAATTGATAGGACTTCTATAGCGATCTAACAGTTTTGCATAAGCTGCCTGATCGTTATTTTCGATAGCCCTGCGAACCAATTTTTGATCTTCTTTAGCCTTGCTTGATTTAGGCTTAAATAAATAGTTTGATAAATTTTCGTTTCCAACTACTACTTTATCTTTAATTTGTTGAATTGATTTTTCTTCTAACATAAAATTTGGTTTGATAGCTATAATTTATATACCTAATTGCCACATAATGTATTATTATTTTGACTTAGTAATATTACATTGAATAGAAAGGGTTTAGCTTAAGAATGCTTAAATTTAGGATAAATTTTAACTATCTGCTTAAAAAATGATAGCTAAGCCGCTGCAGTGTATAAAGTGTACTACAAAACAGTATAGAATTAAAATACAAAATTCTGATAATTTTGAGCGGAAAGTGGAATGGGTTTAGTTATTACTTAAGTTTCGCTACAAAATATCATTTAAAAACTGTCAACTACTTTATTGTTTGGATAAACTTGTCAAAAAATGTAATCCTAAATTTTCAAACTTATTTAGTACGTTATATTAAGTGACATCAATTAAGCATTAAACAGGTAATTAAAGCGACTTGGGAACTATTTTATATTAAAAGAAGTTAAATTGGACTTTAAAGCAACCTATAATGAAACCGTGCGTATAAATAATTAGTTTTTCGCGAGAGCTACAATTGATGAAATGTGTTTAAATAAAAAAGTCAATCCATAGTTAGAATTGACTTTTAAATTTTAAAATTCTTTTATAACAGAACTTTAACTTACTGACACAACAAATATAGGTTAACTTTCTGATATATGAAAGAATTTGAAGAAACATTTTTCAAAATTCCCAGTTATTAATCCTTTAAATTGTTTAAAATTATGTTAAGTAAAGCATGTAAAAGTGTAATTGTTATTGTATGTTTGTTTTTTTTAGTGAATATAAACGTTAGTGCTCACATTGGAATTATTGATGTGAACATGGGAAGATATGCTGATGGCTCTTCTGGAATAATAAATATAGATTTAGTAGACAAGAATAAATCTCAATTAATTGTTGCAACGTTGTTAGATGAAAAAGGGAATGTGATTGATGCAGCTAAATTAAATAGTAGTTTTTCAAACTCAATTAGTTGGAAGGTGTCATCAGGTGCTTATAAAATACTTTTAGTTAATATCAAAACAGGAGAAAAAGAAGTTCATTATGCAATTTTATAATGAATTCTAAAATAATAATCCTTCAATGAGTGGCTTTATAGTAATATAAAGTTGCTCATTTTTTATTTCTGTATTTCTGCTCTAATTTTTCTAAGAGCCATTTTCTTTCAACAAGTTCTCCAAATTCATCGATATTTTTTTTTAAAATAGCTTGATTATCACTGTCGGTTAATTGAAGCAAACAACCTGTAAAATTAACAGTAGCTCTAAAAAAATTTTGATTCATTTCCTTTTTCTTTCGTCTAATAAATCTTCGATAATTATCTAAACTATCAAAAAATGAAACATTTGAAGTATGTCTTATCACAAACTCAACTTCGTATACAGATTTTAATAATAACGTCTTTGCTTGTAAATTAAATGGAAGAAAAGACTGTTTGTATATTAACTTTATACAATCTTTAAATTTTCCTTCTCCAAATAACTGATATGCATTACATAGTTTTATAGTTTTATCTTTATACAGTTTGGGAATATGACCCGAGTATTCATCCAACATCTTTTTTATTTCATAACTTTTTTTTGTTGTAACAAAATTAACGGCACAGTTAATCAAAAATTGAGGTCTGATTTCTCCATTTAAAATACATAGTTTTTTTGTTAAAATCATTTTATATACTTCATATTGTAAGTATACTGTGTCAATGCGTTTCTCTCGGTTTATTTGCATCATAAAGTTTAAAAGTAAAAAAAATGAATTTGCCAATTCTGCATTACTCAACTTATCGGTATTTTCGATTAGTTTATTTTTCAATTCAATAATCTTTGCTTCATCTAATTTGTTAGAAAGATCAGCCAAAAGCTTATAAATTGAAACTAAGGGGAATTCATTATTATTCAATTTTTCACTATATTCATAAATCTCGTCAAATAAAAAAATAGGGAGTACTTTTTCATTCGTTATTTTTTGACGTTGGCGTACTTCGATAGAATATCTTAATTTGGATAAACAGTAAAAGACATCTAAATTTTTCAATAACTGTGCTAAATAAAGTTCCCCCTCACCTAATATCTCAGTACTCAAATTATAATATAAATGATGACCAAGACGATATAAATTAAGCAAATAAACAATATCTTTTACATTGGTAGTTTTAATCAATTCTTCTACATCACTTATTTTACTTTCAACTAATTTAGAAATACCTTGAACAGATCGTTGGCTATTTGGCACTACTTTATAATTGTAATAATCTAACAGTATGAGTTCTTTTTGTATCAAATGATCTTTATTTTCATTTGCGCCCATTATCTGGTCAATCACTATCTGATCTTCTATAAAACGATATAATTTATAGCGAAGCTGGGTAAGTTTGGCGTCATTAACTTTTTTAAATTCTCCAAAAACAGCCTTATAAACTTCATCTTTGATAAGCTTATCCGGTTTCTTGATGTTTTTGTTTAAATAGTTAAACAGCAATAACATATCCACGCCTTTTCTTTCAGTGCTTTCTAATTTTTTTTTAATCCTTCTTTTTTCAGCAGCATTAAGTATATCAAAAAGCCGCACTAAGGCAGTATTTTCCATAATTATTTAATTCCTTCCGTCAAATTTATAACGAATAAACGTGTATTTAGCCAATCTGAAAAAAAATTTAACTTTTTTTGAAGTTGTTTATAGAAATAATTCGAAAAAAAAGTACTGAATACGACCATTTTAATTTAATAATAATTGTATTTATAAAACGCTTTAAATTAATGAAATATGTCGTAATTGTGATTTCATTTCTTTCTATTTGCGCCTAATTCGAGTAAAAAATGATGAATAAATTCTACTATTTTGCCTCAATAATTGTGTTTTTATGACCTTTTAAAACTGGATTAATTGTTTCATCTTTACAGCAACAAGACAAATACAAAGAGAGTTAAAATAATCAGCAATGTTAAATGATCAAATATTTTAAGTAATTATTTTAATGTAACAAAATGAAAAATTTTTTAATTTTTTACTGAAAATGTCAAGTTATGAAGGATTATATAATAGAAATTTCAACAACAGATGAGGAAAAACTCGAAAAAGTAATTGCCCAGCTAATTATGATGGGTTTAAAAAGAGATGAATCTTTTCCTCCAAAAAAATTCAATTCCGTAATTAAAGCACCGGATGATCACCATAGATTGTGTTCAGAAGGTAGATTTATTTTAAAAGGGAAGGTGGGCGAAGGCAATCTTGAAAAGATTGAGCAAAGTCCCGGAGTAATTAACCTATGGTTAAACTCAGGTATTATACCATTTAATAATCGTAAAAACATCTAAACATATTATTCTCTAATAATATGAAGGTTATTAGAGTTTGTGAAATGTCAATAATGTTAAATTTAAATGGTTAAGGCCAGCTTGCTAAGCTGGCTTTTTTATTGTTTCCAAAAATAGGGGGTAAACAGTACTAAAACGGTAAACAATTCTAGTCTACCTAAAATCATAAAAAAGCTAAGAAGCCATTTTCCTAACCAATGTATTTCACTAAAATTACTTACCGGACCGGCTTTGCCAATTGCCGGACCCACATTACCTATACAAGCGGCAGAAGCACCTAAAGCAGTTACAAAGTTTTCGCCCAACAATGCCAAAAATAGAGAACCTACAACAAAAATTAGGATATATACTAAAAAAAAAGAAGTAATATTATAAACAATTTTAGGGTTAACAGCTTTGCCACCATATCTAACCGGTATGATGGCATTGCTATGTAATTGTCTTTTAAATTCACATAATAAGTTTTTGCCTACAATTAAATGTCGTATTAATTTTGCCCCACCGCTTGTAGAGCCTGCACAAGCACCCGTAAAAAATAATACAAAAAATATTACTATCGCAAAATTAGTCCATGCCGTATAATCTGCTGTAATATATCCTGTTGTGGTGATAATACTAACAACTTGAAACAAGCTATCTCTAAATACTTTTTCAATAGGTATAGAAGTCTGATTATAAACTATAAGACTTACTAAAAGTGTAAATATTGCTATGGTTGCCAGGTAAAAGCGAAATTCTTCATTCAGTACTATTTTTTTAAACTTTCTTTTAAATGCAAAATAAATTAAAACGAAGTTGGTACCGCCAATAAACATAAAAAGTATAATTATGTATTGAACCAATGCCGAGTCGAAAGCTGCAATACTGGCATCACGGGTGCTAAAACCGGATGTAGCAATATTGGTCATGGCATGGTTAATTGCATCAAACCAGGTTAAACCGCTCACTTTTAGTAACAGTACCTCTACAAATGTTAAGAAAATATAAATATACCAAATTCGTTTTGCGGTTTCTTGTATACGAGGATGCAGTTTTTCAGTGGTTGGTCCGGTAGCTTCGGCTACAAATAACTGCATACCGCCAATGCCAAGAATAGGCAAAATAGCCACGGTTAACACAATAATGCCCATCCCGCCAATCCACGCAGTAAAACTTCTCCAAAACAATAAATAATTTGGTAAAGCTTCAATATTATTTAATATAGTGGCACCGGTAGCCGTAAAACCTGATACAGTTTCAAAAAAAGCATCGGTAAAACTTGGAATATTGCCGGTAAACACAAAAGGTAAGGTACCCATTACAGATAAACTGAACCAAGTTAATGTTACGATAAGGTAACCCTCTTTTTTCTTGATGTTCCGGTTTGCTTTTATAGTAGTTGTCCAAAAAAGTAAACCTACAACCATTGTGGTTAAACCTGCCCAAAGCATAGGTTTTGAAAAGGCATCGCCAAATAAACAACCTAAACCCAAACAAAGTAATTGAACGCCACCACTTATTGCCACCAGCAAACCAATTACATTCAGAATAATTTTTATGTTAAGCTTCAATGGTAAATTATGAGTTATTAATTAACGATCACTACAAAGTACAACAAGCCTTTAATTTAAATGAAGACAAAATTTATCACTTTATTTTTATTTGATCAGCAAAAATAGGTTATTATTTTAATACAAGGAGTTTTTTCTCATGCCTCACTACTAATATTACATAAGTTATAAAAAAGCCGCTCTATTAAAAATAGAACGGCTATATATAATTTTATCTAAAAAAATTATGATTTTACTTTTTCCAATGCTGCATTAATTTTACCTAATAGTTCCATAGTTTCATCATATGCACTGCCCGAAGCTCTTGCTTGCTCTATTGCTTTTTCAGCGGCTTTTTTAGCATCATCATATTGAGCGGTTTTGTATAATAAAGCTGCATAAGTATCACAGTTATAGTAATTGCAATCTATGTCAATTGATTTTTCAATCCAAGTAATGGCTTTTGCCAACATCTTCTCATCTTCTACCTTTTCGTAAAAAGACCAAGCCACATTGTTTAACATAGAGGCATTATCTTCTTGTACCGAATTAACAAACTTTACCGCATATTTCGAGTACGATTTCCAATTTTCTGTTGCTTCACCATAGTTCATATATGCTTGATTAATTAGTGCTTTCGCATTAGTACCACCGTGGGTTTTTAGTACTTTCTTAATATCACCCATACCTAATGTAGCATCTTTTTCGGCAGCTAAACTTACACTGCGTAATGCACACCGTTGTATTTTTTGATTTACTTTCTCTTCACCTATTGCCTCAATAAATTGTTCTTTATTTTCAACCAGCAAATCGAACGATTTAGACTGAATATCGCCGGCAAAAACATATACAAATTTTAATGCCTTTTCATCGTTTAAATCTTCAGCTTGAACATTTTTTATGTACTCTTGTGCAATTTTAGCTGAGGGCATATTAGCGTTTCTTAAGGCTAAAGCATAGTTTTGAATGGTATTTTTATCTCTATCACCAGCTTCATACTTTTTAGTTAAGGCAATTAATGATTTTTCTGGATGCCTTGCCATTTCCGCATCTGCAATAAATTCTTCTGCTTCTTTGTAGCCTATAGTTTTGTGCTGCAAGTCGGCATTGGCATCAAAAAATAAAAAGGTAGGATACGATTTAACGGCAAATGTTTCGGCAAAACCAATTCCTTCTCCCTTTTCCATATCTAATTTGTAGCTTATATAATTTTCGTTCATAAAGCTACCTACTTTTTTTTGCGGAAACACTTCTTTTGCCATCGCTTTGCAAGGTCCACACCACGAAGCATAAGCATCTACAAAAATAGGTTTACCGCTTTCTTTTGCCATTTCTTGTACTTCTTGCCAACTTGCGTCAACAAATTGAATGCCTTTATCAGCTTTTTTTTGAGCAATAGAAAATAAGCATACACAGCATAGTAAATAAGTTACTATTACTTTAAAATTTATTAATTTCATTGTTTTAAATTTTTATTATTTATTTAGTGGTCAACTATTGTTTAATTTTTGATTTAACCCGCATAGACTATTTTTTTTGAAGCAACAGGTTGAAAGCATTTACAAACAGTGGTTTCGCTTTCCGTACATCTCGACACTTCGAGGGCTCAAATCCCGAAACTATGGAATAAACGTTATAAATCAATTTAAGCGTTTTTTCCAATATTAAATGTCAGATATTAGCATATTCATTATTATTCAACATATATTATTAATTAGATAATAATCCAACAAAAATACAAATATCGAACGCTGATTTACTTACATGGTAAAGATACTATATTTATTTTAAAATTTTCTCTTGCAAATTGAGTGGATTTTTAAAAAACATCTGGGCGGTTTGTTCAAAAGTTGGGGTTAAATCAGAGGCATAAAAGCAATGATCTTTTTTATGATTTTGATTACCCGAGCTATTTAAGAGCTGATGTTTTGATAATAATGCACTTACAAAATCGGCAACCACATCGGTCGAATCAACTAAATGAACCGATTGATCATAATAAAAATTAATATCGGCTTTAATTAAGGGGTAATGTGTACAAGCCAATATTAAAGCTTTTATATTTTTTAAGGTTGGTTTGCTCAAATATTCTCTTAAAACTAATTGAGTAATTTCTTTTTTTCTAAAAAAACCTTCTTCAATATAAGAGGCTAACAAAGGTGTTTCTAAACTATGCGTTTCGCAAAGGGGATGTGCTTTTTTTATTTTATGCTCATACACATTGGCTTTTATAGTGGCGCGCGTACCAATGATGCCCACATTTTCAAATTGCTGTTTTGCTACATAATCTACCACGGGGTCAATTACATTAATTAAAAAGGCTTGTTCTCCAATTTCTTTTTTTAAGATGTCGTAGGCATGAGACGAAGCAGAATTACAAGCGATAATAACGGCTTTGCAACCTTCGCTTAATAAAAAGGAGGTGATTTTTTGTGCATAGCGAATAATATTTTGCGGTGATTTGTCGCCGTAGGGTAAGTGGGCGGTATCGCCAAAATAGATGAGTTGTTCATTGGGGAGTTGATTAAAAATGGCGTTGGCAACGGTTAAGCCGCCAACGCCACTATCAAATATTCCTATCGGATTTTCTGCTTTTAAGTTCAATATACACGCTGTTTACGACTGAGCGAAGCTGGCAACCTAGCCCCGATTGCAGCGGTTATGCCTTTTGCAGCATAGCTTTTGAAGCCAAGCAAGGCATTTGAGCGGAAAGCGGGACCGAGCTTTTTGCGAGCCCTACAGTGTCGCTTCAAATAAATATTGATGGCTTGTTGAGGCAACAAAAAATCCGTTATTTTTTATAGTCCTAAATGGGTTTTTACTAAAGATAAAATATCAACGGCATCGGTACCGGCATAAATAATGCCACCTTTGCTGGTATCAAAAATATAGGTATAACCATTCGCATCGGCTACGGCTTTAATTGCCTCATCGGCTTTTTCGTAAATGGGTTTATACAGTTCTTCTTGCTTTTTCGCCACTTTTTCTTGTGCACCTGCCTGAAATTTTGCAATACGTTGCTCAGTATCTTGCAACTCTTTTATTTTTGTATTTTTAATCAGTTCATCCATCGTTTCAAGTTGTGCCTGAATTTCTTTTGCCTTTGTTTCGTACTCCTTCATCATGGTAGTATATTGATCTTCTAAGGTTTTGGTTTCGGATTGCAACTTTTCATCCGCTGTTTTAACCTCTGGCATGAGGCTTAATAATTCTAATGAATTAATATGACCAATTTTACCGCCAACTGCTTGACTAAAACCGGCATTCGTGAAAACCATAAGCATTAAAAAACTGCTTACAAATATTAATTTTTTCATTTTATTTTAATTTTGAGGGGCAAATGTACCCAAATTTTATAATTTATTTAATTTCAGATCGCTTCCCCGTGAGAGGATAGACTGCTTTGTTGAAAGAAATCAGACTTCTGATTGCTACTTCAACACCGCATTTAGTATTTCTTCGCTTTTGTCTAATTTGTCGTTGGCGAATAGTATGCCACTGTTAGACGATTTATCAAAAACAAAATCATAAGCTTTTTGCTTAGCCATTTTTGTAATGGCTTCAGAAATTTGTTGTTGAATGGGTTGAATCAACTCTTGTCTTTTCTTAAACAACTCGCCATCTACTCCAAATTTTTGTTTTTGTAAGGCTTTTACTTGTTTTTCACGATCTACTATTTCTTCTTCTCTTCTTACCCGCATTTCGTCGGTTAGTAAAACAGATTCTGCTTGAAAGGCTTTATACAACCGGTCAATTGCATTATATTCTTTTGAAATTTCTGCTTGCCATTCTTCTGCTAAAGCATCTATTTGTTGAAGTGCTTCTTTATAGGCAGGTATTTGGTTTAAAACCGCTTCAGAATCGACATATGCGAATTTTTGCGCCTGCGTACTTAAGCTAATGGCTACGACTAATGTGAATAAAATAAGTATCCTTTTCATTTAAGTTAAATTTATTATTTATTGCTATGTAATGCTGCAAAAATAAATATACATTCTGTCTTTGCAATTTTCCGTTATACTTTGTTGAAAAGCCTCGCCATAGCTTTGGCTATGTCTGCGTTTTTCGCCTCGTCTAACAAAAAATTGCTGTGAGATAATAGTACATTAATTTTCTTCGCATTACTTAGAGATTTAATTGCTAATATAGTTTAAGCGTGTTTTTTAAAAGATTAAATAATTTGAATTGTTAATTTATAGATTGTTGCAAATGTAGGATATTATAGACATCTCCCTTTCTCTATTTATTACTTTTTAACATTTGAAAATTTGTTGATTTTTGTCTATTCTGGTTCAACCCCAAGTATTACACTAAACTTGCCATAATTACCTATATAATCCCAAAAATTAACTGCCGGTCCGAGGTCTTTATCAAAACCAACCCCATAATCGAAACCAATAGTACCAAACATGGGTAAAAAGAAACGCAAGCCAATACCGGCAGAACGCCTTAAATCAAAAGCATTCCATTCTTTAAAGGTTGCCCACGAGTTGCCGCCTTCTAAAAAAGCCAAAGCAAAAATAGTTGAACTTGGATTTAAAGAGAAGGGGTAACGCAACTCTAAACTAAACTTATTATAGTAAGGTAAACCACCATCATCTTCAATACCCGGACCATTGCTTAATACTTCATAACCTCTTAAGGCAATAATATCTTTACCATATAAATTAAAGTTAGAAAGACCATCGTCGCCTAATTCGAAACGCTCAAACGGCGACATACCTACCGATTCTCTATAAGTGCCCATAAAGCCCATCTTTGCAGAAGTCTTCAATACAAAATCACCTTTTAATCGAGTATACCATTCGGCTTTAAATTTCCATTTATGATATTCTGTCCATTTGTGCCGTTCGGCTATACTTTTGCCTTCATAAAAATCAGTTCCATCATTTTTTCTAAAAGAAGAATACGGTGGCGTTAATTGCATAGTTAAAGAAATATTAGAACCTTCGGTTGGATAAACCGGATTAATACCCACTGAATAGCGGGCTAAAGTAGTGCGTAAACTTAGGTTGTTAAAACGACCGTCACGAACCAAAAAACCTTGATAATTTTTTAATCGATAATGTTGATAGTTTAATTCGGTTGACAGGGTGAAAAAATCGTCGGGTACTTTTAAACGGGTACCAATAGAAATAGAACTACCTAAGGTTAACAAACCCCTTAAATCGGTACGTGTAGTGTCGTTCCAATCGAAGGTATCTCTAAAGCTGTTGGTTTGTAAAGATGAAAAGCCCGCAATACTCAAAGAGGTGGGGCGTTTGCCACCTAACCAAGGCTCAGTAAAAGAGGCACTAAACGATTGAAAAGCGCGGGTATTGGCTTGATACCGTAAAGATAAGCGTTGACCATCACCACTAGGCACCGGATCCCATTCTGAAAACATTTCTCTTAATGAAAAATTATTAAAGGTTACCCCAAGGCTGCCAATAATACTGCCTCCACCCCAACCGGCTGATAGCTCAAATTGATCAGAAGGTTGTTCAGCTACCGTATATTTAATATCTACGGTTCCATTTACCGGATCGGGAATTGGATTAACGCCCATAGCTTCCGGATCAAAATAACCTAATGCGGCTAATTCTCTTTGTGTACGAATAATATCAGAGCGACTGAATTTATTACCGGGCATGGTTCGTATCTCCCGGCGAATTACATGTTCATTGGTTTTGGTGTTGCCTTCTATAATAATATCATTTACCGTAGCCTGTGGACCTTCTTGTACTTTAATTAATAAATCAATGGAGTCGCCTTCAATTGTTTTTTCTGTTGGAATAACCTGGAAGAATAAATATCCATCATCCATATACAAAGCACTTACATCTGTACTATTTTGGCTCACAAACAAACCTTCATCTAAGCGGCTTTGATCATACACTTCACCGGCTTGAATATTTAAAATTCTATCTAACAGTTCGGTACTGTATTTGGTGTTGCCTTCCCATTCAATATTTCTAAAATAATATTTTTCTCCTTCCTCAACATCTACCAATAAGTTAACGTAGCGATCATTTAATACAATAATTGAATCGTTGGTAATTTGTGCATCCCGGTAACCTTTGGTATTGTAGTAGGCTAAAATGTTGTCTTTATCATCTTCAAATTTCTTTTCAATTAGTTTTGATGGGTTGAAAATACGCAGGCGAAACTTATCCGTAATAGAGCGCAATAAACCTTTTATGGTAATGTTACCTAAGCGGTTACCGATGCCACCATCCGAAACTTCTTTCCACAGTTGTTTGGGTTTGCCAATTTGAATTCGGGTGCGTTCTTTGGTGTCGCGCATCGCCTTTTTAATATCTCTATCTAACACATTATCATTACCTCTTACAATAATTTCATTAATCTTTACCTTTTCGCCGCGCTTCACAATTACATCTACAATTACATGATTGGCTCTGGCAGTATCAGGAATTTCTTTTATATCTGCCTTAGCTAATAAAAAGCCTTTTTCTATAAAATAATTTTCGATGGCATTGATGGTGCTTTGTTTAACATTTTGAGTTACTACTCTACCGCGCGCTAAGGGAATTTTGCTTCTTACATCGTCTTCTTCTACTTTCCGCAAGCCGGTAAATTTATATTTAGATAACCGAGCACGCTCCGTTAATTCTATATCTAAAAAAACTACTTCGTTTACCACTTTGGTGGCGTCAATTTTAATGTTTTCAAACAAGCCTTGTCCCCATAAATTTTTTATGGCATCCTGAATATCTTCACCAGGAATGTTGATTTTATCTCCAACTGCTAAACCCGACAGACTAATCAATATATTGCGATCTAAATGTTTTGTTCCACTTACGGTAATCCCTCCAATTTCGTATTGCAAATTGGGGTTAAAGTTTACAGTATTATTAACTGGTGGTTTTTCTTTTTCTGCAATTTCAGTATTAAGACTATCATCCTTAATCACATTATCCTGTTCCTCTGTTTCGATGATTGCTTTTAAACTATCCGTCGGTAAAGTTTCTTTTAATTCAGATGGTTGTGTGCTCGTATTTAAAGAATCTTTTTTAAGCTGAACTTTTAAAGAATCTGTTTGAGCAGTTGCCCATCCACTTAATAAAAAGAATATTATAAATAATGGAAATGTTAGTTTCATTGAATAATTTTTATGCAGATACTTGTTCACTTGTTTTACCAAACCGCCTTTCGCGTTGTTGAAAGTTAATAATTGCTGAATACAGGTGTTCTTTTCTAAAGTCGGGCCACAATACATCGGTAAAATACAACTCGGTGTATGCCATTTGCCACATTAAAAAGTTGCTCATACGATGCTCTCCACCCGTTCTGATCATTAATTCTGGATCAGGCATACCATTCGTATTTAAATAGGTTGCGAAACCTTCTTCATTTAACTCATTTAGCGATAATTTATTATCAATAACCGCTTGATTAACGGCTTTAACCGCTTCAATAATTTCTTGCCGGCTTCCATAGCTTAGTGCGAGCGTCAAGGTCATCCGTTGGTTATTGTTAGTTAGCGCAATGGTGTCATCAACCAATTTTCTACTACTTGCCGGTAGTCTGTCAATTTCACCAATGGTATTAAATTTAATATCGTTATCCATTAAGGTTTTAGTTTCTGAATGGATGGTTTGCTTTAGTAATTCCATTAAGGCTGCAACCTCCTTTTTTGGGCGATTCCAGTTTTCGTTAGAAAAGGTATATAAGGTCAAATGTCCAACACCTAATTCCGCACAAGCTTCAGTAGTTTCACGCACCGCTTTCACGGCATTTTTATGGCCAAACACCCGCTGAAAACCTTGTTGTTTTGCCCATCTGCCATTACCATCCATAGTTACCGCAATGTGTGCTGGCAAAGCTCCTTTATCAATTTTATGTACTAAACTACTGGACAATTTTTGATTTAAGGGCGCAAAGATACAAAGTTTTGGTTTGGGTTATGTTATTTTTGCATAAGGAAGAAAAATTTAGAAAATTAGGTTCAGTGATTAACCAAGTTTTGATATTGTTGCTTAATTGCCTTCATATTTACTTTTTAGCAAATTATGCAAGTCAATCAAATCAGGGAAGTTGGTATACTCAAATTGATCTCTTGCATATCGGTAATATTTTTTCATAGGAAATGTTTGATATAGTATTTGAACTAAGGCAGTTGCAAAATCTTTACCTTGAAAATAGATCAAAAAATTAAATTGATTTATAAAATCATCGTTAAACAGTTTTGTAAAGGATGCTAATATTTCATCAAATTTATGTTCATTCCATGCAGATGTAGCGTATACTGCCTTTTGAATAACTTTTAATGCTTCTGTTCTACAAAAATTGAAATCTAAACGTTCTGGCAAAATACCACTTTTTGCAGTTAATTTAGTTCCAAAAGTAGCCTCACCACTTCGCATTTTACCAAGTGTATGCCTAACCGCTTGATAAATTTTAATTCTATTTGCAGCCTTAATAAATAGTTGTTTTACATCATCTTCATTTTGTACTGCACATTTTTGTAAGATATTTTCTGTAGTTAAAAATTCAAAAAAGTGTTTAGTGTTGAAGAGGTAATTTTCAATTGTATTCCGGTAACTGCAATATTCATATAAGCTACCCATCTGCTCTAATGCTGGTTTGCCTGTTATTGGCTTATCAAAATCTCTATCTCGAAATAGCATATAAAAATCAGTCTTTTCAATAGCTCTTTTTTCAAGCGCTTGAACAACACTTTTTGCCCCTTTTATGCCTCCAACGGGTTCAACAAGAATTGAAGGATATGGAAGCAATTTATTAATAATAAAAGCATCTAAACTTCCTTGTTCTCCTTCGCAGTATACTTTTATTATTTTACTCATGATTACTCAATTGGATGACTTGATTTTCTTCTTTATTAAACAAAGCAGCAACACTTGCAGAATGAGAAGTGTAAATAAATTGATTATTCTTACCAAGTTTAGGGAGCACTCTCACAAAAGCTTGTTGAAGTGGAGGATGCAGATGCAATTCTAATTCATCAATAATAACAATTGAATTATTAATATTCCATCTGGTAAAATCCATAATAATAGGAAAAATAGCGCGCTCTCCAGCTGACATGCCCGATAACTCGTACTGGTTTTTTCCATCGGATAGAAAAAAGTCGGGGGCATTTGATTTTTCGAAAATATCGAAACGAGGAGTTGGACCGACAAATGATCTTTCTGGAAAAAAAAGCTTATAGACAGATTCTAATTTATCATAAAAATCAAATTCGCCTTCTTTAATTTCGCGTTTACCTTGCGTAACTGCCATATGATAATTGTAAGTATTGGATAAAAAGTTTCTAATAAATTCTAACTGATGTTCATCCTCGTCATTTACCAAACTAAAATTATAAGAATTCCGTTGCTCATTATACCAATAGATATTGCCCACGTGTTCAAATAACTCAATTTGATTTGAGGTGAAAGCAGATAATCGTTTTGCATATTGATAGCCGCCAAACTGATAAAAAGACTCGATTTTCTTTTCTTCTGGATGACTTACTCGAATTAAATTTTTCTCAAAATCAAGGTAAAGTTTAATCTCACGCTGATTATTTGGAATATCAAGATCAACTCCTTTTTCGATTAAGTTTCGAGCATACTCTATTGTTTTGTTAATTTCATTTTCATTAAAACATATGGTTGTTTCTATTTTAATTGGCAGTTTACCTGATTGAATAAATCTGTATTCATTGCCTACCCAATCCAATTTGTCTGGTGTAAAATCTTGTCTGGTGGCGGTTGCCAACAAAATTACAATGGCTTGCAATATTGAGGTTTTTCCAGTTCCATTGTTTCCAATTATTAAAGTAGATTCATTTATCTGACCATCAAGATTAACAAATGATATCTTTTTTTGATCAACGAATTTTTTGTAGCTACTAACTGTTAATTCTTTAATTTTCATTATTGAGCTAATTTAACAACATTTCAAGTGATAATTTTTTCTTTTTATTGACAAACAAATATAGAAACTCAAGTAATACCATATTGTTTTATGTTTCGTTTATTTTTCTGGTACTCAATTGAAAATAGCTATTTTCAAAAACCCAACAACACAACTCACTTTTTAACGTTTTTCATTGGCTACGGTTCGTTTTTCATTATTCGGGCTATCTTTAATAATTTTACGTTACTTTAGTAAGCTAATCATTATCTAATGTTTATTTTTTTTTGTAAAAAATTGGGTGTTTTGAGTTTTTCAAGTATTTCTCGCTTGGTAATCGTGCTATTCACAATTGTAACCATGCTTGGGAGCAACAGTCAGTTAAATGGGCAAGCCTTTTATACAACTTTTGGTAAAAACAGGGTACAGTTTCATGGCTTTACCTGGTCGTTTTACGAAAGTAAAAACTTTGTAGTGTACTTTTACCAAGGTGGTCAGCAATATGGAGAATACTCGGTACAAACTGCCGAAAACAACTTACCCAATATTCAAACCAAATTAGAATATTTTTTAGATAAGAAAATCGAAATTATGGTGTACCATAATATTTCTGATTTAAATCAAACTAATATTGGCAACGAATATGAAAACTTAGAAGCCAACTCTGCTGGAAGAACTAAAGTTGTTAGCAATAAAGTATTTGTGTATTTTAATGGTGATCATGGGCATTTGGAAAAACAAATTCGAGAAGGCATTGCCAGAGTTTATGTTGCCAATATGTTGTATGGCGATAATGTTCAAGAGGTTTTGCAAAATGCCTTTTTACTGAATTTGCCGCATTGGTTTAAAGAAGGCTTGATTGCTTATTTGGGACAAGGTTGGAGTGCTGACTTAGATAGCCGCTTACGGGATCTAATTTTACATAAAGGATTCAAAAATTTTAACCGGATGACCAAAGAAGAAAGCATTTTTGCCGGTCACGCTTTTTGGTATTATCTCTCGCAAAACTACAACAAATCGGCTGTACCCAATTTATTGTATCTCGCCCGCATTAACCGTAGTTTAGAAAGTGCCTTTATTTATGTAATTGGGCAAACCCTTCAAAATACGATTGACGAATGGATGGAATACAACAACACCATTTATGCTTTAGATGAAAATAAAAGAGCAGTCATTCCTGATTCGGCTGCTGTAGTGACCAATAAGAAAACCAACCTACAAATTACCGAAATGGCTTTAAGTAGAGAAGGGAATTATCTGGCTTACGTAAGTAATAAATCGGGTAGATTTAAAGTACATCTTAAAAATTTAGAAACGGATGATAGCCAAGTAATTGTAAAAGGTGGCATTGCAACTTTTGAAATGCCGGTTAACACCAATTATCCTTTATTAGCCTGGAGTAAAAACAAAAACAAACTGGCAATAGTATATCAAAAAAGAGACCAATTATATTTAATGAATTATTGGGCTGATAAAGATGAAAAAACCATTAAAGCCATCACCAAATTTCAACAAGTATTGGCAATTGATTTTACAGATGATGATAAGAAACTCATTTTTTCTGGCGTTCGCCGTGGTCAAGTAGACTTGTTTACTTACAATATGCCTAACACCAAAGTTGTACAAATTACGAATGATTTTTTTGATGATCTGCAACCGGCTTTTTATAAAGATGAGCAACGGCGAGGTATTTTATTTTCGTCTAATCGTTTAAATGATACGTTACGAACTCAAAAGCAAGATACTATTTTACCCACCGGTAATTATGATGTTTTCTTTTATGATTTAGATAAGCAACAATCTATTGCGACGCGCTTGTATAGCAGCCCCAATGCCAACGAATGGCAAATACAACAATTAAAAGAAGGGAAGATTGGCTTGTTGAGTGATCAAAATGGCATCTTCAATTATTATACCGGCACTTTAGAAAATATTCTTTCGCATCGCGATAAAGTGGTTTATTTTAAAGATTCAACTACAGTAACCAATCCGGGTAAAAATCTTAAAGTAGACAGCCTGCGGAAAGCTGGTGAAATTGTGGATATTAAAACTAAAAAAGTTTTTAAGCCAACACTTCAACTGCAACCGGTTAGTAATTTAAGTCGCAACTTAAGTCAATTGGCAGTTAGTTCAAGTAATGGTAAGAGCTTAGTTTTATCGCGCTATAACAATATCGATTATATTTTTGAATTGTCTTCAAAAGCTAAGATCAGCCCGCTAAAGAATACCAATTACAAACAACAATTTATTAACCAAAAACCATATGAAAGCACGGTAATAGATCAACCTGTCGATCCATTTACGAAGTCTAACAAGCCTGCTAAGTCATCAAATACAAATGAAGAAGATGATGATGGTTTTGAAATTATTATGGAGGAGATTGGTGCAGACGACAAAGAAAACGAAGTTGATTCCGATGCTTACTTTTTAGATTCGGGTTTTAGTAAGGCAGATAGACCTAAAAGAGGAAAAAAGAAAAGAGACAAGAAAAATAAGAAAAACGAAGAACCAGAAATTGTAATTCAAATAGAAAATATTGATGATGATGAAGATGCGCCGGTTTTTATCTCTACCAAAGTTCGCCCTTATGTACCTAAATTTTCTTTAGAAAAAATTACGACTCAGTTAGATAACAGTTTAATGTTTACGCCATATTTGTTGCCTAACGATACTGATTTAAACGGTTTGTTCAGATATTCGGTGAGCGATTTAATGGAAGATCACCGTATTATTGGGGGCTTTCGTTTTCCACTTTCCTTTAGTGGTTTAGAGTGGTTGTTAGAATATCAAAACTATAAAAAACGGTTTGACAAAAAAATAACCTACTACCGCAAAGGTGAAGTTACCCAAGCACTGTCTGCCGACAATCAATTGATTGATGTAAGAAGAAGAACTTCTTTTCTGGAAACTGCCTTAATTTATCCTTTAGATTATGCGCAAAGTATAAGAGCTTATGTGGGTTGGCGTAATGAAAAAAACAATATTTTAAGTACTGAATTGAGCACTTTAAATGCACCTGACTTCATTAATAATTGGGCATACACCAAATTAGAATATGTATATGACAACACACGTGAGTTGGGATTAAATATTAAAGCTGGCACACGCTATAAAATATTTACCGAACTATACCAACCCTTTGACGGCGTGTTGAACGATCGGGAAGTTCAGTTTAATATTCCTAAAAATAACTTATTGGGTACTTTTGGAATAGATGCCCGCCACTACGAACCTTTGTTTAGAAAAGTAATTATAGCCGGCCGGTTTTACGGAGCGACTTCTTTTGGCAACAACCGTATTTTATATGTGTTGGGTGGGGTAGAAAATTGGATTAACCGACAGGTGGATAATACCACACCGGTCAACACCAATTATAATTATGTGTTCACTAACCAAACTAACCATTTGCGTGGGTTTAAAAACAATGCCCGTAATGGCAACAACGTGATGATTTTAAACACCGAACTTCGCATTCCGGTTATGACTACGCTGTTTAACCGCACCTTTAAATCCGATATTTTAAACAGCTTTCAATTAGTACCCTTTTTCGATTTTGGTACGGCGTGGATAGGCAGCAACCCCTTTCAACCTGATGTTACCTTTGTGCAAAACACCTTCCCTATGGTTGACCCGGTAAACCAAGGTCCGGTAACAACGCCTGTTTTGGTAACGGTAAATTATTTCAGAAATCCTTTTATTGGAGGCTACGGTTTAGGTTTTCGAACCAAATTATTGGGCTACTTTTTAAAGTTTGATATCGCGCGAGGATTAGATAATGGTCAAGGTTCAGATTTGATACGTTATCTTTCTTTTGGGTATGATTTTTAAAATAGAGTGAGGCAGGGAACCTCTTTCAAAATCGTGTCCACTCTAAAACAGCAAGTTCATTTTATGAAACAACCTGCTGTAAGTTTTAATTTTTGCGTACGACCAAGATTAATTTGATCAATATTTTCAGATTTCGTTTTTCCGGTATTCTCCCAACTTTCTAAATCAACTACAAAGTCTATATTCGTTTGATTTAAAAAAAGCTCGATATATCTTTTTTCACAATTGCTAACAATAAATATTTGCTTATCCCCTCAATGCAATTATCTAAGGTTTCCATTAGACCTTCGTATAATTTACCTCCCATTTCTTTATTGGATTCTTCTTGATACAACTTGCACCAATTTTTTAATGCTTCAGTTTGTGCCTTGTTTAGTTTTGGAAACAGTTCAGCAAATATTTGTAATTGAGAACGCCCAACCAAAGCTTTTAGGTTATCTTCAGATATTTGTAAATGATCCAAACCGATATGAGTCAGTGCTTTATTCCATGCTATTGCACAAGGATAAACGGTATCCCAAAGGGTTCCATCTAAATCGAAAATGAAGTTTTGTTTCAAATTGTTAAAGCTCAATTTTTTTAGTAAACCGTGTTCTTTTAAAATAAAAAAAGGCGGAAATTAAATGAATTCCCACCTTAATTATTTTTTTAATAAGATATATTACAAATTAAATTCAATGCCCTGCGCCAATGGCAAATCATTACCATAATTAATGGTGTTGGTTTGTCTACGCATATACGCTTTCCATGCATCTGAACCACTTTCTCTGCCGCCGCCGGTTTCTTTTTCTCCACCAAAGGCACCGCCAATTTCGGCTCCAGAAGTACCAATGTTCACGTTCGCAATACCACAATCGCTGCCGGCACTACTTAAAAACAATTCCATCTCTCTCATATTTTGAGTCATTATGGCACTCGATAAACCTTGCGGTACATCATTTTGCATGGCAATAGCCTCATTCAGATCGCTATATTTAATTAAGTACAAAATAGGGGCAAAGGTTTCGTGTTGAACAATGGCATAATCATTTTTTACCTCAGCAATGCAAGGCTGTACATAACAACCCGATTCATAGCCTTCTCCATCTAACACTTTTCCCTCAACAGCAAAAGTACCACCGGCTTCTTTTATCTTTTCTATAGAATGTAAATAAGCATTCACCGAATCTTTGTCAATTAAAGGACCTACATGGTTATCAGAATTTAAGGGATCACCAATGCTCAATTGACCGTAAGCATTCACTAAGTTTTGCTTTACTTCATCATACACCGACTCGTGAATAATTAAACGACGGGTTGACGTACAACGCTGCCCGCAAGTACCTACTGCTCCAAACACCGCACCAATTAGGGTCATTTTTAAATCAGCATTTGGCGAAACGATAATCGCATTGTTACCACCTAATTCCAATAAAGTTCTACCCAATCTTTCCGCTACTACAGTACCCACTTTTCTACCCATACGTGTTGAACCGGTTGCCGAAATCAAAGGAATCCGCTTGTCTTTCGTCATCATTTCACCAACCGTATAGTCACCGTTAAATAAGCAACTTATACCTTCTGGTAAATCATTTTCAGCGGCTACCTCATTAAATATTTTTTGACAAGCCACCGCGGTCATCGGTGTTTTTTCACTGGGTTTCCAAATACAAACATCACCACAAACCCATGCAATGGCAGAGTTCCAACACCAAACCGCCACAGGAAAATTAAATGCCGAAATAATACCGACAATGCCTAGCGGATGCCATTGCTCATACATCCGGTGATTAGGGCGTTCGCTGTGCATGGTTAAGCCATACAATTGCCGTGAAAGCCCTACTGCAAAATCACAAATATCAATCATTTCCTGCACTTCGCCATAGCCCTCTTGTAAACTTTTGCCCATTTCGTAGCTGACCAACTTACCCAAGGGCTCTTTATACTGCCGTAATTTTTCGCCATATTGTCTAACCATTTCGCCACGCTTCGGTGCCGGTGTAGTTCTCCAAATGCTGAACGCCTCTTGCGCTTTTTGTATCACTGCTTCGTAAGCTGCGGCATCGGTTGCTTGTACTTTGCCAATCAATTCTCCATCTACCGGCGAAAGCGATGAAAGGCTTTCGCCGCTACTATCCAACCAAGTACTGCCGGTAGCCGTTCCCTTGTTTTCGGCTTCTAAACCTAAAGCTTCTAAAAAATCTAAAGAAGTTGCTGTTGCTGTTACACTCATTGTATTGTCTCTTTTTTTATGTATTTATTGTATTGTTCTTTTTTTTGAAGCGAACCAATTTGCTCCGTTTAAAGGGTAGTCCCGCTTTTTGTACACCACAATCATTATAATTCAATATAATTGAACATTCATCATTCGTTAATCGATATTCGTTATTCATTAAATGGGCATCAACAATGTCGAATTTCGACATTCGAAATTCGCTGCAATGCTATTTAAGTGTCTTTCATAATATTAGATGATAATCATTAACTGATTCATTATAAGTCAACATTCCTCATTCGTTAATCGATATTCGTTATTCATTAAATGGGCATCAACAATATCGAATTTTGAACATCGAACACCGAACATCGAATTTCGAATGAGGAATTTTTAGAGCGCAAAAGTATAACTTTTCTTATCAAAAAACACTTAAAAACTAAAGCTCAAAAATAAAATAAAAAGAAAGGCTTAAGTACGGTAAGCCATAATTGAATGACTTTACAAAATAGGTATCTAATGTTTAAACTTTTGGAAGTATAATTTTCTGCCATTGATGTACACAGGTTCATCTGAATTAATTGCTTGTTTAGCAGACAACTCATGTTCAAATTCGACCAAGGCAAACCCACGAGATTTGCCGGTAAAGCTGTTTTTTGGAATCACGATTTCTGAAATTTCTCCAAACCTTAACAATTCACGATACAAGTCATCTTCTGTTGCCTTCCAATCAACACCTCCAACAAAAACTTTGGCATAATCCGATTCATCTTTACCCTGCGTGTTTTTCAGTTCGTCATTTACTAAGTCAGGAAGTACCATTTTATATCTGCCAATGCTTTTCTTCGAAACCTTTTGCTTTTTTGCAAGTCTTTGTGCTTGTGCACTGGAAACTTCTCTTTTTAAAATACCTAACACATCCAAGCTTTCTACCAACTTTCTGTACTTATCGGTATCAATAATGCCAACATTGTCAAAAATTTCTTTTGGCGAAACAAGCCTTCCATTAATTCCCAATTTTACAACTGTCTTTTGTTCGCGGTTTAAGTTGAAGTTCGAGAAATGATCAAGCCATAATTTCTCCTCTCTGGTATAAATAAATTTGTAGTATAGTGTAACTATGAATGATTTATTTGGTGAACTGATATCCGGGTCAACTAACTCGTTACGCTTCATTAATTCAAACATTCTTCTAATGCCTTCGCCTAATTCTCTAATGTATCCAAATTCACGTAGTACACGGGCTAAATAAGTGTTTCTTGTTTCGTGAGCTCCTTTGAGCTCTTTTAAATCTTCAATGGTTAATTTTGATAATAATTTTCCTGGACTCAGCACTTCTAATCGATCTGTAAAAATTCTTATTTCAATGCCTCTGCCCTCTAAACTATAATCTCTGTGTGTTATGGCATTTATTAGTGCTTCTCTGCAAGCAGGTTCAGGATAAATAACCTGAGTTTTAAACAGCCCATCTTTTGAGTATCGTGTTTCACTCAATGCGGGTCTTAGAGCATCCCAACTGTCTTTAGCTAAATTAAAAATATTGCCAGATATATCAGCAACTTCTGTTACATTATAATCCGGGGCAGATTTTTCTTCCGTTCCATGTACTCGTAATATTCTTACTCTCGAACGAGGATGCCATTTATTTAGATTTTTAGCAAATAGCAACAAGGCAGCTTTTCTTAATCTTAATCTGTCTCCATCAAACTCTGCGAGTTCAACATATTGTAAAAATTTTTCAGGAGACATGTTTTTTATTTTGGTGCATTCTTCTCCCACATATTTCACCAATTTTAAGTCTAAATCGGTAACGGTTGCTAATTCTTCAAATTGCTTATCATATTGTCTTGAAGAAATTTCATCTCTAACAAATCTGATGGTATCCGCCGAAGTAGGAACACTATCTCTGTCTTCTCTTTTAAAACATTCTCCTTTACTTGTCTGATGAATGAATTTTGCACCCTTATCTACTGAAAAATAAATAACTTTTTTGCCATTGTAGTCAATAATATTTTTCCGCTTAATTGGTAAAGGAGTATCTTTTAAAACATTATTGGTAGAGGCTTCTAATATAGCGGATAGCTTTTCATCGTTATGTGGTAATCCTGTTACTTCATTATTATCTTCAATTCCAATAAACAATTCGCCTCCATCGGCATTAGCAAAGGCAACAAGTTCTTTTGCTACATTATAACAAATATCTTTAAAATTCCTTGGTTTCTTATCTGTCGGAGGACCTTCATAACCACTCTTGAATTCCCGATAGTAACTTTCACCAAGTTCCACAGCTATTTCAAGCCTTTCTTTTAGCCTTAATAGATTTGTCATTTTTTAAGAGGCTTTATTTTTTTGTAAACTTAATCAATTTTATGTTTTGATTAATTGAATGAAAATACAAATTTAAGCTAAGCCAAGAAATCATAACTTGATGAAGGAAATGAAAAATGGAAAAATTAGATGATAGATTTTTTTTGTAACATACTACATTCATTAGCCCAACTAAAGCTGTACATTTGCCAAACATTTGGAGGCATTACGATTATTGTGGAAAAACTACCGGAATTTAGAAAAACAAACCGTCTATTTTATAGCTGCGGTTTTTTGCATTAACCTCAACAATTCCATCTACTTTTTAATCGCCAATATTTATATGGCAAAGCTCAATTTTACCGATGCTGAAATTGCTTCTTTTGTAACGTATAGAACTTTAGCAGTAATGGTATTAGCCTTACCTTTTGGTATGCTGATCAAAAAAAGGAAGATCAAACCTTTTTATTATTTTTCGGCAATTGGGGTGCCGGTCTGTACTTTTTTATACGTTTATGGTGCCGAAATTCATAGCGTATCGTTGGTGCGGGGAGCCTTAACGTTATTTGGTTTCTGCCATATGGTATCAATTGTTTGTGGCTTGCCGTTTATATTGCGCAATGCCGATGATAAAACCCATACAGAAGCCATCTCTTTAAATTACGCCACTTGGAGTATGGGTATGATTGCCGCCGGCATTTTGATGTTTGGCTTATCGGCAGTATCTGAAACCTTGTTTACCGAAGATCGCGTTATACAATTAGTCGCTTTGTTTAGCTTTAGTAGCTTGTATTTTTTGTATGCGATGGGAGAAGAGCAATTACCGGAACAAAGCAAGCAATCGGGCTTTAATTTTAGCCAGTACGATTGGGGTGATATTATTAAATGTGTTACACCAACTTTGTTAATTGCCGTTGGCGCAGGATTAATCATTCCCTTTATTAATTTGTTTTTCTTTCATGTGTTTGGCTTAGATTCTGAGATCTTTGCCATATTGGGTTCATTCGCTGCATTTTTAGTAGCTTCAGTGGCATTGGTAGTGCCACAAATTAAACGACGCTATGGCTACAAAGCCATAACCGTTACCCAAAGCTTAGCGGTTTTAGCCTTAGTTGGTTTAGCAACAACAGAGTATTTTCCCTTAGTGCCGGGTATGGTGGTAGTGGCAATATTATTCTACTTGGTAAGGCAACCATTAATGAATATGGCTGGTCCTTTAACTTCTGAAATGACGATGTATTATGTAGGAGAAAAAAACCGGGAAATATTAAGTGCCTTAATGTCAGCTATTTGGTCGGGCAGTTGGTTTTTTAGTTCAATAGTATTTGGTATTTTACGAAATTGGCAATTTAAATTTTCGAGTATTTTTTACATAACGGCTGCTTTGTATGTAGTTGGGGTATTGTTATTTTATTTGTTAATTAAAGATTATTTTAAAAGAGAAATGGTATCTGACTAGTTCGAAAAAGTTGGCAAATGTATTATAGTGCTTGATACTTTCTTGTTTTGGATTGTTGCTATTTTTTTCTTTCTACGAAGAACGGAAGTTTGCAAACTAGCCCCGATTGCAGCGGTTATGCCATTTTGAGAGGCTTTTGAAGCGCAGGCAAATGGCATTTGAGCGGAAAGCGGGACGGGTGTTCTTTTAAGGTTAAATAGTTTCGCTTCAAAAAAATATCAAAAAGATGGTCAACTTCTTTAGCCTTTTTTTTACAACTCGTCTACCAAAAAAATGGTTTTCTCAGAGTTGGAAAATTTATTTTCTCTGCATTCCTAATAAACCAATTTCGGACTCCAGTTATTATTTCCATTTGGAAAGTAGTTCATAAAATGCCAAATAGGAGAAAACTGATCGCCGGGTCCAAACCAATCGTACGCAAAGTGAATCACTTTACCGTCGCCGGTTTTTTTGAAAACGGAAAAGCCCGGAGCACTAGTACCATTTGCCCATATAAAGCCTAAATCTTGTTTAAAACTATTATCGTGACAAGAATACACCTCAAACTGCCAGTTACGGCTTTCGGCAAATTCTTTGAGTACCGCCGGTTTATCAGGTGAAACCAATGCCCAATTAATGCGATTACTGATATGTTTTGCAGAACCATTTAAACCGTCGGCCCAAAGGGTACAATAGCTGCAACTTTTGCCCATATTTTGAATGATTAGTAATTCATCTTTATCTCCAAATAAGCTGTAAAAAGAGGTTGCTGCACCTTCTTTATTGTATAAGGTATAATTGCTCACTCCGGCTCCACCTAATTGCATTTTTAGCTGCAGCAACTCCTTATTCTTTTCGTTGATTTGTTCTTGCAGTGATTTGATTTGTTCATTTATTTGCATAATAATCCTTTTATTTTTACAAGATAATAAATTTGAAAATAAAATTAATGCTGAATTTAAAAGTCGTTTTGAGTGTTAGGAACGATGAAAAATAAATTTACCATCTTACTTTGTCATTTTCCAATATACTTCCTTGAAAAGCCTCGCCTTGGTTCCCCACTAAGCCTGCGTTTTTCAACTCGTCTATCAAAAAATGACTTTATCAGAGTTGATCAATTTATTTTCTCATCGTTCCTTAGTAGTCAGTCAAGCTCATACTGTCGGTTACTTTGGCAAAATTAGAACGATTACTTCGTTGGAGAACAAAGCTTTGGCTATGCCTAATAACCTCCGCCTCGTACTCGTCCAAATTTTACTCAAATTAATCTGACACCATCAACTTGACTAACTACTTAGCAGCATTTCCACTAAAAGGGTTCAAATTAAAATTAAATAATATACGTACATTTGAATTGGCACAATTTTAGTACTATTCAGTACAGTTATACATACAACAATATTTTAATATTGACTGATTACTACTAACTTACTCTACTTTAAGTTATATATAATCAACTAGTTAGAAGGCAACCGGGTTTTTATCCGGTTGCTTTTTATTTTTTTCTTATCTTATGTTCTTAGTTCAGATTGGTTTGTTAATTTTAAGTTAGTAATCGATGCCAATTCCACAAAACAAAGAAGCCTTGTTATTAGCTATTGAAAGTGCTTATGGAAAGCTGCAAGAAGAGTTGAATACTATTCCGGTAGAACATACCCGGGTAAAAACCTTAGCAGGACATGCACAAAATACAATGATGAGTATTGGTGATTTAATTGCCTATCTTATCGGTTGGGCAAATTTAGTGTTGAAATGGTATGATAAAAAACAACGCAACGAAAAGATACTATTTCCCGAAGAAGGATATCAATGGAATCAATTAGGTATCTTAGCGCAAAAATTTTATGCAGATTATGATCATTTGGATTATCACCAACGTTGTGAGCAATTAGAAAAAGCGGTTAAGAAAATTAAAATTATTGTTGACCAACTTAGTAATGAGCAGCTGTATGAAACCCTTTGGTATAATAAACATACAATGGGCAGAATGATACAATTAAACACTAGTTCGGCTTATAAAAATGCTCGCATCCGAATAAGAAAGTGGAAAAAACTGAATAAGCTTAAATAGATGAATTAAATTAACAACTCAACAATTAAACAGGTAAGTATTTACAATAATTAATAAGTAATCATTTTTAATTTAGAGCGCATGGCGATATGGAAAAACAAAGTAGATATTGAGCAACTTAATACAGGTAGCAAAAATTGTATGGTAGGGCACCTTGGTATTGAGTTTACCGAAGTTGGAGAAAACAGCTTAACAGCTACTATGCCGGTAGACAAACGCACACAACAACCTTATGGTTTATTACATGGAGGTGCTTCTGCCGTATTAAGCGAAACTATGGGAAGCACAGCAGCTAGCTTATGTGTAGATTTTAATCATTTTCGGGTTGTTGGTATTGATGTGAATGCCAAACATTTGAAAGCAGCTAAACAAGGTAAGGTAACCGGTATTTGTACACCGGTCAAAATTGGAAGAACCCTGCACGTTTGGCAAACGGAAATTTACAATGAGCAAAAAGAATTGGTTTGCATTAGCCAACTAACTGTTATGGTAATAGCCAACAAAAAATAAGCGATGGAAAATACTGCAGATTATCAAAAGTTATTAGAGCTTTTGGAGGCTAAGCATATTTCAAAAAAACAAAGTTTAATAATTGCCGCTTGGATGTTTCAAAATCAAACTCGTATTGATTACTGTTGGTCCATTATTCAGCAAGAAATTGAACCACTTTCGCGAAGAGCTGCCTATGCCTTAGATAATTGTGCCGAAAAAGACATCAAACAAGTTAAACATTTAATGCCTCAGTTTATACAATTTTTACCTGTCACAAAAAGTAATCCTTTAAAAAGACATATTAGCAGAATGCTAAGCAAAAGCCCTTTACCTATAGAGGAAGACTTACAAGGCATACTTGCCGAACATTGTTTTAATTGTTTAGTAGATGCCGAAATTGACGTGGCTGTAAAGGTTAACTGTATCGATTTAATTTTTCGTTTATGCAAAATTTACCCGGAGTTAACAGTAGAGTTTCACTCGGTTTTGCAAGATCAAATGGAAAAAAATAAGACAGCATTTATTACCCGGGCTCGTAAAATATTAGCGGGTGATTATGCTGTTAAAGAGGTGAAATATTAAGCTCAACACTCGTAAAAAAAAGCAAGTTCAAAATTTTAAATAGATTGATTTGAACATGGCAAAATCTATTATTAGTGATATTATTTAAAATTAAATTTAATTAATCTTTTCTCTGCTCATATTGTTAATTTAGTATTTTGATTTATAAATAACTATCCATAATTTAATAACCAAATAAGCTGTTTTGAAACGCATGCTATCCATTTTATCGGTTTTTAAAAATAGGTTGCATCATAAAATTAAAAAAAGTAAAAATCTAACAAAAAATACATAATTTAATTTGTAAATGTCTTATTTTGTATAACTTTTAGATTAATAGTTATGGTTTTATATTTAATTTCATGTAAAATGAGTTAATATTATTAGACAAAAGAAATGGATAGATGCGGAATTGTTATTCTATTTGTATCTTTGTTTGCGAATTTTAACATTTTGTTCACCTACAAAACTTCAATTTTTAACAATTAATGATAATGGCAGGCAGAGGAAACTATAAAGCGGTTGATTTTTATCAGGAAAGAACCCATAATATAGTAGATGGTTTTGAAGCATTTTCTGATAAAGGATTGTACTATTTTACGTGTAACAAAAACAGTGAAGTTTTTATTATCAGTGAAGGGTATACATCTTCTAGTGCCCGCAACAGAGGTATACAATCTGCCGCCAAAAATTTACTATTAGCCACTCAATATCATTTTGAAAGTTTATCAGCCAATCAGTTCTATTTTACTCTTAAAGCGGGCAACAATCAAGAAATTGCAAAAAGTAAAATTTTTGAAACTGAAGAAGCTATGCACGCTTTAATTGGATGGATAATTGGTAAACGCTTTTCGGCTAATTTAATTTATGAGGAAGACATTAACGAAAATTTAAGTATCACAAACAATGGTACCGATCAGTTGTTGAGTGGTATGTATTCTAATCAAGTTGATTATTTTATATTTAAGGGTACCAACGGAAAACAATATTTTTCATTTAAAAATAAAGCCGGTAAAACTTTATTGCTTAATACCAATGTTAGAGGTTATGATAACATGGAAACAGTGAACAAAATTTTATCGGAAGTTTTAGAGTTTGCTGCAAACCTCAACAACTACGATTTTAAGTTAACTAAAAATGGAAAATATTATTTCTACCTGAAAAATTTGGATGCTGCTAACATTGCTAAAAGTACATTTTTTGCAACTGAAGAAGAAATGATGGAAGTGATACAAGTGTTGACTTTAGAAAAAATGGAGGTTTCTAAAAATAATGATGTTCAAAAAAATATAGCGATACGAAGTGATTTGTTTTCTGAAATAGATAATAATGGAAAAGTAGACCTCAATGCAAATCAAGTTGAGCAAAACTTATTAGTAAATCAACCGCAAAAATCAAAAGAAACGATTTTTGAAAAACCAGTTGAAACCAAGCAACAAAATACCGAAGAAGAACAAGTATTAGAAGAAGATGAATTTACGGCTTTGTTAAAACAGCAACAGCAAGCTGAATTAGAAGTTCGTTTAAAAAGAGAAAAAGAAGAAAAAGAACGCAAATTCGAACAAAACCAGTTTGCTAAAGCCAATGCTGCCGTTTTACGAAAACATAAAGAAGAACAAAGTATTGAGTTAGATGAAAAGCTGAAGCAAGAAGATTTAGTAAAAGCCAATAAGGTCGAGAAAACTGAAACTAAAACGAAAACAGTTCAAGAAGTTTTGCCATTAGAAAAGGTTGAACTTAAAAGCAAGGTTAAACTTAGCCCAAACAAAAATAAAGAAAAGACTAAAAAGGCAGTTACAGAAAAAAAACCACCAATAAAAGAAACCCCAAAACCGGTGGAAAATGTTGCAAAACCCAAGCCGGTTGTCGAAAAAAAGCCAATACCTAAAAAAGAAACAATTGAACCAAAAGTAAAAACTAACAAAACAAAGGTTTCTACAGTTAAACCTCCAATAAAAACAGAAACCGCTGTAGAAAAACCCAAAGTAAAAGAACCCCAAAAAAAATCAGTAGAAAAAGAGTATGACCCCGAAATTGAAAAGGCAAAAATTGCAGCGCAAGCCCGTTTCGACGAATTAAAAAAAGCCGCAGAGTTTAGAAAGCGTAAAGAAAAGGAAGAACAACTTGCCACAACTGTAGATAAAGCACCAGAGAAACAAAGCGAAAAAAAGAGCTATGATTGGTGGACGAAAAAAGAAGATATAACTAAAGAGCACCCAACTGAAGACATTGATCTTGATGAGGTTGCCGAACCAATTGATTTTATTAAAATGCTAAAACCGGCTTTAATCGGTTTGTTAGCAATTGCTTTACTTTTTGTTGGTTTTCGGTCATTTAAATCTTCAAAAGAAAATGAGGCTGTTGTTAGCCATACAAATAATAACCAATTAGCAGGTGCATCGTCCGTTAGTGGCACAAATAGTTCAATAGAAGAAAAATATGACAACACCACCCTGCCAGAAAAATTTGCCAATGTAACCAAAGGCTCCGTTGAATGGCATATAATTAATTGCATTGTTGATGTAGATTGTCCTCAACAACAAAATTTCCATTGGATTGAAACCAATTTCACCTTAAATGGAACTTACCTTAGTGCAGAAGCCCTTCAATCTTTAAATCAGGTGGCACAAATTATGACTGAATACTCCAATACCCGCTTAGATATATTTGGCCATATTGCCACAAATGAAAAAGATAATTTCACTGCAGGTAAATCTCTCTCAGAGCAAAGAGCCAAACAAGTTAAAGATTTATTGGTTGAACAGGGCATCTCTGCCGATCGGTTATCTTTTAAAGGCTTAGCCAATACCCAACCAATACAAGCCGGCAATTCACTAACAGCCCACCATCAAAACAAGCGTATAGAATTGGTATTACATAAAGATCATCAAAATTTATAAATCTAATTTTAAGTATAATATCTTACATTGCTCACGCTCTTGCCTCTAAACTATTCATTATAAATTCATTTACAAGTCTATCTAAACCATAAAGTAGTTTTCACCTTTTTTTATTTTTTTTTTTTGAAGCAAAACAATTTAGCATTATAAGAACACCCCTCCCGCTTTCCGCTCAAATGCTGCGGCTAGGCTGCAAAATCTGCGCTTCAGGCAGCATAACCGCTGCAATCGGGGCTAGATTGGTAAATTCGCTCCTTCGTTAGCTGGCTATTTTTTGTGCGTTACAAACGCATTTCTCAGGCATCCTCGTTGCAAACCAGGATGAGATCGGATTAGCTCAGTAACTAACTATTCTTCAAGTTATGCCTACCTTGCATCTTATAGACTTGTAGACTCAAAACAAAAAAAGAGACCCAAGCAAACTTGAATCTCTTTTAATTCTATCTAAGTAATACTACAAAAATAAATCTACCTTTCTGTCTTTGCCATTTTTCGATATACTTCGTTGAAAAGCCTCATCTTGGTTCCCCACTATGACTACGTTTTTCGCCTCGTCTATCAAAAAATGACTTTGACATAAAAAGTAGATCTATTTTCTCCGCATTACTAATCTAAATTTAAATAATT
Source organism: uncultured Chitinophagales bacterium (assembly GCA_938023075.1). GTDB lineage: Bacteria > Bacteroidota > Bacteroidia > Chitinophagales > JAHDHT01 > CALHDG01. The sequence continues at coordinate 68,020 of CALHDG010000012.1, forward strand.
ATTGTTTGATTATTTTTTGATGATACTGTTGTTCATTATCTAATTGCAACTTTACAACATAAGTGCCTTGCTGATAATTGCTAATATCTAAAAGTACTTGATTATTGCCCCTTACGGTTTTCAAATTAATTTCATTCATCAATTTTCCATTCAAATCAAAAATTTGAATAACTGCAGAACTTGATTCCTCTGTTTGAAAAGAAAGTTGAACGGTATGAGCAGTAATAGTTGGAAACACTCTAAACAAATCAACGTCTGTAAATTTCGTATCAAATTCAGTACGGGCTTTTCGTTGCAGCATACCACCACTTAAACAAAATGAACTGGCTTCTTGCGCACCAAAGCTACCGCCTCCCGAAGCTAATACTTCACCAGCAGCATTTGTCAGTTCGTAATTTCCGCACAAACCTGGCGTTGCTACCAAACTAAGTGTACCAACTATGCTACCCGGAGAAATTAAAGTGCCCGGAGTAATAAAAGTAGACACCCCCACCGCACTGCTTTGGAAAGGACACATCCCGTTATTAAGAGCATCGTACATAGTAAAGGTATAACAACCATCTGGCAGGCAAGCAGGTTGTTCTGTTATGCTGCTATTGCCGGTTTGACTTCCATAAGTTCCATTAGAACTAGCAACCGTACTGCCATTAGCATCGGTAATATCCCAACTGGTTTGGCTGGGGAAACCATCGAAGAAAATATCCAAATCAACGGCTGCACACGATGCAACACCATCGCATTGTAAGTTGCTGTCATAATCTTCCCAAATCTTTATATTTTTAAAATAAGAGTTACCGGTTGCATTGGCATCATCATCGCAAGTAAAAATTAAATAGGTGTAAGAACCCGAAATTTGCGCTCCAATATTTATGGTAAAGGTTTGCCAGTTTCCACTACCATTATAAGTTGCATTAGAGAGCGTACCGGCAAAACCTTGATTACCCCAAACAACTAATGAATGATCTCTGTCTAAATTTAAATCATTGTCAAAAGCAATTTCATGTATTTCGCCTTGTTGGGTGCTTCTAAATTCGAAGCTAATGGTGGTAATTGGACTTACTGTTAAGTTGTAGGCTATGGCTTTCCACGAGTTGCCAGTAATAAAAATCTCCGTTCCACCGGCGGAAATGGTGGCTGTGCCATTATCCTGATCTGCATAACTAATCAGGTTGTAATCATTAAAGTTCAAATCATCGCAAACTTCATCAGGACAAGGTGGGCAATCTGGTCCGCCACAGTCAACACCTACTTCATCACCATTTAATATAGTATCATCACAAGTAGGTTCGGCACAAGGCGTTAAACAATTTGCTGCGTTTACTCTGCTTCTTATCAAATTGCCCGGTTGCTGACCAAAGCCTAAGTTAAAATCAATACCTACCCCGTTAATTAAGTGGCAATAACTCATAATCGTTCCGGCAGCAGGTGTTGGTCCGTCACAACCATCTGTTCCACCAGAAAAGTTGTAACCGCAATCATCAATAGCCGTGTTATTACCATTCCACGAACAAGAGTGCGTATGTGGTGAGCCGTGGTTATGCCCCAACTCGTGAGCGATAACTTCAACATCCCAAGAATAAGTTGGTACGTTGTTAAAGTTGGTGAAAATATTACTTACCCCAACATTAAATTGACTGTTACATAACACATCAAGATAGGCAATACCACCACCACCTATGGTTGTAATTAAATGCACTAAATTACCATTACTTTGCCCCCAACCGTATAACCTAAGTTCATCTAACATTACTGATAAATCTCCCGAAGCTGCATCGTAAGGCGAAGTATTGGTCCAAACGTTTATAAAACTAACCATAATAGTAATACTTTCATTAGCATATAAAATAGCGACTTGTGCCATTAACGCATTAATGTAGTTGGTGGTACTGGCAACCGATGAACCCATATCTAAATAAAAATCGTAATCCGCTTCAATATGAATATTAACGCATTCAGTGGGTGGTTGGTTTTTTTGATTTTCGGTTTGTTGTTCAATTTGTTTATGGATGCTATTTTCAATTGGATCAATCGCATCGCAAGTAAAATTGCTTTGTAAATTTAAATCGGATGCGCGGTATAAAATATGATAATTGGATTGTTTAATTTTTCCTAAATTATAGGTTTCACCAGCAAGCATAACCATACCGGTTACTTCATTTTCAAATACAGATAAGGCTACTAAACTGTTGGGTTCATCTTTTACAATACCCCAATAATGCACGCCACTATCTACTTCAACCTTATTCCGTTGGGTTCCATTTGATTGAACGACTTGATAGTCGCCGCTAAAAATGTTCGTTTCAAAAAGTTGCAATTCGGCAACTTGACTATTAAGCGGCATAGCAACTTTTAAAAAACCATTGGTGTTGGTTTTTAAGGAAGCTAAATCTGTTTTAGTAAGCGACAAAACTATTTTTGAGGTTAAGTCTCTATCATTAATTAAATGATTCAAATTATCTGTAACAACTTTACTAAAAGGATTAACTGTTTTTGCAATGGCTAATTGACTGGCATTTTGGGTTATCTTTTGGTGAATTTTTTGTTGAGCAACTGCAATATTTCCTAAATGAAATAATAGAACAATTAAAAGAACAGGTGTTTTGAATTTCATTACTTGATTCATAATTTGCTTTTGTTTATTGTTGAGTTTCAAATTTAAGGTATGATTAGTATAAATTGTTCACTATTATTAAAATTTCTTACAAGATCAAAATGATTTGACATCAGTTTATTTATGAGATGATGGTTGGCATTTACGAGTAATACCAAATTGACTGTAAAAATGTAACACAATTTTCTACAAGTTTATGAAAGTGTTTGATACTTTGCTGTTTCCGGCAGCAACTGTTTATTTTTGCTACGAAGAACCGAAGTTTTTAAACTAGCCCCGATTGCAGCGGTTATGCCATTTTGCATGGCTTTTGCAGCGTTGGCAAATGGCATTTGAGCGGAAAGCGGGACAGGTGTTTTTAGTTGTTTGCAATTTCGCTTCAAAAAAAATTAATGCAAAACGTATCAACTATTTTTTTTGTTTAGAAAGACTAATCCACTTTTTACAGTCAATTTGGTATTAGCTACTTTACCCGGTTAAACGCCAAAGCGCTTAAAATAAAATTTGGTAATGGTTTGTGTGGGTCTCTTTTTTTTAAGTTAAGATACCAACCCAATTTTTTTAGTATGGGTATTTTGTGTGTTTCAACAAATTCAATTAAGGTTCCATCTGGGTCTTCAATGTAAGAAAAGTGTCCGGCAGCTTCGCCCATATCAAATCCATCTAAGTGCGCTTTTGCGCTATCAACCGTAAAGGGCGTACCAAAAGCAGCACACTTTTGCCGCATCGCATCCATACCAATAATATCAAAGCATATATGAATAAAACCAATATCACCCCAATAGCGATTGTCAAAAATTTTATTCGGCTTTCTGCCCTCCACTTGCCACAATTCAATTTGGCTGCTGCCTAACATGTTACTAAAAGGTCCGCTACGTTTTTTTGAATGAGTTAAGATGCATCGCTTTACCGGTAAATTTCCAGCAGGTAAATCATATAAATCGGCATAGGTTTGTTTGCCTTCATACAGTACTTCATCATAACCTAAAATTTTGTTATAAAAATTTTTAGATTTTGTAAGATCAGTTACGCCAATAATAACGCCATATGGTCCACCACAATGGGCTTTAGTGTTTTTAAACCAATTAGTACTTTCAATATATTGAAACAAATTACCATATGGATCTTTTACAAAAAAATGTGGAGTACCGGCAGGGTCGGTTTGAATTTTACTTAGAACCTCCATTTGCTGGTTGGCAGCAAATTGAAAGCTTCGGCGAATATCTTTACATTTTATTTTAGTAATAAAAATCCCTAAGTCGCCTACTTGAAGTTGAAAAAAAGCTGATTGCGGTTTTCTGCTGACATATTGCCAAATTTCCATGCCGCCACCACCTTGCAAATTAATGGCAAAAATGGCGTGGCGTTTATGCGGCTGTCCGCCGGTATAAGGTAGCATAAGGTTAGCTTCAGCGGCTTCATCAAAAACCGGAATATCTACCCCAATATGTTTTCGATACCAATCGAAGGCTTCATAAACTTTTGGAATGCCAACTCCCACTTGTTGAATACCACTTATTATGGGCTCTGTCATTATTTAAATTATTGATTTACAATTATTAAATTACGGTTCTACTATAATTTTAATGAGCAGTATAGAGCAGACTTTTGTGAGTTTTTAAACTACCCCGAGCTTTTTCGAAAGAAAAAGCCCACCTACCGATTTGTCGGTACAGGCTCTTCAACAATTGAAGGGGAATTAGTCCGGCTTACTTTATATTACAAAATAAAGCTGCTTCCATTAAAATGGTGGTCGATCGATAATTACTTGGAATTTCAATATTGTAATTTATGTTTATTTATCTTTAATGCGTTTAGTAATCAAATAAAACAACCAAGGTACATATCTTTTGCAATAGATCATCCAAATATCCCAATTACCAATATTGGCAACTCGTTTATTGCGTTCAATTGCTTTTAATGCCCGTTTTGCAAAAACATCTGCCGGCATTCCTTTTGCTTGATAAGGGTCCATTTTTCCATGTTCTTTGCCATCTTGCTGTAAGCTGTGCACACTTATATTTGTTTGTATTCTACCCGGGCAAATAATGTTGACTTTTAAATTATTATGTTGATTTTCTATATATAGCGTTTCATAAAAACCGTGTAAAGCGTGTTTGGAAGCAGCGTAGGCAGAACGGCTTTTGAAACCAAAATGACCAACTACACTGCTCATCACCACAATTTGTCCGGCATTTTGTTGAAGCATTTTGGGTAACACCACTTTGGTTAAGGCAATATTCCCAAAAAAGTTAACCTCCATTATTTTTCGGTCTACTTCTAAAGCAGTATCCTTGGCATAACTGCGTTGGCTAATTCCGGCATTGTTAATTAAAATATCAATATGTGGATGTTGTTCATAAATTGTGTTTGCTGCTTCGGTAATTTGTGAAGCATCGCTAACATCTAAAGGCACAACCAAACAGTCAGCTCCCTTTTTTGTACATTCTTCAGCTACTTCTTGTAAAATTATTGTTCTTCGGGCAGATAAAATGAGTACGGGTTTATAATTAGCAAGCTCCTTTGCTAATGCTTCTCCTATTCCAGAAGTTGCGCCGGTTATCCATATTACTTTTTGCTTAAAATAACTCATGGAAATGAAGGGTTGAAATTGTTTGCTTACTAACTTTAATGAACTTTATTTTCGTTCACCTCTTGCATTTTTCTTATTTGACTGAGCAACATTTTTTTAGGAGCCATAGGTATGGTTTTCATCACTATTTTTTGAGAAAATGTTAAGCCACTTAACACATTTAATTTACCTGACAGCATGCCTATGTAGCCATCTTCAGCCACAGGACGTGCGCTAAAAGTTTTATCGAACAAAGCGGTTTTATCCATATCCGACACTTTGGCAAATTCTGTTTCGGTTGCTCCGGGCAACAGTGCTGTAACGGTTACTTGTGTATCGTGTAACTCTTCGGCAATGGCATTACTAAAAGAGGTAACATAGGCTTTTGTAGCATAGTAAACCGCTTGTAAAGGACCCGGTAATAAACAGGCAATGGAAGATACATTTAAAATTTTACCTGTGTTTCGTTGCACAAAGCCGGGCAAAAAATAACGGGTTAAAGCAGTTAAAGTAACGATATTCAAATTAATCATAGATAAATCCGTTTCCCAATCCCTTTCATGAAATTTGCCTCTTCCACCAAAACCAGCATTATTGATCAGATAATCTATAGTTATTCCGGCTTGCTTTACTTCTTCAAAAACTTGTTGAGCACTTGCTGGTTTTGATAAATCTTTAACAATAATTTTTATATTGGTTTGATGTTTTGCTTTTAATTCAGTTTCCAACAATTTTAACTTATCGGCTCTTCTGGCAACTACTACCAAGTCTCCTCCTTTCTCCGCATGTATTCGAGCTAATTCTTTTCCTATTCCACTTGAAGCTCCTGTAATTAAAGCTACTTTATTCATGTATCTATGTTAAAAATTTCATTTGCAAATATAGGTAAAATTATATGGTTTACTTGGTTAGCCTCCCGTTGAAATGAATATTTAGACATGTTTAACAATGCAAAAATAAATCATACTTATTTTATTGATAAGCAAGGAATAAAGGCTTTATCTGGTAACCCGACTAAGCCCGGACACCTGCATCGTACTGAGACCTGTGCTGAACTTGATTCCGTATCTGAAGCGAAGCGGAATAAATGCTCAGTATCTCCCAACTACTTCAACCATTATTAGCAAAACCAATATTGTTTTTCAATCTGACAGGTTCTAAGCAAGATACTTTACTTCGTTCAGCATCTTCTCAAAATGACGGCTTTTTGTCCGGTGTTATACGGGTAGCCCTTTATCAAAAACATCCTTAAAAAGAAAAAGCCTCAAAGCAAAATGCTGTTGAGGCTATACTATATGTTTTAATAATTTAGATAAATTATAAGTTATCCAATATTATATTTTACTTACTTTAAAATCAAATTTTATTTCGATAGGATCGTCTAAAATTTGATCCGATCGCTCATATTCAATTTTGTAAACTGAAGAAACTGTACCGGCTACTTCAACAAATGCTTGGCGTAAATCACTTTCATCTTTTACGGTAATGGCATTGCTGTTTCTGCTGGCAACACTTCTTAAATCGTCCGAATCAAAATCACTTCCCTCTAAGCCTATACACACTCTAAAATATTGGTTATCGCTTATCAGGCTTTTCACTTGATTAGGGTTATCGGTATCGTTATCACCACCATCAGTAAATACTACAATGGTTTTTTCTCCTTCAAAGTCAGTTAAATTATCTAATAAAGCAATCCCTCTTTTGGTGGCTTCAAATAAAGCGGTTCTATCTTCCGACATATTAAAGTTATTTACCTCTTCTTTTAATTTTTCGGCATTACTGGCGGTATAAAAACCGGTTTCAGAAATAGCTCCTTTTGAAGAGAAGAAGATGACCGCCACTCTTGAGTTGGGCGTGGCTTCTACTATTTTATCGATAAACTCATTGGCATATGATTTTAAATTAGGAATTAAATCTGCCAAAGAGCTGCTCATATCTAAAACTAAAACAGCCGCAACATCTACATCTAAACTTTCGCTAGAGTTAATACTGGAAAATTCGTTTTGCACATCCCAACCATTTCCATCATTTTCGCTAATCGAAATTTCGTCTATTACAAAATTCTTTTTGTCAGAAAATACGCGTATTCCTTCAACCGTAATTTTTACTACATCATTACCCACGTGACTTGCAGAACTTGAAGTAACTTCCACAAAAGGGCTTTGATTAGTGGGTTCCGCTGAAATTTCTGGTAAAGAGTCTGTTGAGAATTTATATTCGTAAGTAATAAACTCTTTACTACCTACCCACAATGGATTTTTCTTACAAGAAGACATAGAGCCTAATGCAATAATCAAAATTAAAATAGATTGTTTCATATTAAACCGTAAAACCGTTTTTGGTTAAATTTATTTTATGTTAGAACCACTTTAACAATTTTTGTTTAAAAAGAGTTTCAAAAAAATTACAGAGTTGTTCAATTTAAAGCATGAAAAGTAAATATCATCCAAGTGAACCTGTTCACTTGCAGAAGTACAGCAACTTTTTTGAAGTATCCACAATGGAGCAGGTTCCATTGGAAGGGTTGTTATCCAAGTGAACCGGTTCACTTGTTTAATTCATCACTTTACTTTGTTGTCTGATGCTTTCTTTATGAATAGAACGATACAATTCGGTCATAAAATCTTCGGTTAAGCCCTTTGAGGTGCCTTGCGACTGCCGGTCGTTGGCAATTTCATCCCACCGTTTTGATTGTAAAATGGTGATGTTATTATCTTTTTTATAAGTGCCTATTGCCTTGGCAATGTTCATCCGTTTTGCTAAAATTTCAATAATTTCACGATCAACGCTGTCAATTTGGTCGCGTAGTTCATCTAATTCGGTACCAGTAATTTCTGGATTTCGCTGAACAATACTATCAATTAACACCTGATAATTTGCTGGAGTTACCTGTTGTTTGGCATCGCTTAAGGCTTTATCTGGATTAATGTGTGATTCTATCATTAAGCCGTCAAAATCTAAATCAATAGCTTTTTGCGAAACCTCTTGCAATAAATCTCTTCGTCCGCAAATGTGGCTGGGGTCGCAAATTACCGGTACATCCGGCATTTCTCTTTTAAAGGCAATAGGCAATTCCCAACGAGGTTGGTTTCTGTATTTTGAATGATGGTAAGCCGAAAAGCCTCTATGAATAACGGCAACTCTTTTTATGCCGGCTTGCCTAATTCGTTCTACCGCACCAAGCCATAAACTTAAATCAGGATTAATTGGATTTTTGATCATAACCGGGATGTCAATACCATTTAAGGCATCGGCAATTTCCTGCACGGCAAACGGATTAACGCTGGTTCTTGCCCCTATCCAAAGCACATCAATTTGATGGCGTATGCTTTGATACACGTGTACCGCATTAGCCACCTCAACGGTAACCGGTTTATTAATGGCATTACCGGCTGCCTTTAACCAACGCAAACCAACTTCTCCAATGCCTTCAAAGGAGTTTGGTCGAGTTCTGGGTTTCCAAATTCCGCCTCTTACCAAATCAACCTTGCCGGTTTTACCTAATTCAGTTACGGTTTCCATTACCTGTTCTTCCGATTCAACACTACAGGGTCCTGCAATATATAAAGGGTTATTAAAACCCATTCCCCAATCTTTTAAATTTAATACCGGTTCCATTTTATTTACTTTTTATAAGGAATAATTCAAAAATAACTGTCCACTTTTTACTTTGATATATTTCGATCTTCTTCGTTAAAAATACTCGTCTTAGCACCACTAAGACTGCGTTTTTTGCCTCGTTTATCAAAAAATCTCTTTATAAAAATTTGAACATTTATTTTCTCATCATTCCTAAGTGAATTTTTTTTCGTAATAACCAAACATCAAAGAAAAACCTTCTACACTTCTTATGCAACATTATTTTATAAAATTATAGTATAATAAACTTATGTTGACTATGAATACCATGTTTTCACCGCTTTAACCAATTCTAACAATTGTTGATCGATATCGGCTTTACTTTTTAGTGGAACATAGTGCGAAATTTTATCATTGGCATTTTTCCCTTTAAAAGCTTCCAATAAATTAGATTCAGCCGGGTGATCTCTAAAAGCCAAACCTAATTTAATATGTTCTTTGTCGGGATGTATAGTGGCAAATTGCGTTTTTGCAACATAGGATACATAGCCCTTACAAACGTGCAAGGTCGCATCAGGAAATTGGCTTTGAATGGTGTTGTTGAGCACTTCAAATAAAGGACGCATAGGAGCACATTTTCCACTATATTGTTCTTGTATCAATTTTTCCGGATCACCATAAACCAATGCACCGTCGTTTTTAAAAATGGCTGCCAATACTCTAGCTTGACCATATTTTAAACCCTTTTCTTTTAACCACGTTATTTGTTCTTTAAACTTTTCTGGTCCTTCATTTTTTATAATTTTCATCCATGCTTTAAAATCTTTTCCCGTGTCTTCTTTTATTGCCTTTACGATAAGAAATTCCATCTCTGCCGGTGAGCTTGCCATAATTGTAATTTTTTTTTTGGGGTAAGATAAATAATTAGTCCTTTATCTCAAACCGTGACTATCTAGATTTTTCGCAGCTTTGAATGCGCAGTAACTTCAATAGTATGCGCCCTTTTCATTTCACTTGTGTCCAGTCTTAGAAAGGTAGCCTGATTTTAATTTCTTAACGCATCGCAAATATTAAATTACTTATGTTTCGGTAGTAGTATTTATTTCATAATAACTTGAATATAAATTATTTATGGAAATTGAAGTACTCAATAAAGTAAAGTTAATTTAATTCAAAATATAAAGCATACAATCATCCAAGTGAACCTGTTCACTTGTTGTAGTAAAGTGCCCGTGCTTTTGTTGACACAATGGAACAGGTTCCATTGGAACAGCAATTATTTTACTACCGAAACTTAAGTAAATTAGTATTATTTCTCTGGCGGCGAAACGTCAATTTTCAACCGCTCGTTTCGGTTAGCCAATTCCCAAGCCGTATGAAAAACCAAGCGGGTAATTTTTTCAACTTTCGGATACACAATTTGGTCTTCGGTATCGGTATGTTTATGATAATCTTTATGAACACCACTGAAATAGAAAATAGAAGGAATACCTTTTTCTACAAAATTATAATGATCAGAACGGTAATAAAAACGGTTAGGATCGTGATAAGAATTGTAAGCGTAATCTAAATTTAAGTTCACATACGCCTCATTGGCTTGTTCGTTAATCTTATGCAAATCCGTACTTAAAAAATCAGAACCTATAATGTAAACATAATTGGTGTCATTTTTCGCTTCGTGTTTGGGGTCTAACCTGCCAATCATATCAATATTTAAACAAGCTACGGTTTTGTTTAATGGAAAAACGGGTTGATTAGTATAATGTTTAGACCCAAGTAAGCCTTTTTCTTCGGCAGCATTGTTAAAAATTAAAATGGAGCGACGCGGACCATTCCCATTTTCTTTGGCAATGGCAAACGATTCAGCAATTTCCATTAAAGCAACTGTTCCCGTTCCATTATCATCTGCACCGTTATATATTTTGCCATTGTGTTTGCCCAAATGATCATAGTGTGCCGTAATAACCACTAATTCATCTTTTAAATCAGTACCTTCAATATAACCAAATACATTTTCACCAATTATATCTTCTTCATTTTTTTGCACTACCATAGTTAAGTTTGTTTTAATAGAAATAGAGGCATTTCGCTTTTTGGCTGCCTTTCTTTTTACTTTCCGAAGTTGTTTTTCAAACTTAACTCCAATGATACGCTTAGCCATAGTGGGCGATATGTAAAAGGTTGAAGGATATCGCGTTCCATCTTCCGTCAATTCTTTCAACTTCATTGATTTTGAGGTTATGCTATGCTTAAATTTTTTGATTTCTTCCCGGTAATTGTCTTTAATAATTAACACCGCTTTAACCCCTTTTTGGGCGGCGGCTTCTAACTTTGTTTGTCTGTTTGCACTCCATTTAGAGGGTTCCTCACTTTTGGTCAATAAATAGTCACCATTTTTCATCTTTGGTTCGCCATCTAACAGCAAAACAACTTTTCCTTTAACATTAATGTTTTTATAATCATTGTAAGATGTTTCATCTATACCATAACCGGCAAATACAATTTCTTTTTCTCTTAATGAACCACTTTCTGTAGTTCTTCCAAAACAATAAAAATCTTCTAAAAAAGTAAAATCTTTCCGGTTTGCAGTAATAGCTACTTTTTCCCATGCTTGAATGGTAAGTGGAATAGTTTGAAAATAGCTTTTTTGTTTTCCTGAAACACCTATTGGAGGTAAACCGAGCGATTTGTAAAAGGAAGCAAGATATTCCGCTGCCAATTTTTGACCGGCTTTACCGGTTTCTCTACCTTCATATTCATCTGAAGCTAATACTTCGAGATGTGCTTCTAATTCTTCAGCGGTAATCTTATCCGCATAAACACTTTGCCAAGCTCTTTTTTGAGCATCGGCTTTATAGGTTAGTAAAAGGCAGCATAGCAATGATAATACGACTTTCATATAATGAATTATTAGGTTATGATTTGATTGATTTTATTAACTCTTCTTAAGTGCCTTCCCCCTTCATAGGAGGTATTAAAAAAACTTTTGGTAATAGTAAAGGCTGCTTCATTAGTGATAAATCTTGCCGGCAAACATAATAGGTTTGCATGATTATGCATACGAGCCAACTCGGCAATTTCGGGTGTCCAACAAATTGCCGCTCTTACTTGAGCATATTTATTAGCCGTAATGGCAACACCATTGGCAGAACCACATAATAAAATGCCGGCTTCAAAAGTACGATCGTTTACCGAGTGCGCTACTTGATGCGCAAAATCTGGATAATCTGCAGAATCATTACTGTTGGTTCCAATATCAATAATTTCGTGGTTCTCTTTTTGCATAAATTGAACAACTAATTCTTTTAACTCGAAGCCTGCGTGATCAGAACCGATAACTATTTTCATGGTCAATTAATTATATATAAGTATAAATTTATGTTGAGGTAATTTGTTCACTGGTTTCAGGTGGATTTACGCGCTTTGCAATTAAAATACTAAACTCATAAAGTATATACAAAGGTAAGGCAATTATTATTTGGCTGGTTAAATCGGGTGGCGTTATAATGGCTGAAAAAATTAGCATAATGACTAAGCCGTGTTTACGGTAAGTGCGCATGTCTTTCGCGGTAATCAGTTTTAATTTAGCCAAAATATAAACAATCATCGGTAACTCGAAAACTGCCCCGGAAGCAACTACTAAAGTAGTTAAAGTTGATACATAGGAGGAGAGCGTAATGGTATTTGCAACGGTTTCACTTACAAAATACGAGCCTAAAAAATTAATGGAAAATGGTGTTAAAATAAAATACCCAAACAATACGCCCATAAAAAAGAAAACAGAGCCGAAAAAAACAATCCCACTAGTGTAGTGTCTTTCATTTTCGTACAAACCGGGCTTTACAAACCGCCAAATTTCAAACAGTACGTAAGGAAATGCTACAATAAAACCAATAACAAACGATGATTTTAAATGAATTAAAAATTGACCAGCCATTTCGGTATTAATTATTTCGAAAGTCAATTTTTCAAAGCAAAAAAAGTTGCCCAACTTAAGTTTTTTACCAATGGTACATAACCACTGATAGGTAAAAAAAGTAGCTTTTGATGGACCTAATATAATTTTGCCAAAAACAATAGCTTTCGATATAAAAACAAGAATAGTGATAATGGAAATAACCATTAAAGATCGTATCAGATGCCACCTAAGTTCTTCCAAATGATCTATAAAAGACATTTCTTTAGTTTGTGTTTGGTGTGTTGCTTCTGTTGATTCCAATAACCTATCTCAAAATATATGAGATACAAATTTAACGCAAGTCAGTTAACTTTCCAATTCAATTTCATCAGAAGGATAGAAAAAATAAATTTGCCTATTATGAAAAGACTATTTTTTTATTGAATGAGGTGTAAAACATTGGCTCGTTTTAACTATGGAAATTAAATACTAAATTTTAGCGTATCATCATATAATCAAATAGATATTAGCCCCTTAAAGACTATATTTTTCGCCTCGTCTAGCAAAAAAATACTTTTTCATAAATTCCTAAAGAAAGCCTTTTCAACAAAGTACATCAGAAAATAGTCAAATCCAATAATAAATTTATTTTCAATTATTCCTAATTCATTAAATAACAAAATATTACAAACTTTACAAGCTGTCAAATAATAGTAATTTAAAGGGGTTTTTATTTCAATAATATTTAACAATTTTCTACTTTAGCGTACTATTTTAAAATTTTAAAAAACCCACATCCCGAAAGTACTATTAAGTTTGATGTAAATAATTATAAACCAATTTTAAATAAATTAAAATAATTCTATTATGCAAAATTTTTACAAGCTTTTTTGCTTATTGATTTTCTGCTTTTTTTGCGCAGTAAGTCAAAATTTGCTTGCACAACCACCAAATGATGAATGTTCGGGGGCTATCGACATTAGCGATGCTTTTGCGGGCACTTGTGGAGATGTTACTTTAAACGGACCCTTTACGCTAACTGGCTCATCACCAGGCGTTGATGATCCGCCGGAGCCGGGAGAAAACGAAACTAATTCTACTCAACCCGATGGACCTTTTTGTCCGGACGAAACCGATCCTAACTTATTTGGTGATGCCTCAGAAATATGGGAAAATAGTGTTTGGTATACGTGGACGGTTCCTGATTTAAATGGAGATGGTTCTCCTGTTGCTTATTCAATTTGGACAACGGACGGCTCTTTTGGTGATGATTGTGGCATTAATCCAAATGATCCGCTTGGAGGTGATGGAGATACGCAGGTAGCCATTTACGAAGGTGCAGATTGTCCGAATTCCAGCACAGGCGAATGTGATCATTTTGCAGCTAATGAAGATTTATTTACCTCTGAACCTTGGATTTCGGGTTGGTTAACCTTAGAATTTGTACCTGGTGAAACTTATTATATGGCAGTTGATGGCTGGGACGGCGTTCAAGGTGAATTTTGTTTAACGGTTGTAATTTGCGGCGTAGAATGTGGCGATAATGAATGTGCCCCAGTAGAAACCTATTGTGAGTGTGAGGATTGTCAAATAGATGCGGATGGAAACCCCCTTTGTACATTTGGTAACATTGCCCCAATAGGGTTTACTGAAGATGATCCTAGTACCGAAAATGACGAATCTGGTTTCTTTTTTGAAGATGATTTAGACGGTAACATATTTTTCTGTTCCGAATTTGTAAATGGATTTTCAGGAGCTAATACCTATCTTGGTTTTGGCGCATTAAATTGGACAGATTGTACTGGTGCTGCAAGTAGTTCAATTAATTTAACTTTAAGTGCAGGTCAATTTACAGCCGGAGCAACGGACAATGGTGATGGAACAGTTAGTGTTCCAACTGGAAGTTTATTGTATATAGAATTAACTCCTGATGAAATTTCAGATGGTTCCATAACCATATCAAGTTCTGTACCTGATGGAATTGGTAATACCTGTGATGAAACCATAACTCTTAATTTTGCTGATTTTCCTCAAGCAACAGATCCATTTTGTGTTTTAAGCTGTTTTGCAGGTGGTATTGATACTGATATTTTAGATAATGGTGTAGTAGCTTGCGATGGACAAAACTTTATAATAAGAACTGATGGTTTAGAGCAATTGGATTTGTCTTGCGCTTCTGATGATAATTCTCCATATATATATGCTTGGAGGTTGCGTGCAGATTTATATGGAACAGGCGACTTTGCAGTTGTTTCCTCTTGGATGCCATTAGGTCCTGTTGCAGATATTAATCCTGCTGAATTTTTTATCGATGAATTTGGATATGTTGGTCCATATTATACTCCAGGCTATCCTATTTTACCCAATACAGTGCCACTGCAGGTTCAAGGAGCTGCCTTATGTTTAAATGCTGATGGTTCTGTGGTTGATGGCTGTCTTGCGAGCAATGAAGGTTATGAATCCAGTTTTTTCATGGTTACCTATTTACCGGCAGGTGATGCAGGTTGCCCCGCAGATTGTCTTTCTGGTATATTTGATTGTGCAGGTGTATGCGATGGTAACGCCGTTGAAGATTGTGCAGGAGAATGTGGTGGTTCTGCAATACAGGGCACAGCTTGTACTGATATTAATGGTGAAGAAAGCGTTTATGGTGAGAATTGTGTTTGTATAGAAGTGGATACTATAGTACCCCCTAATAACGATGAGTGTGACACAGCCCCAGACATTTCTAGCGCATTTACCGAAGAATGTGAACGTATAGGACCTTTTGATCAAACCGGCGCATCTATAGCCGATGTAGAACCTCCTTTACCGGCTTGTTTCTTAGATGGATTTAATAGTACAACCTGGTATAAATTTACTGTTCCTGATGGCATTGGCGGTGGTCAGCCAACTGGCTATTCTATCTCTACTGGTGTTTTTGAAGATTGTGGTGCTACCAATCCTTTAGGTGGCGACAATTGGGATACACAAATTGCGGTTTATGCCGATGAAGGCGGTTGTCCAGGAGCTTCTTCCGTTCCATTAGCTTGTAACGATGATACGCCAAGTTTACCTCAACATCCAGAAGTTTCCTCTTTAGAAATCAATTTACAACCTGGCGATACCTATTATATTATGGTGGAAACTTTCGGTACTTTAGATGGAGAATTTTGTTTCTATGTGGCGCCTACCGCAAAAGATACTTGCGTTGATTGTGGGGACAATTCTTGTACTGAAGTTTTTGGAGAGGATTTCACGTCCTGCCCAATGGATTGCCCTTGTGTAGGTGAATTCTTATTCAATACTATTGACGAAGCTACTGGTTTTCCAATATTGACTATGGATCCGGTTGCCTTGTGCCCAGAAGATGTCAACTCAGATGAAGAAGATGGCTTATATATTCTATTTAGTTTAACTTCTGATAATGTGCCGGTTGGTTCAGATAATATTACCTACGATGGTTCTACTTTAACAACCTCCGTAGGTACTATTTTCAATTTCGTTTTTGGAGGTGCTCCAACATCTCCACCAACTGCAGAAGGCACCAAAAATGTTACCATGATTTATTTAACACAGGCTGAAGTAGATGCTGGAGTAACACCAGTTGTTACTTTTACCGATGCTTCCGGTATGTGTATCATTACCGGAGATTTAAATGCTCCTTTAAATCCAGATGAATGTGAACCAATACAACCGATTTGTAGCGAGACATCCTCATCTATTGAATTGGCAGATGGCTCTGATGCTACGTCAATATGCGTGAATGATGGCGTAGATGAACCAATAGAAGTAAATGTAGCAACTGCTGGCACAGGAGATAACAGTGCCTGGGTAATTACCGATTTACCAGGTAATGTACTAGCATTACCCGATGCACCACCATTTGTTTTAGATGGAGCTGGAGAAGGTGAATGTTTAATTTGGATGGTTAACTGGTGTGGAGAATTATCGGAAACACTGGCAGTTGGGGTAAATGTTCCTTCTGTTGTAACTACTTCTGACGCCGCCATCTCAAATTCACTTACAGTGGTAAGAGAAACTTGCCTAGAAGGTTGCACTGATATGAATGCTTGTAACTATAATCCTGATGCACAAATAGAAGATGGCTCTTGTACCGAAGCAGATTGCGCCGGTGATTGTGGTGGCTCAGCTGTTGAAGACTGTGCTGGCGTTTGCGGTGGCGATGCTGTAGAAGATTGTGCTGGTGTATGCGGCGGTGATGCCATAGAAGATTGTGCCGGTGTTTGCGGTGGGGATGCTGTTGAAGATTGTGCCGGTGTTTGCGGTGGTGATGCTGTTGAAGATTGTGCTGGAGTATGCGGTGGTGATGCCGTAGAAGATTGTGCCGGTGTTTGTGGCGGTGATGCTGTAGAAGATTGTGCTGGCGTTTGCGGCGGCGATGCTGTAGTTGACTGCGCTGGTGTTTGCGGTGGCGATGCCGTTACTGATTGTGCTGGTGTTTGTGGCGGTGATGCCGTAGAAGATTGTGCTGGCGTTTGTGGCGGCGATGCTATAGAAGATTGCGCCGGTGTTTGCGGCGGTGATTCAGTTGTAGATTGTAACGGTGTTTGTGGTGGTGATGCTGTGGCGGGAGCTGCGTGTGAAATAAACGGAATGGCTGGAACATTAGATATGGATTGCGTATGCCAAGAAGATCCTGTAGGTTGTATGGATAGCAGTGCTTGTAACTTTGATCCAGATGCAATAATAGCCGGACCTTGTGAATTTGAAGATTGTGCTGGTGTATGTGGCGGTGATGCTGTAGAAGATTGTGCTGGTGTATGTGGCGGTGATGCTGTAGAAGATTGCGCAGGTGTTTGCGGTGGTGATGCCGTATTAGATTGCGCAGGTGTTTGCGGTGGTGATGCCGTAGCAGATTGTGCTGGCGTTTGCGGTGGTGATGCCGTAGCAGATTGCGCTGGTGTTTGTGGCGGCGATGCTGTTGAAGATTGTGCTGGTGTTTGTGGTGGTGATGCTATTGCAGGCGCACCTTGTACTGATGCCAATGGCAATACAAGTGCTTATTTAGCGGATTGTTCGTGCCCAGAAGCTGCTCCAACTTGTCAAGATATGACAGCTTGTAACTTTGATCAAGAAGGTGATTGTAACTATCCAGAAACCGGTTTCGATTGCGACGGAAATTGTATTGATGGTTTAGATTGTGCCGGTGTATGCGGAGGTTCAACGGTAGCAGGAAGCCCTTGTACCGATGCCAATGGCAATCCAAGTGCTTATTTAGCGGATTGTTCGTGCCCAGAAGCAGCTTCTACTTGTCAAGATATGACAGCATGTAACTTTGATGAAGAAGGTGATTGTAACTATCCAGCAACCGGTTTCGATTGCGATGGCAATGCTATTGGAGGAACAACTTGTATAGATGCCAATGCATGTAATAATGGAGAAGATGGCGATTGTCAATATCCAAATCCAGGTTTCGACTGCGCTGGCAACTGTATTGATGAAGGTAATGCCTGCGATGACGGTAATCCAAATACTAATAATGATGTAATTAATGCAAATTGTGTATGTGCAGGTACACCACCAGTAGGTCCTTGTGCCAGCGAAGCCGGTACCATCAGTTTAGCTGATGGTGGAGAATACAGCAGTATGGGCTTTATTTGCGATGGTAACCAAGCTATCATTACTGCAAGTGACTTTATTTTATTACCTGGTCAGGCTGTTTGCTATGTGTTCCACGAAGATGGCGTAGTTAGTTCTACTAATCCTTTACAAAATCCTTTGCAATTTGGTAGTTTCTTTACCAATAATGGCTTAGGTAAAAAAGAAATCTATGCTACTGCCTTTGGTGCCGTAAAAATGGCAAATGGTTCTCCTGATTATACCGATCCTTGCATTACTTTCAGTAATACAATAACCATAACCTTACTTAATCCTGTAAATATTAACATTGTTGAACAATGTGAAGCAGATAAAGGAGAATTTAATTTCAATATAACGGTTACCGGTGGTTTACCAGAATGTGTGCCAAGCAAATCATTTGAAATTACCGGCGACTATTGGAATGGTACCTTAGCACATGGTCAAACACAACCGGTTGGTCCAATTCAAGATGCAGAAAACTATACTGTTACCGCTACCGATGAAAATGGGTGTACCAATACCGTAAGTGAATCTGTTAATTGTACCAAATTACCAATTGAATTGATCACTTTTGATGGTGAAGCTTTAGAAGAAGGCAACTTGTTAAAATGGGTTACCGCTACCGAAATTGAAAATGATTTTTATACCATAGAATCATCAACCAATGGAGTAGATTTCGAAATGATGAATACCGTTAAAGGTCAGGGTAATACCAGTGAAGCCTCTTCTTATGTATATTTAGATAGAACTGCTGGTAAAGGTGTTACTTACTATCGTTTAAGTCAAACCGATTTTGATGGAACTACAGCAGAAGTAGGTGTAGTTGCTATAGAAAGAGGAGAAACATCATTCAATATCACTGATCTTTATCCGATACCAACATCTGACTTTATTAACTTAGACTTTATGGCGCCGGAGCAATCCGTTATTGATATTGAAGTATTCGATTTAATTGGAAAAACGATGGAAACTTTAAGAACTACCTCTGTTGGTTCTAACCTCTTGAAAATAGAGGTTTCTGATTATCCAGTTGGTGTTTACTTTATTTCTATTAGTTCAAGTGAACATAAAGTAACTCAAAAATTCGTAGTAGAATAGTAGATATTATTTTAATATAAAATTGTGTGGAAGCTCCGGTTGTTTAACCGGAGCTTTTTTTATGTCTATCCTTTTTTTCGAAACGAAAGGTTGTCGTTTCGTGGATAAGATTTAGATTGTTGCAACACATTGTATAGTATTGGAGTAGCATCGATTCATCAATTTGAATAAATCAGAAATACGAATGGCATATTTGAAGCCGATGGACTGAGTAATTTTACAATGGCAACAAAATGAATTTGGAAGCTGTTTTCAATCTTCAGAACTTCTGACCTCTCGTAAATTGAAGTGCCACATAAAACAGATTCATCAGAGCTCTCTGTTAGATACTCTGACTGGACAGAGGTGACATCTTTTTTGCGAAGGTGTCATCTCTAGCATCAAAAAAAGAGCATGTTCATTTTACAAAAGCAAGAGCTATAATTGTTAATTTTAAGGGTTGGAACCGGGAGTACTGATCTTATTCAAAGCTCCAATTTTACTTTCCATTTTCTGCAACATTCGTCTGCACGGCACTCCTATCCCAAACGGCTTTATTATTTTCTTGGCTTTGTTTAAAGTGTTGAACAGCATCATGAATGCTGAGAAAATAGTCTTTCTGTCCGGTTTCTTGCATTACACCAAATTTATAGAGCCGGTCTCTTACCGGACCAATTACGCCACTTAAGTAAAATTTGATATGTTGCTTATACAATAAGGTATCTACCTCTTTTAAAACTTGTAAACCAGTACTATCTATGCGATGTATACTGCTGGCATCCAAAATAAACAACTTGGTTTCATTTTTTCTTTTATTGATAAGGTCAACTACAAAATCTTTAAAAAAAGAAGCATTAGCAAAATATAATTGATCGTCGAAACGGATGATCAAAATTTCAGGCGAAACTTCAAGGCTATCAAACCGGTTAACATTTCGGTAAACTTGCGTATTTGGAATATTACCCAATATGGCTATATGTGGGTTGGAGCTGCGATATAAAACGGTTAGTATAGAAAGTACTACACCAGTTAATATGCCTTGTTCTATACCAACTGTAATTGTTACCATAAAAGTAGCCAACATCATTAAAAAATCAGATTTTTGTGCACCCCATAAATACATGGCTTCTTTAAAGGCAAATAAATTTCGGATAGCAAACAAAATAATGCCGGCAAGCACTGCTAAAGGAATATAATAAAACAATGGAGTAAGCAACAACAAACTGAGTGCTATGGTAATTGAGGTTACTATAGAAGACATTGGTGTAAGGGCACCTGACTCGTAATTAACAATAGAACGACCAAAGCTGCCAAAGCTAGGTAATGCGTGAAAAAAAGAGCCAACCATTTTTGAAATACCAAGTGCAAACAATTCTTGATTGGGTTTAACCGTATAGGTTTCTTGTTTCGATTCAATAAGTTTGGCAATACTTAAACTTTGTACAATACCAATAATAGTAATAGAAAAAACTAAAGGTATTAGTGTTTCGATTAGTTCTAAATTAATTACCGGTAATTGAAAGGTTGGAAGCCCTTGTGGAATTTCACCAACAATTTTTATACCGTATTGTTCTAAGTTAAAAATTTTGCAACAACACACACCAACAAATATTGAAAGGAGTGCTGCTGGAATTTTGTTATTAATCCGGTGTAGAAAATAGAGGAAACTAAGTGTTCCTAAACTAATGACGATGCTTATCATTTTAGATTGTCCCATGTTTTGAAAGGCGTACAAAAGAATTTCATACGTATAATCAAATCGTGGAATGCTAATACCTAAAATATATTTCAGTTGGTTAATTGCAATAATAATAGCTGCCGCTGAGGTAAATCCAACAATAACCGGTCTAGATAAAAAATTGACCAAGAAGCCCATTTTTAAAAAACTGAGCAGCATCTGAAACACGCCTACTAAAAAACTAACGCTTAAAACAATTACAATGTACGCCGGTGTGCCGGTAGGTTCAATTTGGCTAACTCCACTAAAAATTAATAAAGAAATAATAGCTACCGGACCAATAGCTAAGTGATATGAGGAGGCAAATAAAGCATAAACAAACAAGGGAACCAAACCGGCGTATAATCCATAAATAGGAGGCATACCCGCAAGCATAGCATAAGCCATACCCTGTGGTATTAGCAGAATAGCTACGGTTACGCCGGCAATACCATCGGCTTTAAGGTTTGCTGTTTGATAATTTTTAAGCCAGGTTAGTAAAGGGAATAAACTTTTAAATCTCATGCATCAAAAAAAATCACCTCTTATTTAGACGACCTTTTGTATTTTCTGTTTGTATTGCAATTTAGTTATTATATTATTTATGGACAAGTAAAAGCGATGGTTTTCATAGCAAAATGTGTGACACAATTAAAAATGGAATAAACAAGGTGTTGCCTTGCCAATTTTCGAGGTACTCAATAAGGAAGTTCGCATCTTTCTTTTTCAATCAATATATCATATTCAATGCTTTTTTTTCAGATGTATTTTTGCAATACATTAAATGGAATACTCACATTATTACAAACCGCATTAATTCGTTAAAATTATCGCTTTATCCGGCAAAACCGTATATTTGATCTTGTTGAACTGTGTTCACTAAACCATCAATTATGCAAAAAATCAATTTTAAACAAGTTACATCGTACCTCAGCCTTTTGATGTGCATGCTAATCTTTTACGCTTGCGAAGACGATTACCCTGCCAACTATAGCTTACTACCCAACAATCCAATTTTAATTGAAGAAGACCCGCGCGGCAAAATAGTCTCCACCGAACTATTGTCTACAAAAACAACAAAAGAAGTAGGTGAAATTTTAAAAGACGAAGGCTTACCTGATGTGAGCGGTATTTTCGATTTAACATATGATGTTGAATTTTATAAAGTTATTTACGAAACGATTGATGCCAAAGGTAAACCTGTTTTAGCATCTGGTGGTCTTGCTGTTCCAATTAATCATGCCGGAGATGCTCCAATTGCCTTATACTGTCACGGTACGGTTTTGAGAGAAGATGAAGTGCCCTCGGCGTTAAGTCGCGAAGCCAGTATCGGTATGATTTTCGCCAGTGAAGGCTTTGTAGTGGTACTACCCGATTATTTGGGTTTTGGTCCTTCGCCGGGTATGCATCCTTATCATCATGCCAAATCTGAGGCTACTGCGTCTATCGATATCTTACGAGCTGCTAAAAATAAATACAGCAACATGGTAAACGATCAATTGTTGATTTTTGGGTATTCGCAAGGTGGGCACGCAGCTATGGCAACCGTAAAAGAAATTGAAGAAAACCACCTAAACGAATTTATAGTAACTGCATCCGCTCCAATGTCGGGTGCCTATGATTTAAGTGGCATACAAGCCAGCACTTTTGAAGAAGAAAGAGCTTACAATGCGCCTTATTATTTACCTTATATGATGTTAGCTTATAATGAAGTGTATGATATGTATGAAAGCACCAGCGATTTTTTAAATGCTCCTTGGGATAAAGATTTACCACCATTGTTTGAAGGAGAAAATGGTAGTAGCGCCATTAACCGTATTATGCCAGCGTTTCCAAATCAAATTATTAAAAAAGAAGTGTTAGATGATTTTATTAATAATCCAGAAAATGCTTTCAGAAAACGCTTAGAAGAAAATAGTTTGCTAAATTGGTCACCTCAATCGCCTATGCGTATATATTATTGTCATGGAGATCCATTAGTATTGTATCCCAATTCAGAAAAGGCTTGTGAATCGTTTGCAGATAGAAGTGATGCACATCCTGATATTGTTTGTAAAGATATGGGACCTTTAGATCATGCCGGTTGTGTATTACCTTCACTATTAGATGCCCACGCATGGTTTTATCAAATGATTGAATAATACGAAAACGAAAAATATATGATATCAGCCTCTGTTCTTTTTTACAGTATTATCACTATTTTGATAGTAGAATTTTTATTGGGTAGATGGTTAGATTACTTAAATGCTAAAACCTGGACCAATGATGTTCCGATAGAATTGGCAGATTTATATGATCAGGAAAAATACCTGAAAGCACAAAACTACAGCAAAGAAAACAAACGCTTAAGTTTGGTGGTTTCTACTATCTCTATCATCTTACTATTATTATTTTTATGGTATGAAGGCTTTGCCTGGCTCCATGAGTTTTTAAGTAACTATACTACACATTACATTGCCTTGCCTTTGTTGTTTTTTGGAGTTCTATTTATAGCATCTGATATATTGAGCTTACCGGTAGCTTTGTACAGCACCTTTGGCATTGAAGAAAAATATGGCTTCAACAAAACTACCATCGGTACTTTTATGGTTGATAAACTAAAAGCTTATGTATTAACTGCCTTAGTAGGAGGCTTAGTGCTTTCCGTTCTTATTTTTATTTATACCAAAACCGGCAACTATTTTTGGCTGTTGGCATGGGGCTTTATCACATTGTTTACGCTCTTCTTTTCTACTTTTTATACCAGTATAATTGTTCCTATATTTAATAAACTTAGCCCACTTGAAGAAGGTGAATTACGCACGGCAATTAACTCTTACGCTCAAAAAGTAAACTTTCCTTTAAAAAATATTTTTATTATCGATGGCTCTAAACGATCTTCAAAAGCCAATGCTTATTTTAGTGGTTTGGGTAAAAGCAAAAGCATCGTATTATACGATACTTTGGTAGAAAAAAATTCGGTTAACGAATTAGTAGCCGTATTAGCTCATGAAGTAGGGCATTATAAAAAGAAGCACATTCAGAAAAGTTTGCTGCTTTCCACTATTCAAACTGGTGTAATGCTTTTTGTTCTGGGTTATGCTCTTCGTAGTCCCGAACTTTCGCAAACACTTGGTGTAAACGTACCAACTTTTCATATTGGCTTAATAGCATTTGGTATTTTGTTTAGTCCTATTTCTACTATATTAGGTTTATTTATGAATCAGTTTTCACGCAAAAACGAATATGAAGCTGATGCTTATGCCAAGGCAACCTTCAATAAAGAGGATTTAATAACCGCCCTTAAACGATTACATATTGATCATTTAAGTAACCTAAAACCACATCCGGCTTATGTATTTTTCTATTACTCGCATCCAACCCTATTACAACGTTTAAATGCATTAAAAAATTAAATAAATAATATTGTATTATGAAAATTTATAAGAATCTTTTTTACTACCTCATACTTTCATTAACTGCTATAAGTTTAACTTTTAGTGGATGCAAAGATAAATGTGAGATTTTAATAGATGCCGAATGTAACGATAATGATTTTACTACGGTAGACCGCTTTGATGAAGAAAATTGTACCTGTATACACGAAAAAGTAAACGGCGTAAATGGCTTATGGAGTTTTAGTGCTGATGCATACAACGAGTCGAATATACAAGAAGCCATGATTAAAATGGACGAAGGTGATACCATTCACTTTAGTTCGGGCACCTTTTCTTTTACCAATACGCTTTCTATAGATGATAAGCGCAATGTAGTAATCAGAGGTTCTGGTATGGATGAAACGATTTTAGATTTTAGCAATCAAACTGCCGGTGCCGAAGGTTTAAAAATTACGGCAGACAGTTCTATTGTAGCGAATTTAACCGTTAAAAACACCGTTGGTGATGGCATTAAAGCCAAAGATTGTAACTACTTTTCATTTATTAATGTAGCTACTATTTGGGATGGTGAAGCCAAAACTGAAAACGGGGCTTATGGAATCTACCCAACCACCAGTAAACATATTATGGTTGACGGCTGCTATGCCAAAGGGGCTTCAGATGCTGGTTTGTACATCGGGCAATGTGAATATGTAATTATGAAAAACTCTACTGCCGATAATAATGTAGCCGGTATTGAAATTGAAAACACCCGATATGCTGATGTTATTAATTGCACGGCTATAAACAATACCGGTGGTATTTTGGTATTTGATTTGCCGGGCTTACCTGCCGGACAAGGACATACCACCCGTGTTGTTGGATGTACCTTAGAAAACAATAACTATAAAAACTTTGCTAAGGAAGGCACTACAGTTGCTGATGTGCCACCAGGAACAGGTATTATGTTGATGGCTGCCAGTAACGTAGAAGTTTTTGACAACAAGCTGGTTAACAACAACTTTATGAGTATTGGCATAGTTGATTACGAGGTGCTGGCTTTCTTTTCAGGCAAACCCATTGAAGATGAAGAGTATATTTCTTACCCAAGAGATTTGTACATCTATAACAATGATGTGCAACGGATGGACGTATGCCCACCAGAACTAAATATCATTGGAAATACCTTAAAACTAATTTACCAAAATAAATGTGATATGTCTGAAATACTATGGGATGGGATTACCGACATTGACGTATTTAAAGATGAATGGACCATTTGCGTACAAAATAGCGGAAAAATTGATGATTTAGATGTAGCTAACTTTGGTGAGACTAATCACGAAATGCAAAGAGATGTACAGTATTTTGATTGCGACGGCAAAGAATCTTTAACACCGGTAGAGGTGTTGGCACCAACTTTATAAATATAGTTAACATCAAAAGTCTCGTAATAAATTGCGGGACTTTCATTTTTTTTAATGTCAATTTGTTAAACAAAAAATCATTCAACATATTTTAAATTTATTACTTTATTATTTAGAACAAGACAATAAGTATATATCACTATTGTGTGTAATTAAAAAACTAAAATACTATATTTGTAACTTGATTAGAACCTTATTTCATACACAAGAAAGCCGAGTCCAAAAATTAACTGAACCTATTCCTTGCACACGTGATGATGCTTGGCTTGGAGAAGGTAAATATTTTTGGTACGACTTATTCGATGCTGAACAATGGGGAAATTCTTCTAAAAGAGCTACTGGATTTTTTGAAATATACGAAAGTGAGGTTGATTGTGAAGATGTTCTTGACACGGTATTCAATGAAGAACATTATAATTTTTGGCTCAAGCAATTAGAGAAAGTTGCGATGAAAATTATTAAGAAAACAAATGAAAAACCAACTCTTAAAGAATTGAATGATTATTTTAAAGAGAGAGGGACTTGGAATGAAGTTTGTGGTATTATATTTCAAGATTTACCTACTAATAACAAACATCTATTAGTAAAACCTATTGAGTATAAAAATAAAAAATTTACATTCGCATATAGAAAGAGGGTTCAGATGGTAATATACGACGACAAAATTATTCGTACCTTTGCATTCCTAACAAAGGAAAAATGTATAAATTTAAACTAAAATGTTAGACCTAAATAATTTAGAAAAAAAGTTAGACAAAGCTTTAGCACTTGAAACTAAAGAAAGTCTTACAAATTGGCTAAAAGAAAAAAGATTAAAAAAATATCTTTCTTCTTTTGGAGAAGGTGAATTATGTCAAATCTCATCTGAACAACCAGTAAAGGTCAAACTTTCCGCATCTTTCAATTTTGAAATTAAAGTAAATTCATTTAATCCTACGTACAATCCAAAATTAGCTGCATAACTAATGGAAATTAATAAACAAATAAAATTAAAATTTCACGGTGTTGATTTTCCTGTTGTTAATTTTCAATCTGAAAAAGTAAGTTCTGCAATCGAAGATTTGGATATTAAAATGAATTTTAATCCTAAAGTCCATTACCCTAAAGACCATCCTACTTTTTTTAGGATAGTTCAGGAAATCAATTTAGAATCTGACAAAAACTTTAGTCTATTCATCGTTGCTGTAGGAATTTTTGAAATAGGAGAAGAAACTGATGCAGAAACTAAAAAATCTTTTGTCAACCTTAACGCACCTGCCATAATGTTTCCTTACGTACGTTCATTTATATCTACGCTTACTGGAAATTTAGGTAATGTAACTGGAACTTTGACAATTCCACCACAACTCTTTCAAGGCAATTTAGAAGAAGTTACTGATATTCCGAATAGTTAATAACTACACACAATAACGTGTATAATTAATTGCTTTGGCAAGTGCTTATTTGGAAAATTCCTTAGGAATTTTCTCGCGTTCGTTTTTGTTTACTAAATTAGTTGCTCAAACACGCAACTAACCATACACGAACACGTTATCTGATTATGGTTTTAAATTAGTTTTGCGGATGAAAAGGATAATCTATTTTTAAAAAAGTACTTCAGGCTTTGCTACAATTTGAATCGCCTATTGAGACAATAGATTTTTTACGTAATGAATTTGGTGGTGTTACTCAAAATGCACGAGGTGGTTTGTACGATTTAATTTGCAAAGATGAAAAACAACGAACCTTTATAGTAGAAATGCAGTTAGGTTATTATAAGCATTTTATTCAACGGTCAAAATTTTATGCATTTCATCGCTTTAATACTTTAGTTGCTAAAAGTCAATATACTTTTAATGATTTAACACCTATTTATTGTATCGGCTTTTTAACCAAACCCATTTTTCCTAAAACTAAAACCTATTATCATTATGGCACCTTAAAAAATCAGTTAGGTGAAGAAATGGATGCTCAATTACCCACCTAATCATAGAAATTAGTAAATTTGAGAAACAAATTGAGGAAATACAAACTGATTTAGATAAGTTAATTTATGTTATGAAGAATTTAGAACATATTAAAGGACTAAAGGAATTACCGAAAGTACTAAATGAAGAATGGATTGAACATGCTATACATAAGGTTGACAGAAGCCAAATGACTCCAGAACAGCGTATGCATTTTGAAATGTTGCTCGCTAAAAACGCTTCGATTGTATATATGCAAAAAGAAGAAGAAAAAAGATTAAAAGCTATTAGGGAAAAAGAGTTGAAACAAGCCGTTGAAATAGAAGTGAAACAAGCTGTTGAACATGCAGTTGAGAAGGAGTTAAAACAAGCCGTTGAACATGCAGTTGAAAAGGAGTTGAAACAAGCTAAGAAAAAGATTACGATTAACATTGCCAAAAAAATGAAAGCAGCCAATATTGAAATAGCTATAATTGCTGAAACAACTGGTTTAGCTGAAAGTGAAATTGTAAAACTATAGAAACCAAACACCATTCTCGATTATGATGATACGTTACCTTATACTTAGCATCTTGCTTATCAGTTTACTGCCTGCTTGCCAAAAACAAGAGATAGCGCAGGTTGAATTATTCGATTTCTCCACGGTTCCATTCAAAAAGTTAAGTGACTATCATTTTTATGAAGGTGATCTTAAAAACTTGGAACCTAACCCAACGCTATTGCCTTATGATTTAACAACCGGACTATTTTCTAACTATGCCGAAAAACAACGCTTAATTTATTTTCCGGTAGGTAGCGAGGCAGCTTATATTAATAATGAACAAGAAACTATCGATTTCCCCGATGGAACCATCATCATTAAAACTTTTTTTTATTACAACGATTTACGTGATGAAAGCAAAGGCAAGCGTGTGTTAGAAACTCGTTTGTTAATTAGAAAAGCCGGTGTTTGGGAAGCTGCTGATTATATTTGGAATGAAGAACAAACCGAAGCCTATCATGAAATTGCCGGTAAACAAGTGCCGGTTGAATGGATACATTTTGATGGCAGCAAACGAAGTACCCTTTACGCCATACCTAACGATAATGAATGTAAAGGCTGCCACGAGTTAGGCGACGAAATGGTATTAATTGGCCCGAAAGCGCGCATGCTCAATAAAGATTATACCTACAAAAGAAAACCTGAAAACCAATTACAAAAATGGGAAGCATTAGGGCTACTGAGCAATTTGCCACCCATAGATCAAATACCGAAAACTGCTTTATTTGAAGATTCCAATGCATCTTTAGAGTTAAAAGCCCGAACTTATTTAGACATTAACTGTGCACATTGCCATAATAGCAATGGTCCGGCAAACAACACCGGAATGTTTTTAGATTTTGAGCAAACCGATTCGTTAACCTTAGGCACTTGCAAACCGCCTGTTGCAGCCGGTGGTGGAACCGGTGGTTTAAGCTACGCCTTAGTACCTGGTGATCCAGAAAATTCTATTATGATCTATCGCTTAAATTCTTTAGAGTTAGATGTATCGATGCCTGAATTAGGGCGTTCGGTTATTCACGAAGAGGGCTTACAACTGTTAACCGATTGGGTTGATAGTTTGGCTGGCGACTGTGAGTAAAATGTAGTGTATCTTACATAAACTGATCACCCTTCTTTCGCTTAATGTCAGCTACAATTTTTTTAATTTCTTGCTGTTGATCTTTCTTAAAAAGTAAAAGAACATCATCAGTATCAATTACACAAAAATCTTTTAAACCCATTAAAATAACCAACTTCTCATTCTTAGCAGAAACCATACAATTGACTGCATCATACACCATTACATTATCACCCGAAACCGCATTTCCTAAATAATCTTTTTTCATATTTTCATATAAAGAACCCCAAGTGCCCAAATCACTCCAACTAAAATCTCCTGGAATCACTAACACATTATCTGCCTTTTCCATCACCCCATAATCAATAGAAACATTGGTGCACAAACCATAAGCCGCATTAATAAAAGTCTGTTCTTTCGGGGTGTTATAAATGCCTTTGGTGGTTTTAAAAATATCCGCTACTTCAAAAAGATGTTCGTCAAAAGCGGCTAAAATACTTTTAGTGCTCCAAATGAAAATACCAGAATTCCATAAAAAATCACCACTTGTTAAAAAGGTTTTCGCAATTTCTATGGGAGGCTTTTCGGTAAAAGTTTTAACCTTAAAAATGTTATCAGCGGCAGCGTCTTTTTTCCGGTATTGAATATAGCCATAACCCGTATCAGGTCTTGTTGGCTTAATACCCAGTGTAAGTAAATTATTATTGGTTTCTGCAAAAGCAAAGCCTTTTTGTATGCAGCGCATAAATTGTTCTTCATTTAAAATTAAATGGTCCGATGGTGCAATAGCCATTACTGCATCTGGATTTAAATGATGAATTTTATTAGCAAAATAAGCAATACAAGGTGCCGTATTACGCCTTACTGGTTCTGCTAAAATTTGATGATCGTTCAGTTGAGGCAGGTGTTCTTTAGTTAAAGCTACATATTGTTGAGCCGTTATAATATAAATGTTTTCGGTAGGAATAAATTGATTAAACCGTTCAAAAGTCATTTGTATCAAACTTTTTCCCGTACCTAAAAAATCTAAAAATTGTTTAGGTAAATGATTACGGCTTACGGGCCAAAATCGACTACCAATTCCACCTGCCATAATGCCTACATAATGATTCGTCACGTAGCCAATTTACGCATTTCTTTTTAAAAAGAAGCGGCAATTGAAGGCAAATATTAAAATAGGTATATCAAAAAGCGAAAACGAACTTATTGAATTCAATTTTGAAAATGATTAATTACTTATGTATATTTGATTAGAATTTTATTGAAGTGACTAACGATTTCCTTCCTTATCTATTTTATAACATTTAGTAAAATAAAATATGTACAAGAAATTTTATTAACATAATTTTATTTAATGTGTAAGATTAAATACATCCAAGCAGAGATTTATACAACTTAAAATTAAGCACAATGGAGAAAATTTACCTGTTAACCTTATTGTTAATTCCATCTATTTTTATTGGAGCACAACCCATAAATGACGATGCCTGCAATGCTATTTTGTTAGCTATTGGTGATGATTGCTCTGCCATCTTACCTTATGATAATATTGGTGCAACTGCTCAAATGGATGAACCTTTTGGCGATTGTTACAACGACGGCTCTATTGAAAACACCGTATGGTTTGCATTTGTTGCCCCTTCATCAGGTGCCGTTAGTATTGATACCGATTTCGCAAACAGCGGTTTGCAAAACAGTCAGTTAACCGTTTTTAGATTAAGAGATGAAGATTGTACCCTATGGGATAACTTTGAACCAATTGCCTGCAATGAAGATAAATTACCGGAGCGGGAATTTACCGAAGCCAATGCTGCCATCCCGCCTATAGCAGTTACAGCTGGGTTAACTTATTTTATTCAAGTAGATGGCTTCAAAATGATTGATGACAATCCAACAAACAACAATACCAATGAAGGTTCTTTTTGTCTGATGGTTAATGAAATAATTCCACCAGAAAATGATGATTGTGACAATGCAGACATTTACGGAGGCTTTGGACCAATTTGTAGCAAGTTATGGGGTGATGATGAACCAAATATTGAAAATACGACTACCATTGGTGCAACTGCCGGTAATGAAATTGACTTTTTCTCTTGCGACGGCAGCCCATTTAATGCTACGGTATATTATACTTTTCATGCAGGAGTTTCAGAAGTTGAATTGAATTTTCTGAGTGGCGAGCATCTTAATGTAGCTTTGTTAACCTTGAATAATGATTGTAACAGTTCAGTAGAAGTTACTGGAAACTGTTTTACAGATATTAGTGCATTACCGAATGAAGATTTGGAAAATCCACAACCGGAAGTACTATTTACCAACCTTGTACCTCTAACACCTTATTTAATGGCAATTTGGACTAATGAAGGCGAAGCCACCGATTTTGAGTTTTGCTTAACCAGAACACCCAACTATGTTTGTGGGGATAGTATATGTTACGAATTAGCTGAAAGTTATACCAACTGCCAAAGCGATTGCCCTTGTATAAGTAGCATTGAATTGTTTAGTTACCAAACCGGACAAAATACAATCATACCAGAAGCCGTTTGTCCTGAAATTGTTGGAGATTTGTCCGATTCGGGAATACCAGGATTATATGTTCCTTTTACCATTAACACCAACGACCCGGATTTAACCGGTTCTTTTGTTTTGAGAAGTACAGGTGCTCTATTTGCTTCCACAGATCCACCTATACCCTTACCCAACAGCGAAGCCACTAATTCGTTGATGTATTTATTTTTGACAGCAACCAAATTAGCAACTGGAGGAAATGTTACGATCAGTTTCAATTCGGATGCAAAAGCCTGCACAGCCAACCTTACCTTCGATATAGCTGATCTCATTAAACCAGAAACCACCGAATGTGGTGACTGTACTTTAAAAATTCTGCCAGATTATATTAATGCTTGTTGCGGTGCTGATTTTATAGAAATTGGCATAGGTTTGGAGAACGCCATTGGACCCAAAGTATGGGTCAGTCAAGATAATAATATTGCTTACGATGCCGGAACGGATATTTTATTAGCTTTAGATGGATCAACTACCATCAATCTTCCAACAAATGACCTATTGCTGACTTTTTATGATGAGGGCAAACCCAATTGTGCGATAAGAAGAAATCTTACTGGCGGAGACTTTATTTGTGGGCAAAATGAGGTATGTATAAATCCAACTGGTTGTGCTGCTAGCCAATGCCGCTTAAATCCAATTATCCGGTACGAAGCAGCAACCTGTAATCTTGATAGCACACTAAATGTTCCGATAGATATTGGTTCGTCAACCGGAGCCGTAATTTTTACACCTTCCGGTATGGTTGGTGGAAGTGGAACAAGCACCGATCCATATGCAGTGCATATCAATTTAAAGGATTGTCAGCCTGTTGATTTCACTTTATCTGATGAATCTACCTGCGATGTAATACCGATTGTTACGGTCAATTCACCTCCCAATATTGCTGGTGGCATTCATGTTAGTGACGCAAACTATGGTACCTGGAATTTTAGAATTGAAACGGAATTAGGTATTTGTGAAACAGATTCTGCTGTTGTGGGTACTGTAGCACTCTTAAATGATGGGGATACAAGCGGTGGCAAGTTAACTGATTTTTGTGAGCCAACTCCTCCAGAACTTCCAGCCACTTCGGTTTGTGCACCTGTCAATGGTAAAATCGCTTTGATTGATCGGGGGCAATGTGGGCGGCTACATAAGGTTGAAAATGCACAAAATTGCGGAGCTATCGGTGTAGTTATTTGCGATTGTTTTGGGTGTGAAGATGAAATAGTTTTTTTCCCACAACCTTATTATTCTATTCCAATAACCATACCAGCTGTTTTTATGCCATATGCCGATTGTGAAAAATTAAAAATGGAACTGAACAAAGGCAACGAAGTAGTGCTTTGTATTGGAGCACCAGTCAATCTACCGGGTTGCTCCAGAGA
Organism: uncultured Chitinophagales bacterium; assembly: GCA_938023075.1. Classification (GTDB taxonomy): domain Bacteria; phylum Bacteroidota; class Bacteroidia; order Chitinophagales; family JAHDHT01; genus CALHDG01. The sequence goes on from CALHDG010000012.1 coordinate 101,322, forward strand.
ATTTACAGTAGATGTTTGTGAGGATTTTCTGGCTGATTATTGTGAAAACAATCCAGCTGTATTGGGCTGTACTAACGCTGATGCTTGTAATTATGATGCAGCCGCAACGGTTGATGATGAAAGTTGCTTTTTTACAGGCGACAGCTGCGATGACAATAACGATGCAACTATTGATGATGTTTACATCGATTGCAACTGCAGAGGTATTTGTACAATAGGCAGTTTTGGCGATGCTTGCGATGATGGAAATGACAATTCAACCGGCGATGCAATTACGGTAGATTGTGTATGTATGGGATTGATTTCTTGCAACCCTCCAATAGATGAATTGATCTCTCCCGCTCAAACTACTTTATGTGTTGATGAAATTGATCTGCCAACTTTTAGCTTACCCGCATCTGCTCTGCCGGATGTAGCAATTGTGGTAGAAGTGAATGGAACAATTGTAGCGATATCAGAAGACGGTAATTTCGATTCCAATGACTTAAAAATAAATGATGAAGTTTGTTATACCGCAATGGCTTTTGATATTGCAGTAGTTGAAGATCTTATTTTTTTTCTATCAAAGATTTGTGGTTTAATTAACTTTTCTTTTTCCCCGGATCCTTGCCAGGCTATATTAGATTTAACTAACAGACCAATAGATCCGCTTATTATTGATATAGAGATAATCCTAAATTTGTTTTTGGCAATTTCAGAGGCTTCTATAAACTCCCTTGACGAAGCTATCGCGATAATTAATCCATTAAATGAAACGTTTTTACCATTTAATTTAGAAAAGATCTGTTATTCGGTTAGTAATACCATTTGTTTGCCGGTTGTAAATTGTAACGGCTGTACCGCTAAACCAGGGCAGTTTACTTGTGATTAAGAAAATAATGACGTTAATAAACTGTAGTGATAAGGCTGTACCATAAATATTATCTTACTTTTAACCACAAAATTATAGCTATTGATCAAACTGAATTACAAAACATATGGTGAAGGAGAACCACTGATTATTTTGCATGGTTTATTTGGTATGTTAGATAATTGGAGTACCATTGCCAGAAGATTAGGAGAATTTTTCCAGGTGTTTACCATTGATTTGAGAAATCATGGTAAATCTCCACATCATCCAGCAATGGATTATTCGATTATGGCTGCGGATATTGCTGATTTTGTGGAAAGTCATCAACTAAAAACAATTCATGTAGTAGGGCATTCTATGGGAGGCAAAGTAGCTATGCAATTTGCCATTAACTATCCGCATCATTTAAATAAATTGCTTGTAGTAGATATTGCGCCAAACGCCTATAAAGGTAATCACGCTGCTATTTTTAAAGCTTTTAAAAGTTTAGATTTACCCACAATTAATAGTAGAAAGCAAGCCGATGAAGCCTTAAAAAATATATTGCCAGACTTTAGTGTTCGACAGTTTATATTAAAAAATTTAGCCCGCAACAAAGACGGACAATACTTTTGGAGACCGGCTGTAGATTTTATCCATAATAATTACACTAATATTTTATCGGCTATTGAAGGTAGCTATGATGGGCACACATTATTTATAAAAGGAGAACAGTCTAACTATATTCAATCTGATGCTGACCTAAGTATTCAAAAGCAATTTCACTTTGCGCAATTAGAAGTGATTAAGGATGCAGGGCATTGGATTCATGCAGAACAACCGGTAGCTTTTTTTGAAACCGTAAAGCCATTTTTATTAGAATAAATTTTGTATATTATTTTAGCAATATAAACGCTGCATATGAAAAAAGAAAAATCAAATGATATTCAATTGAAGCCGCTGACCATTGAAGATGCGGAGGCAGCTTATCATTTGTTTTCTTTAAAAGAAGTAGCCGATTTTTACGATACCAAACCCATTGAACATAATGAAAGTGCGATGGTTTTTACCTACCGCATTATTAAAGGTAGTAATTATATTTGGAAAGTTACCTTAGCCGAAAAACCGAATCAATTAATTGGCGTTTGTGCTTTGCATAAATGGGATGCTACCAATAAAACCATAGAAATGGGTGGCACTTTATTACCCAAATGGTGGAACCAAAACATTATGGGCACCGCTTTTAAACACATTATAGCTTTTGCCACCGAAAAAATTGGTGTACAAAAAATGTTAGCCCGCACCAGCCCAACCAATATTCAGGCAATTAAATTAGTTGAAAAATTAGGCTTTGAACAAACGAACATATCAGTCAATGAAATACTATTAAGCTTAAAAGTTAAAAACGAAAAAAGCATCTTACAAAAAAGTATATCGTATTTAAATAAAAATGGTACACTGTTGTATCCAACTGATACCGTTTGGGGATTAGGTGGCAAGGCTTTAAGTAAAACTGTGTTTGATAAGATCAATACCATTAAAAACAGACCTGCAGATAAATCTTATATCGTACTAATGAATGGTTTAGATCAGGTGAAAGCCTACGCCGATTTTGACAGGAATCAAATTGAAAACTTGTTAGCGGAAACAGAAAAACCTACCACTATTATTTATCCTTTAAAAAATAATGCCTTATTACATTTAGCTGCTGCAGACCATACGTTGGCAATCCGAATTCCTCAACGCGGCTTTGCCAAAGCTTTGGTCAATTCTATTGATTATCCCATCATTTCAACTTCAGCCAATTTAAGTGGTGAACTCAATCCGACCAGTTTTAACGAAATATCAGTACAGATAAAAAATCAAGTCGATTACATTGTGCCTTATTGTCTCTTGGAAGAAGATAAAACCAATGTCAAACCCTCGACTATTTTAAAAATTGAACCAACCGGCGACATTTCAACCATAAGAGCATGATTATACCAAATTGACCATAAAATGTATCACAAATTTTGGTTTAATATTGGCGATCTCTTCGTTAAAAATACTCGCCATAGCCGCTGGCTATGTCTGCGTTTTTTGCCTTGAGCTCACCAAATTAATTCCAAAATTTTTGTGTCACTTTTTACAGTCAAATTGGTATGAATCCCTTCAAATAGTGTAAGTTTGCAGTAAAATGTTGCATTGAATACAAACTTTATTAAAGCCTGTTATGGCGAGCCAGTTGATCAAATACCCGTTTGGTTTATGCGCCAAGCTGGAAGATATCAACCAGAATACAGAGCAATTCGAAAGGAAAACACCTTAATGGAAATTGTGTATCAACCAGAATTATGTGCGCACGTTACCCAACTACCGGTTGAGCAATTGGGGGTAGATGCGGCTATTCTTTTCTCAGATATTATGACTCCTGTTAAAGCTTTGGGTATTGATTTTGACATTAAGCCCGGCTTTGGACCATATGTGGAAAAACCGGTCAGAACTTTAGAACAGATTGTCGCTTTAAAAAATCCTGATTTTACAAAGGAAGTCAATTATGTTGGTGCAACCATTGAGTTGCTTAGAACTTGGTTAACAGTACCCTTAATTGGTTTTTGCGGGGCACCCTATACCTTAGCTTATTATTTGGTAGAAGGAGGCAAAAGCAAAAGCTGGCAACATTTACACGGTATGATGTACGCTAACGACGAGCGTTGGCATCAACTGATGCAGCACTTGGCAGTGTCTATGGCAGCCTATTTAAAATATCAGGTAGCCAAAGGAGCACAAGCCATACAACTGTTTGATAGTTGGGCGGGCGATTTAAGTTTTGAAGATTATGAACGATTTGTGTTTCCCTACGTATTGCATATTTTTGAAGAACTAAAAGTAGTTGACGTTCCGAAAATTTACTTCGGTTTAAAAACCAGCCATTTATTTCCACTCTTACAACAATACGCTTGTGAAGTGATTGGCATTGACCACACCATTTCTATCAACACTGCCCGTGCAACCTTAGGTGATGCCAAAGCCTTGCAAGGTAATTTGCCGCCAACCGCTTTGTTTGCCGACCGCTCTATTCTACATGCTAAAATTGATTTTATTATTGATCAATATCAGCAACACTATAATAAAGGTTTTATATTCAATTTGGGGCATGGTTGTTTACCCGAAATGCAAGGCGAAGATTTGAAGTATGTGGTTGATTATGTACATGGAAAAACAAGTGGTTAAACTTGCCGCTTCATTCCTTAAATATGTGTAAATTTTTATCATAAAATGTTTGATTTTTAAGAACCAATTTGACATTAGTGAAACCATGTCATCTCAACCAAAGGGAGAGAACCTGCTTAATGAATTGATTTATTCGTTATTAGTAGGATTTCTCGTTTCACTCGAAATGACAGGAAGAATTAGTACATTATTATATTTTAATTTACTACTAAAATTTATGTTACCTGATCTTTTAGAACAAACAATATTTTTAAAACGAAAATCCAATTCCCTTTACCGATGTTGAAGTATTAGTAATTAAATACAGAAATTCGAAATTAAGACAAAGCGGTTAGTATCCATAGATTTTAAAGGATACTCGAAATAAATTGGTAATCCTGCAAAAAAAAATTATATTCCGCCTTTTATTGTTTAACAATCTCTCAACTTTTTAACAGTTGAGTCAAATAGAACTGATTTTGGTTTACATAAAAATCGTTTTACTTCAGTTCTTATAAATAAATAGAGGAACACGAACATATGGGATGTAGTTCTTGCGGCACTCGCAAAACAGCAGACGGCAAACCTGCCGGTTGTAATAGCAATGGCGGTTGTAGTACCGGCGGATGTAATCGTTTAAATACCTTTAATTGGCTGGCAGATATGCCAATAGGTTTTAATCAGAACGATAATTTATACGAAATAAGCTTCAACAATGGTAGCAGGAAAGACTATTTCCGTAGTGATAATGCGCAATATTACGATAAAAATGAATGGGTAGTTGTAGAATGCAAAACCGGTTATGACGTTGGTAAAGTAAGCTTACGGGGCGAGTTGGTTACCCTTCAAATGAAGAAAAAGAAGGTACGCACCACCAAAGAAGAATTAGGTAAAGTGGTTCGGTTAGCCGGTGAAAAAGATATGCTACGCTGGCAAGAAGCTAAAGATAAGGAACAAGCCACTATGGTAAAAGCCCGGGTAATTGCGCGCGATTTGAAGTTAGCCATGAAAATTGGGCAAGTAGAATATCAGGCGGATGGTAAAAAAGCGACCTTTTATTATATAGCAGATGGCAGAGTAGATTTTCGGGAATTAATTAAAGAGTATGCCCGCAATTTTAGAGTAAAAATAGAAATGCGCCAAATTGGCGCTCGCCAGGAAGCGGGTAAAATTGGAGGTATTGGGTCTTGTGGCAGAGAGTTATGTTGCTCTACTTGGTTAAATAATTTTAAATCGGTTAGTACCACAGCTGCTCGATACCAAAATTTAGCAATTAACCAAAGTAAATTGAGTGGGCAGTGTGGCAGATTAAAATGTTGTTTAAATTATGAGTTAGATAGCTATTTAGATGCCTTACAACACTTCCCAAAAAACAATGAGTTTTTAAAAACCGAAGCCGGTGATGCCCGTTTGGTTAAAACCGATATTTTTAAAGGAATGCTATGGTATCAATACAAAGGCGAAATAAAACTACACGCCATTGATATTGAAAGAGTCAACGAAATTTTAGCCCTTAATGCACAAAACGAAAAACCGGCTACCTTAATACCAGAACGAGACGAAAACTTTGTAGAAGAGGACGAAGAACCTACATTAGTTGACGGTTCGGGCATGTTAACTTTAGATGTATTAGAAAAAACCTCCAAAAGAAATAAAAGAAAGCAGCAGCGAAAGAGACGAAACGAACGAAAACGAACGAAACCTAACAAAAGTAAAAGCAGTAGTACACCTTCTTCAAAAAGTGGAAATAAACCACCTCAGTCGAAAGGTAATACCTCGCGCAGAACGAATAATAAATCGCAAACTAATAAACAACCTACTTCTAAAAAAAGCAATACAGCTGATCAAAAAACAAAGCAGCAGCAAAATAAATCATCTAAAATCCCGTCGACTAATCAAAACAAAAACAAGCCCAACACCCCAAACACTGAAAATACCCCAAACACCCCAAATACTCAAAAAGGCAATCAGCCATCTAAAGGCAAAAATAAATTTTTTAAAAAACGAAAAAAATGAAGTTAATCTATTACACATGCTGTATGGCAATGCTGTTATGTTTTTTAGGTTGCGGAGAAGTATACATTTACGAAAAATTTGAACCCATTAACAACAGCGAGTGGTTTTTTGATGATGCCATTCCCTTTGAGTTTGAAATAACCGATACCGTACAACGCTATAATTTATATTTGTTGGTTAGGCATACCACCAAATATCCATACCAAAATTTTTGGGTCAATATCAATACAATCTTTCCAGATAAAACTACACAGCAACAAAATGTGGATTTACCAATGGCAGATAAAACCGGCAAATGGTTCGGCAGCGGATTCAACAATATTAAAACCAATGAAATACTCATTCAACCCAAGGCGAAAATGCCTCAATTGGGTAAATACCGTTTAAGTATTCAACAAGCCATGCGCTACGAACCGGTGGTGACCATTATTGATATTGGCTTACGTATTCAGCCGGTAGATACTCCATAAAAATTGAGTAGATATTAAGCAGGCTTATATAAATTTTTCAAGGAAATAATTAACTCTTCTAACTTTTCATTAAATAGATTAAATGTATCCATCAAATCTTCTTTATTGAAAGAAGAGGAACATAAAACATTCATTTTGTCGATTAAATTGATTAATTCTACTTCACCAACCAATTTTAGTTTTAGCGTTAGCTTACGTAAAGAATTTTGAAAATCTCCCCAATTTTCTTGTTTAAAATCGATGTTTAAAATTTTTAAATCGCCAGGTAAAGTAGAGATCATAAAATGAATCATCCCTTCTTCTAACTTCAAATCTTGGTTTACATAGTTTTCCAGATTTTCCATGTTAATCTTACTAAACTTTTTAAAGTCGTCTTCTAAAGAATCCAGTAAACCGTGTAAATCTAAGTTTTTCATACGTCAAATATATACAATTTATCAAACGTATTTATTGGGTTAATCGTATACTTAATCAAGCAATATGAAGTGCTTGTCAGAATATGACTAATTATACCAAATTGACCATAAAATGTAACACAAATTGGTTTTATTAACCTCCTATAAAAATGGTTACATTTGTTATTGTCATGATAAACTATATAAAAATCGGGTATTTAATAGGATCAATTATTTTAATAAGTGCCTGTTCAGCAACCAAGAAAACCTACATCGCAGCGGGTAATACAAATGGTTTAAATTTAAAATTATCAGAAGGAGATAAAGTAGAAACGCTGTTTTTAATTGGTGACACGGGAACCGATAAAAATTATGAAGACAGCCAAGTTTATTTATTTGAACATCTAAAACAATCGTTAATCAAAGCGGGCTCACAAGCTTCCATTGTTTTTTTAGGAGATAATATTTATCCAGCAGGCTTACCCGGCGAAAAAGAACCGAATAGAAAAACAGCAGAAAAAAAACTCAACACACAATTAGACGTGCTGAACGATTTATCATGTAAAACCTATTTTATACCCGGCAACCACGATTGGAATAGAATGACTGCCAATGGTTTACCTGCTGTAAAACGGCAAGAATTATACATTGAAAGTTATGAGGCTGAAAGCAACATCAATTTTTACCCAAATAATGGTTGTGGTGACCCCGTGATCGAAAAAATTACCGATAATTTATATTATGTGTTTATTGATACGCAATGGTGGTTGCAAAATTGGGAAAAAGAAATACATATTAATGAGGGATGCAACATCCAATCGCGAGAAGCATTGTTGAACAAACTAGAAAACATTTTTAAAGAGCATGAAAATAATCAGTTGGTCGTATTCATGCACCATCCATTATATTCTAATGGAGAACATGGTGGTCGGTTTTCCATCAGCGACCATTTTTTCCCTTTAAGAATGTTCAACAATAAACTTTGGATTCCTTTACCCATTCTTGGATCCGTTCAACCGGTTGTTCGTTCGCTCGGTGGCATTAAACAAGATATTCCACATCCACTATATCAAGAACTTAAAAACGGAATTTTAAACATATTGTCCGAAGATCAACAGGTCATTTTCGCGGCAGGACACGATCATAATTTACAATATTTCAATACAGGAAAGCAGCATTTTTTAGTAAGTGGTGCCGGTAGTAAAACCGATTTTGTTAAAGCAGGTGGTGATGCCCAAATGGTACGTTCTGCTATGGGTTATGCAGTAGTGCATTTTTATAAAGATGGTACTGCATGGCTAGACTTTTTTATGATTAATAAAGATGAAGCAAACGTAGAGTTAATTTACCGAAAACAAATTGTAGATTGACATATTGAAAATTTAGGAATAACTCTTGCAAACCTTATCAATTTTTCCAAAGCTATTTTATTTTGGTGGATAAACTTTTCAACAAATAAACATCCATTTTCACTTTGAATTAAAACTATTTCAACATTTAATGAACAAGTACTTCGCAACTTATCAACAAAATTGATTTTTCGATCATGTAAAGGATGTTAATTATTACTAAGAGGAGGTCAATCCTATTCCTTCTACAAAACATATACAAGTATCAACTACTTTTGACAAAAAATACAAGTAGCTTTAATTAATAAACCACTATATTTGTTTTCCAAATCAAAGCATGGATAATCCGAAAGAATTAAAGTACACTAAAGACCACGAATGGGTAAGGGTAGAAGGTGATATTGCCACTATTGGCATTACCCATTATGCACAAGATCAACTGGGCGACATCGTATATGTGGAAATTGAAACCACCGGCGAAACCTTAGAAAAAGAAGCCGTGTTTGGTACGGTGGAAGCTGTAAAAACGGTATCCGAATTATTTTTGCCGCTTAGTGGAACGATTACCCAATTAAACGAAGCCTTAGAATCTAAACCAGAATCGATTAACGAAGACCCGTATGGAGAAGGTTGGATTATTAAGGTTGAAATTCAAGACCCTACTGAATTAGATGACTTAATGGATGTGGCAGCTTACGAAACTTTGGTAGAAAGTTAAACGCTTTTGCTTCGTACCTATATCCTCAAATACACTTGGTTGGTAGTCGCAATATTGGTGCTACTACTTTCCCTTATGCCCATGCTCGAGCAACAAAGCACAAGTTGGGTACAAACCTTTCAGATAGATAAACTATTTCACTACTTAAGTCATGCTACTATCATATTATCCTACTTTTCACCTAAAATCTTAGTTGAAAAAACTTTTCCAAACAATAAAACCTTGCTTACCGCCTTTTTAGCTTTACTGATGTATGGAGTGGCTATCGAACTCATTCAAAAATATGCCATCATCAACCGGCATTTTGATTTGTTAGATATAGCAGCCAATACGCTCGGAGATTTATCCGGCATTGGCATCATCAAATACATCAGTTCGCGTTCTTCAACTTCGTAAAATTATCTTTTTATCTATTTTTTTGAAGCGAAACGAAAGACATTGAATAAAGTGCAGTCCTGCTTTCCGCTCAAATACCTGCTTTTGCCAAGGCTTCAATGCCTGCGCTTCAAGCAGGTATAACCGCTGCAATCAGGGCTAGTTTGCTAAGGGTAGTGCTTCGTTGCATAGGCTTTTTAAGTCGCAATTTTATAGCAAATAACAACTTGGTAGCCTAAAATCCAAACCAAACAAACCCAACTGGAATAATAGAAAAAATTAATAATTAATAATTTAATTTATTTTCTAACCAAAAAAATAAACTATGTTACGTAAACTTTTCGGCGAGTATTTTTCCGCCATCCTGTTTTTACTAATTGGTTTGGTTATGCTTTATTATAGCTTTCAAAACCAAACCCACATTGTCCTTAAAATTGTGGGTACACTGCTCGGTGTCTTACTAACCGTTATCAACACCACCAATTTAATTTGGATGTACTTTTTTGACGGCAAAGACGACTCAGCCAAAACCCCTGTCGCTATGGTTGATCGCTCAAAAAATGCCAACCTAAATTTCGACAGATGGGCAACCCCCTTAACCCTTTGTGGCTTAGCCTTAGC
>CALHDG010000013.1 GCA_938023075.1 uncultured Chitinophagales bacterium
GGTTCGTTCGATTCTATTATTGCAGCAGCCACTTATTTAACGCGCCCCAAAAGTCACATTTACATTTTATCGAACAAAGAAGAAGCGGCTTACTATCAAAACAGTTTAAAAAATTTATTAGGACAAAAAGATATTTTGTTCTTCCCCGATTCGTTTAAAAAACCCGGCTTGTTCGATACCATTAACAACAGCAATGTATTGTTGCGCACCGAAACGGTGAGTCGCTTTTTAAATACCAACACAACCGGCGAACTGTTGGTTACTTATCCGGAGGCTTTGTTTGAGTTAGTGGTGAATACCAAGGTGCTGAAAAAAAGTACCATCCAAATAAAAAGTGGCGAAGCTTTAGATGTGCCTTTTATTACAGAGGTGTTGGTGGAGTATGGTTTTATGCATACTGATTTTGTGTATTCGCCGGGCGAGTTTAGCATTCGCGGAGATATTGTAGACATCTATTCTTTTGGTAATGAGTTGCCTTACCGGGTAGAATTGTTTGGCAAAGAAGTGGAAAGTATCCGGGTGTTCGATCCGGCAAATCAATTGTCGGTTAAAAAAGTGGCGCGGGTAAACATCGTACCCAACATTAATTCGCAATTCAGAAAAGAAGAAAAAGTGCCCTTTTTTGATTTGATTAGTAATCGCACAACGGTTTGGGTAAAAGATATGTTTGGCTTGTTAGAAAAGTGTAAAGATATTTTTGAACTCTCCAGTGGTTTAAAAGATCAGCTTCAACCGGGGGAAGAAGAGATGGCAGAGCATTTTCAATTTTTAGATGCCGCAACCTTGCAGAAAGGTATAGAGAAATCGCCAGTAGTAGAAATGGGTTACTCGGCTTTTTATAAAAAGGGCAAAACCATTGCATACAACATCAAACCACAGCCTTCTTTTAATAAAAATTTTAATTTGCTGATTAAAGATTTGCTGCATCACCAAAAGGAAAATTACCTCAATTTTATTTTTGCCGAAAACCCCAGACAAGTCAAACGCTTCAACAATATTTTTGAAGACATTTTGAGCGACTCGCCGGATAAAATTAAATATCATCCTATAACCCAAACTTTGCATGCCGGTTTTATTGATGAAGATCTGAACATTTTATGTTATACCGATCATCAGATTTTTGAGCGTTATCACAAATACAATATTCGTCAGGCGTACAGTAAAGCCAAAGCCATTAATTTAAAACTACTGCGCGACTTACAACCCGGCGATTATGTGACGCATATGGATCATGGCGTTGGCAAATATGCCGGTATGATGAAGTTAGACATCAACGGACAAACGCAAGAGGTGATTAAATTATTTTATAAAGATAATGATGTGTTGTATGTGAATGTAAGTTCATTACATAAAGTTAGTAAATATGTGGGTAAAGATGGCAGGGCAGTTCGAATTAATAAATTGGGCAGCGATGCTTGGGAAAATCTAAAGCGAAAGACCAAGCGTAAAATAAAAGACATTGCCAAAGATTTAATTCAGTTGTATGCCAAACGGAAAGCCAGTAAAGGCTTTGCTTATGAAGAAGATAGTTATTTACAAACCGAGTTAGAGGCTTCGTTTATTTATGAAGATACGCCCGATCAACAAAAAGCTACACAAGATGTAAAAGCCGACATGGAAAAAGATTACCCCATGGACAGATTGGTTTGCGGCGATGTGGGTTTTGGGAAAACAGAAATTGCAATTCGGGCAGCTTTTAAAGCGGTTGCCGATAGCAAGCAAGTGGCTATTTTGGTGCCGACCACCATTTTAGCTTTACAACATTACAATACGTTTAGCAAGCGCTTGGAAGAATTTCCGTGTACGGTAGATTATATCAATCGTTTTAAAACCACCAAACAAAAAAACGAAACTCTGAAAAAAGTAGTCGAAGGGCAAGTAGATATTTTAATTGGAACGCATGCCATCCTCAGTAAAAAAGTAAAATTTAAAGACCTCGGTTTATTAATTATAGATGAAGAACAAAAATTTGGCGTAGCGGCAAAAGAAAAACTTCGTAACTTTAAAGTAAATGTGGATACCTTAACTTTAACGGCAACGCCTATTCCCCGAACTTTGCAATTCTCGTTGTTAAGTGCGCGCGATTTAAGTATTATGACTACGCCGCCTCCCAACCGTCAACCGGTTACTACAGAGCATATTAGTTTTGAAGATGATGCGATAAGAGAAGCGATTAATTTTGAAGTGTATCGTGGTGGACAAGTATTTTTTGTACATAACCGGGTAAAAGATATTGAAGATGTGCGCTTAATGTTGAAACGTCTTTGTCCTGATGTGGATATTGGGGTAGCGCATGGGCAAATGGAAGGTAAAGTGTTGGAAGAGCGCATGCAAAATTTCATCAACCGTAAATACGATGTGTTGCTCAGTACCAATATTGTTGAAAGTGGTTTAGATATACCTAACGCCAATACCATCATCATCAACAATGCTCAAAATTTTGGCTTGAGCGATTTGCATCAGTTGCGCGGCAGAGTGGGGCGGTCGAACAAAAAAGCTTTCTGTTATTTAATTGCGCCACCTATTTATATGCTGCCCAACGATTCGCGAAAGCGGATGCAAACCATTACCGAATTTTCTGATTTGGGTAGCGGCTTTAATATCTCGATGCGCGATTTAGATATTAGAGGTGCGGGCAATATGTTAGGCGGCGAGCAAAGTGGTTTTATTTCCGATATTGGGTACGATACTTTTCATAAAATATTAGATGAAGCTATACAAGAATTAAAAACTACCGACTTTAAAGAGTTGTTTGCCGATGAAATTAGCAAAGACCCCAAGTATGTCCGTGACTGTCAAATTGATACGGATATAGAAATATTAATTCCCGATGATTATGTAAACGCCAGCAACGAACGCTTGAGTTTATATACCGAGTTAGATAATATTGAAAACACCGATGGCTTAAAAGTTTTTCGAGATAAATTGATTGACCGTTTTGGTCCCATCCCGCCAGAAGTTCGAGAGTTGTTTGATACGGTTCGCTTACGTTGGCTCGCCAAAAAATTAGGCTATGAACGTATTATTTTCAAGAGTGGCAAACTGCGCTGTTATTTTGTCCTTAATCCAGAAAGCAGTTTTTACGATTCTACCATTTTTCAAAAAACCATGCAGTGGGTGATGAAAAACCCGAAAAAAGCTAATCTAAAAGAAAGCAACAAAAGTTTAATTTTGGTTTTTGATGGGGTTAGGAAGATGCATAAGGCGCGGGAGTTGTTGCAGTTGCTTTGGGATGGGGTTGGAAGGAAGGAGCAAGTTGGGGTTGGTTAGAAATAGAGCCAATTTGACATTCATAGTTTTATTACTTATTTTTATATTATGAAAAAAGACCTTTTGCCAATTTTCTTTTTGTTGCTACCGCTCATTAACTTCGGTCAGACAGTACAGCCTATTGAAAAGATAGTTGTTACTAAAATAAATTATACTTTTAAAGATAGCCTAATAATCCCATCTCCAAGTCCAAAATATGTTATACCAATCCATATAGTAAAACCTATAGAAACTATAAGCATCAAAAAGGAACTTGAAGAATACTTGAAAAGGAATTATATTGGTTTAAATGAAAATTATTTTAAAAATAGAATAATTAAAAGTGAATCAGATTCATTGAAATTTAAAAGTAAAACAAGTCCTGAATTTAAAATTGGTCTCTCTGAGTTTAAACTTGCAACAATGTCAATCAGAAATAAAAATTACATTGGCATTGGTCTAAGTGAGAATTATTTGAAAAATGAAACTAAAAGTGAATTAGATTCGCTAAAATGTAATGACGAAATAAATCACTCTAAAATTAGAAAAAAACACAATATTGGTATTGGCTATGGTTTTGCTTTTGCTTTTGCTTTAAGTTATGTTGATCAGCCCCATCATTTTTTTGGAGATAACTATGCAGTAATTGCCTATAAATATTTAATTAGTTTAAAGGCAACTGATTTTATTGCTTTAAAAACAACGCATAGTTTTAATATTTTCAATGTAAGCTCTTATAAAAAATCTTCTTATCGTTGGACAGTTGAGTTGGGTTATGAATACAAAAAAAAAAAATTGAATTGCTTGATGAAAAATCTTATATGTATTATTTAATTGGATTTGGAAGATACGTATACAATACTTCCAACCCAATTTATTTTTTTAATGCCGACAATGTAGTAAATGAAACTACAACCCTACATTTAAACTTTGCTTCATTAAAAGTTGGCTGGCAATTAGGTGAAAATTTTTTTATTGATTCATTTATTATATACGCCTATGGTAAAAATCCTTACATTAAAACAGCTATAGGTTTAAATTTTTATTTTATGCCATCCTTTAAATTTAAAAAATGAAAAAAATGAAAACATTGAGCCTGTTTCTAACCATAGGATGCTTTATCTCCTGTAATTATGATGATTCCGAATATTTTTCTCTAAAAAACAACGACCGGATAATACCAATTGAAGTAAAAGGCAATACAAGTTCTGATATATTAATAGTTCGATTGAGTCATCGAGGAATATCATATGATCAAGTATATAATGGAGATTGTTCATCATACTATAATTGTATTCATTATCAATATTTTCATAGTAATAGCGTTGGTAAATACTGTGACAACATTGGTTGTAACCTTTCAAATTTAAGTACCGATTTAGATCTTTTAATTTATACTTTAGATCAAAAGTATGGAGATAGCAAAAGTATATTTTTGTATGGCAATGGTTTAGCAGCAAGCGTAATTTTGTATTATGCTTCAAAAGGTGCATATTGGAACTATTTAGATGGCATAATAATTAGGGTCTCCTCAAAAAATCAAAATTGATTTTCCAAATGTTAAAATTGCTATTTTAACTCAGAAATCAGTTGTAAGATTTCATAAAGTCTAAAAAAAATCTTATCTTAATATAATTCATAATATCTTTTAACCTGTTAATCATATAAAATACACAGCTTTAGTAAAAAATTAATTTTTTTGGTAGAATGTCTTAATAATCAAGACATACATATGAAAATTATGTATAATTGACGAAATGCAAAGTTATTTTTGAATCTCCCATAAAAACCTTG
>CALHDG010000014.1 GCA_938023075.1 uncultured Chitinophagales bacterium
TCTTCTACATTGCGGCTTTGTTCTCTTCCTTTATATTTCATTAAATTTGTTTAAATTTTGTAAGATGCGAAATATACAGTAAAAAAATTAGATAGGGAAATTGGGGGAGCAAGCAAAAGTGGTTTTTAGTTTATAAAAAAATTCTCAAAATTGTAATATCACATTTGTGGTGTTTTTATTTATGAAAACAAATTTTAAATTTTTACGTATATTAAAGGTCTCACGCTACTATTTTACTTTTTTATGAAGTTAGCATTAATTAGTAACCATTCGATTTAGTTATGTCATACTAAAGAGCAATATCAAGTAATTCTGCTACGTTCAAGTTGAGTAAAATTATATATAACGCTTTCTTAATTAGTTAATCAACATTTTTAATTAAAATGAATATTTTAATATAAATATTTTATTATGCTTGAAAAAAGTTCAATTTTCGATCAACTAACCCATGCAAAGTCATTTAAAGAAATATCTTATAATTTACATTTTTTAGTTATCAGTATTTTATTAGTACAAAACATTTGTGTTGCCGTTTGTCGCTTAGGTGGTGCTTATGATTTTATTTTTACAATGGTTAATTTAAGTGAGATTAGCCTTTATCTTTTTTCAATAATTTTATTTAAAAAAAGGTACTACGATACTTCCATATTAGTAATAGCATTTGGTTTACCTATTGTTTTTGCCTATTGCATTTTTTGTATAGCCAATGTAACGCTAATGTCGTGTCTTTGGTTTATTCTGGCATTTCAAATTATCTACACAATCATCATAAGCAAAAATCAACATCGTATTTTTTATTTGATCTATTGCGCAGTTATTTTTCATATACCCGGGGTAATAATTGCTTTTGGTGATGACTTTATAGCAACCCTTATTAAATTTGTGCAATTAGGCACACTTAATACTATACCCGTAATTTTGGCATCTTTTTTTGAGCGGCAAGATGCTAATATGCAAAGTTTAAATAAAGAGCTTATTTTTAAATACACTGAAACGGAAGAACAAGCCCAAAAATTGAATAAAAAGAATAGCGAGCTGGTTGTTTATTCTCATATTATGAGCCACGATTTAAAAGCCCCTTTGCAAACTATTAAAGCTTTTAATGAACTGTTAAAAGAGGATTATAAAAAAATTGCAACTGCAAATATAGAGAAGCTAAAATACTTCAATATTATCACAAGTTCTGTTGATGCTATGTCGGATTTGATTAATAATCTATTAATGTATTCTAAATTAGATCAGAAGAATTATGAGTTTGAATCCGTTGATTTAAATGATATAATGCAGCAAGTATTGTTGCTGTTCTCTTACGAAATAGAGAAAAAAAATATTCAGATCAAAATAAAACATCTACCTGTTATAATGGGGAATGTAGCCATTATTAAAACCGTTTTCCAAAATTTAATTTCCAATGCAATAAAGTTTCAACCAAAAGAAAAAAAATATCAACCAAAGCTTTGTATTGAAACACAAGAAAATAAAGAAAATTATGTAATCTTTTTTAAAGATAATGGAATAGGTATAAAGCCAGAAAATGTTGATGATTTGTTTACTCCTTTTGAACGGTTTCATAATGCATCAGAATATAAGGGCACAGGTTTGGGTATGTCTATTTGTAAAAAAATTATGCATATTCATCAAGGAGAAATACAATTAGTTAATTCTAATGAAAAAGGTAGTACCTTTAAATTATTATTTCCGAAAACCGTTGATTAAATCGATAATAGCATGAAATTAACTTTCTTTTTTCTAATACCTATATTCATTTTTTTTAATGAATCATTTGAGATCAACTTTGGAAAAACAAGTGGGGTTCAAAATTGGCAGGTAATTACTGATAATGTAATGGGTGGTTTATCTAATGCGAAAATACAACTAACCAAAAAAACGCTTAAACTAAATGGTACACAATCTTTAGAAAACAACGGTGGTTTCGTTTCATTGAAAAGTCCATTTGATCGCTATGATCTATCTGGTTATGAAACACTTATTATTCGCTATAAAAATACTGGTATTCAGTTTGGGTTTACCCTTGAGACTGATCAACCATTTTACAAACCTTATTATAAACTAAAGCTCCCCAAGCAACCCAAAGGTTTCGCCGAAGTTGAAGTTGATCTCACTAACTTTAAGCAATATCAAATGGGTGAGCCTACCGGAAAAAATATTTCAAAAAGCCTCTTAAGCAAAATTATACGAATAGGTTTTATTACTACCGAAAAAACAGCCGGTAATTTTGAATTAGAAATTGATTACATCTTATTTAAATAAATGAAAAATAAATACTTATACTAAACGTTCATGCCTTATGAAAACACTTCGCTCCATACTTTGCTTTTATCAATCCTTTGCTTTGGCAAGTTTTATTATTACAATCTGCTGCGCAATCATACTATATACTTATGGCATAAAAACTTTTGTGGTTCTATTTTGGTTTAAAATAATCACACTTGGCTTAATCTTTTATTTTATTAAAACTTATAAATTCAGGCAATTTTATTATTACAAAAACATCGGTATATCTAAACGAAAACTTTGGTTCATAACACTTAGTTTTGATTGGCTGCTATTTTTAACGCTTATGATTATCAGCTTTCAATTAAGATGAAAAATATCTTAGAAATAGATAGTGTATTACTTTCATTTAACCACAAAAGAATACTTCAAGATATTTACTTAAAAAGCGAAACAGGCAAAATAGCCGGCTTGCTCGGTAGAAATGGAAGTGGCAAATCTTGTTTAATGAAAATTATATTTGGAGAATTAACGCCAGAAGACAAATCCATCCGAATTAATGAACGTGCTTTGACTACCAACTATCGGTCTCACTTACAAATGAACTATTTACCTCAATTTCAATTTACCCCAAATTCTATTACCGTAAAACGTGTGTTTAAAGATTTTGATATTGACTTTTCAGCGTTTATAGCATGGTTTCCATCTTTTAAAAAGTGTTATGTTACCCGACTAAAAAATCTATCAGGTGGCGAACGCCGTATAATTGAAATATATGCGATATTAATGGCAAAAAGCCGGTTTTGTATGTTAGATGAACCTTTCTCACAAGTAATGCCGCTTCATATTGAAAGCATCAAACAACTCATTGTTCGACAAAAAATGCACAAGGGCATCATCATTACCGATCATTTATATGATCACATTATTGATATTTGCGATACACTCTATGTTTTGAAAGATGGCAAAACACATCTTACCAAACACACAACGGATTTGGAAAAATTGGGGTATGTTAGAAATTTAAATAAATGAAAATGATGGTATGCTAAACTCGGCTTTACACTTGTCAATTACTTAATTTTCCATCCCCTCTAACATTAGCATAAAGGCATATTTCAAAGCCGTTTCCTTGTGGTATTCAAACCTACCGGAAGCACCCCCATGCCCTGCCTCCATATTGGTGCTTAGCAAGAGTAAATTATCATCGGTTTTCAACTCTCTCAATTTGGCTACCCATTTTGCTGGTTCCCAATATTGTACTTGCGAATCGAACAAACCCGTAAGCACTAACATATTAGGATAGTTTTTGGCTTGCACCTGATCGTAAGGAGAATACGAAAGCATATATTCGTAGCTCTCTTTATTTTTAGGATTACCCCATTCATCAAATTCATTACTGGTTAATGGTATGGTTTCATCTAACATGGTACTTACTACATCTACAAAGGGAACATCAGCAATAATCCCATTAAAACTTTCAGGACTCATATTAGCTACCGCTCCCATAAGCAAACCTCCGGCACTTCCACCCGCGGCATACAAATGTTCAGCAGTAGTATAGTTTTCTTTTATCAGATGCTTAGCACAATCTACAAAATCGGTGAACGTATTTTTTTTGTTGAGCATTTTTCCATTTTCATACCATTGTCTACCCATTTCTTGCCCACCTCTAATATGCGCAATGGCATAAATAAAACCCCGATTTAACAAACTCAATTGTGGCGACCGAAACCATGGATCGGTAGAGCTACCATATGAACCATAGGAATATAATAAGGTTGGAGTATCAGCACTTTTAACCAAGCCTTTTTTATACACTAAAGTCATAGGTACTTCCACTCCATCTCGCGCTTTTATGAAAAACCTTTCAGTCACATAATCTTCCGGTACATGTCCACCAACTACTTCTTGTTGCTTTAACAATTTGCGGGTTTTGTCTTTCATATGATAATCGAAAATAGAGTTAGGCGTGGTTAAAGAAGAATACCCAAAGCGTAAAGTCTCCGAATCAAACTCTGGGTTGGAAGAAGCGTAAATTACATAGGCTTCTTCTGGTATTTCAACATAATGTTCTTCCTTAGTTTTTTGATCAACTACTTTTAATTGAGTTAAAGCATTACCTCGTTCGCTAATCACCAAATAATCTTTAAACACCACCATATAATTTAACAAAACATCTTCCCTATGCGGAATCACTTCTGTCCAATTATCTTTTGAAGTAGCACTTTCTGGTGTTTCCATTAACCTGAAATTTTCTGCTTCCCAATTGGTAACAATGTAAAATTTATCTTCAAAATGATCAATGGAGTATTCGTGTTTAGTTTCACGCGGCGAAAATTGTTTAAATTTGGCATCTGGCGTGTTCGCATCTAAAATATGATAATCACTAACTAAAGTACTGCTGTTCCAAATAATCACATATTTATCTGATTTCGATTTGTAAACCCCCATATAAAATGTCGGATCTTTTTCGTGATAAATCAATTCATTATCTTTTTGTTCGCTGCCCAATTGATGCTTCCATATTTTCTCCGATAGTAAGGAGGTTTCGTTTTTACTGGTATAGAAAAAAGTTTTGTTATCATTTGCCCAAGCACCTGAGCCTGTGGTGTTGGTTAATTGATCTTTGTAAATTTCTCCGGTTTCTAAATTTTTAAAATAAATTGTAAATATATTTCGGCTAACGGTATCTTCGCTGTACGCCATTAATTTATTATCTAAACTAATATTAAAACCACCTATTCGGTAGTATTCGTGGCTTGCTGCCATTTCATTCACTTCTAATAAAATTTCTTCTTCATTATCTAAACTGTCTTTCTTTCTGCAGTAAATCGGATATTCTTTTTTGGCTTCATAACGAGTATAATACCAATAGCCATTTTTAAAATAGGGTACCGATTCATCTTCCTTTTTTATTCTACCCACAATTTCGTCAAACAACTTTTTTTGAAGAGCTTCTGTTGGCTCCATAATCGATTTGGCATAAGTATTTTCTGCAGTTAAGTAATCCAAAACTTGTTGTGTTTGCTCATCCGGTTCTTTGGCATTTTTCTGTTCATCACTTAAGCGCATCCAATAATATGAATCGGTGCGGCTGTCTCCATGTAACTCTAATATGGTATCTTTTTTTATGGCTGTAGGTGCCTCAATTTTTTGAGGCTCTTTAACTTCCATTAATGGTTCAATTACTGCAGTTGTTTCGACATTTTCTTTCATATCCGTATTTTCCGTTTTAGTTATGTTGCTTAAGTTGCATTGTGTAAAAAAAATAAAGAAGACTAAAGTGTATATTGACAAGGTAAATTTCATTTGCTTTTAATTTTATTTTGCTAATGTACGGATAATATTTAGTCTACAACCATAATCATTAATACTTATCAGGTTTTCAATTGTATAACTTCCTACTTCCTTCATCGTACAAACTATGCTTACAAATTTATTTGAAGCGAAACATGATTGGAATTTTCGAATGGGCTCCCTGCTTTCCACTCAAATGCTATTGCCAATGCACAAATCTGCGCTGCAAAATAGCATAACCGCTCCAATCAGGGCTAGTCTTCCAAGCTCACTCGTATTCAATTAGGGTGCAAACAAAAGCAGTTAAACAAAAAAAGCCACCTCAAAAATTAGAAGCCGCTTTTCGTATAACTTTCATTATAAACTATCTAATTAATTTTAACACTAATACGCTGGTTACGCGTATTTCCAGGATCTTGCTTAATCAATAATTCGGTATTGCCTAAGCTTTCAACCTTAATCCGGTTAGCCGGTACACCCTGTTCAACCATTAATTTTTGTAAAATATTCGCACGAGTTACACCCAATTTCTTGGCGTTTGTATTTTTTGCCGCATCCTTAAAATCTTGGTTATGTGCTCGTAAAGTAAGTTTAGTAGTAGGGTTATCTTTCATAATTTGAGCAATCTTTTTAAAATTACTTTCTGCTGCCCGGGTTAAGGTTTTATTATCATTAGTTACGGTACCTAAATTTACTATAGTACTGGTTTTGGTCATTGCAGCTTTATCCACTAATGCTACAGAACCTCTATATTTTGAAGCCGTACTAGCAGCGGCATTTGTATTCTTTTTTGTACCCGGTCTAGCATTCGGTCGATTTTTCACTGGTGGAGTTGTTGCTGTATTAGAAGTTCCTGGTAATGTTGGCTTAGTTGCTGTAGTATTTTGCCTTACCGGTTTGGTTTGTTGTTTGTTTGTTGTTTGGGATGTTTGAGTCGTTTGGGGTGTTTGGGTTTGCTGCTTATTTATATTATTTCTATTTGGCTGGTTTTGTATACCCTTTCTGCCTCCGTTGGGTTGTTGTTGGCTATTGGCAGCATTAGGCTTATTGGTAGTTTTATTTATATTTTGGTTTGCCTGGTTATTTGGTCGATTTTGATTGTTGGGTCTACCAGTATTGGTATTTTGTTTTATTGGTGGTTTTTGAGTGTTTGCCGGTTTTGTTTGTTTATTTTGTAAGGTATTTAATTGTTGATTTGATTCTACTTTTTTACTGGCTTGCTGTGTTCTGTTTTCTTGCTGCGCTTTTTTAGCCTCCATAGCTTTTCGTTTTTCTTCAGGTATTTCACCACAAGCTTTGGTTAATAAAAATAAGGCAGCAATAGCACCTAACACCACGCCAAAAGGAATTAACCATGTTGGAAAACGACGACCTGATGAGGCAGATGCTGACTGTTCGGTTTCTACTTCGAAGGTATCATCTAAATCATTTGAAGCTGATGCCTGACCGCTAGCCCAATTGGCAAAACCCATTTCTTTGGCAATATCTTTATGTGTGTTTTTTTGTACAAAATCTTTTTGTCCTAATAATAAATCAACTAAGCCTTTTTGATTTAATTTACCGGTACGTATTTTTTTACCAATAAAATTGAGTAACACCGGAGCCAACATACCAAAAACCGATTGAGAGCGACTTAAACCGCCGCCAAACAAGCCGCCGGCAATACTTAATATGGTGCCCATTTTGCTTTGTCCGCCCAACACGGTCGGCAATACATCCAACCCATTTTTTAATAAATTGATGCTTTCGCTACCGCTAAATAAATTACCAATTTTATTTAGCAAGCCTCCATCATATTCTTTTTTGTTTAATAAATTGTACAGCTCTTCTGCCCCTTTTTTTGATTGTACTTTATTAATTAAACCGCCCAATAGAGCAGGCAAGGTTCCTTGTACCGATTTTTCTACACTATCCGTTGCAGCACCTAAATTAAGAGACAAGCCGTTTACAATCTCTTTTCCAAATTTATTAGTTAACTCATTGATCAAATTCATTGAAGTCTATTCTTTTTTAACGTTGAAGCGCAAAAATAAATAAAAGAAACTGTTTTTAGGGAGTAAATTAATCGAATCAACTTAGCTGTTATCTAAGCTTATGATTTTTAACTAACTTTGCCATTCAATGCGGTTTTTCATTTGTTTAATTTCGACACTTTTTCTAGTAGGTTTTCTTCAAGCAGCTAAATATTTTGGTCCTATCTGCAAAAACGATAATGAAAAAATTGCGTCAACAATAACCGGTATTACTTTAGGCTTACATTCAACTGATTATACGTTTAACTATCTGCCCATGCTGAAA
This sequence comes from uncultured Chitinophagales bacterium, assembly GCA_938023075.1. Taxonomy (GTDB): domain Bacteria; phylum Bacteroidota; class Bacteroidia; order Chitinophagales; family JAHDHT01; genus CALHDG01. The sequence continues at coordinate 7,834 of CALHDG010000014.1, forward strand.
GAAATTAAGGAAACCGGCTCTGCTTGGGTTTGCTTAACCTTTAAATTTTATCAGGATGATATTCGATCTTCTACCATTGAAATTCCAACAATTGACTCGCCCAAGTGGCAACAAATTGTACAAACCACTCAGCAAGCCAAAGCATTAGGTTTTAAAGTAGCCTTATTACCTATAGTATTATTAAAAGAAGCCAAAACAGATGAATGGCGTGGCAAAATAAACCCTAAAAATCTAGAGCATTGGTTTAGCAGTTATACAATATTAATGACCCAAATAGCCCAATTAGCTGAAGATGAAAAAGTAGAGCTTTTATTTGCTGGTTCAGAATTTTCTTCTTTGCAAAAACACGAATTGTATTGGAAAGACTTAATTCAACATTTACGTATTCAATACAGTGGTATGTTAAGCTATTCAACCAATTGGGATGCCTTAACCAACACTACCTTTTTTGAAGAATTAGACATCATTGGAGTAAATGGATACTTTTCACTAACCACTTTAAATAATCCAAAAGTGGGTCAGTTAGTTAAACGCTGGGTAAGCATTCAAAAAAAATTATTGAAAAAACAGCAAATTATTAACAAACCTATGCTCATTTCCGAAATAGGATATGCTTCACAAAATGGCAACAACAAAGACCCCTGGAATTATTTAATGAGTAATGAAGTAGACTTGCAAGAACAGTTGGATTGTTTTGATGCCTTTAACACCGTTTGGTTGAATCACAAAGCGTTATCTGGGGTGTTTTTCTATGAATGGTTTGGCGAAGGCGGCGAATGCGATACCGGTTATACACCTCGCAATAAGCCTGCCTTGCAAGCCATAAAAAAGTGGTTTCACGCTCAATAAAATCATTAAATACTCATTAGCAGCTGTTAATTATATAAAATATTCCTTAAATTATTTTACTTTTGTGTATTCATGTATTTAATTATTCAAGTTTAGCATATAAAAAATGACCGAATCTCAAAACAAAATAGGACTGGTTTTTTCTGGAGGTGGCTCACGGGGAGCTTGGCAGGTTGGTGCCTGGAAAGCCTTAAAAGAAACGGGTTTAGATAAACAAGTTACTGTTGTTTCAGGCACTTCAATTGGTGCTATAAATGGTGCGGCGTTTGTACAAGGTGAATTAGAGTTATTAGAAGACATCTGGGCAAATTTAGAATTCAACAAAATATTTTCGAGCATAAAAGAAAAGAGAAACCTTTTTTTAAAATTAGGTAGCGAAGTGTTGCGCCACAAAGGTGCTGATGTTAACCCACTCAAAAATTTAATTCGAAATTATATTAATGAAGACCTAATTTACAACTCACCGGTTGGCTATAGTTTAGTTACCGTAAATGTTACCAAACGACGCTTCGAATACATCCGTAAAAAAGATGTACCCAAAGGTGAATTGACCGAGTATATTATTGCTAGTTCTACCTTTCCATTGTTTAAAACCCATTTAATTAACAATCATAAATTTGTAGATGGCGGTATTTTCGACAATATACCCATCACCGAATGTATCAACCACCACAGTGAACCGAATTTAATAATTAGTTTTAATGTCACTAATATTTCCTCTCTTAATCCCTTTCGTATTTATAACCACCGTAAACTTAAAGCGATGGTTAACCTCCTCGAAATTAAGCCTTCTGTTCCGCTGGGTTCAATTTTAAATTTTGAAAAGAGCAAAGCCAAATCTTTTCTTAAAATTGGTTATGACGATGCTATGCGGGTTTTGGAAGAGCGGTTTAAAGATTGATTTCGTATAGAATAATTCAACATTTAATAATCGGTATTATACCACAAAATCTATATCCGGCAAATTACGGTAAACCATTAAATGTTGTATTCCTTTTTCAACCGGCAACGCTTTAAAGAGCACTTCAAAAATTTTATTGGTAATGGGTATTTTAAGATTGTACCGGTTGGCTAAAGCCTTAGTGATCATAACCGTTTTCACCCCTTCAATTACTTCTTGACTACTTTCTAAAATTTCATTTAACCGTTTGCCTTTTGCTAGATCATTTCCGAGTGAAAAATTTCTACTTAAAGGACTAGAACAGGTGGCAATTAAATCACCAATGCCGGCAATACCTAAAAAAGTATCGCTCTGTGCGCCAAAAACTTGACCAATACGTATTATTTCGTTCAACCCCCTGCTGATGAGCATAGCTCTGGCGTTTAACCCAAAACCCATGCCGTGTAAAATGCCTGCTCCAATCGCCATAATGTTTTTTAAAGCACCCGCTACTTCGGTACCAATTACATCATACGATTTTAATACCTGAAAACGAGTACTGCGTAAAGCCTTGCTACCTTCGCTAAATACCGAATCAAACTTGCTCGATATAACAGCAGCAGCAGGTTGTCCTTCCGAAATTTCTAAAGCTAAATTAGGTCCACCAATCACCCCAACTTTTAAGGCAACGGTTTCTTCTAACAGCACCTCACTCATCGTGTTGATTTGTTTTTTTTCTAACAATAAATTTTCTTCTTGCGGATTAACCGGTGCTTTACTAACATCAAAACCTTTGGTGCCGTGTATTATGGTATGTTGCGGGTTTATATAAGGGGCTATTTCTTTGATAAAATCTCTAAAATTAGCCGAAGGTACAATCGGAAAGAGCAATGAACACTGTTCAATAATTTCTGGCAGCTTATTGCTAAGTAATATATTTTCAGATAGTTGATGTTGTCGATTAACTCTTGTTTCTGCTATATTTTTAAGTTTCAACTCATCTCGTACATATAAATATACGGGATGATTTTCGCTAACCAGATTAGCTATTGCAGTTCCAAAAGAACCAGCACCCAAAACAGCAATTTTAGGTTTACGATATGTGTTGTTCGAATTCAAATCCACTCAATCTATTATGATAATAAAATAACAAATTCATATTTTCTGAAGTAAGCAAGCCTTTTTCATTAATTTTTAAGGGGCGTTTGTTATGATAGGCTCCTAAGTTACGAATGCCATGTTCAATCACTTCATCTACGGTTTTTAAAACGTTCGGGTCGATCAGTATTTCACCTTGTTCTGCTATTGCTTTTATATGAATAATAAGTTTATAGATATTCTGACTAAAATCTTCGTAAGAAATTACGCGGTCATCTTCCGGTAATCGTAATAAGTCATACAAATCTAATTTTCGATGCATCCTTTTAATCATTTGATAGCCCACAAAAGCCACAATCTGGCTGGTAAAAACAATTGTTCCTCTTCTGAATTCCCGTAAAATATGCTCTCCTAAAAATTGCGTATAAGTCATATTTCGTTGACTATCTTTTACAAATGCCCCCTCCCTTTTAAAATAGTCTGCAATGTTGGCTACCCGGCCATGTTTATCTATGCTTTCCAATTGTTCATTAATATGATTGCCAAATACATCAATCGGTTGCCCAAAAGTAACGGCAGTTTGTGATGAAGTTGCGAAAAATTTCCATATATATTGTATAACAGTACTTATACCTTTTATATCCGATTCATTATTTAAATAATATTTTTCTTTGCCGGTTCTTTTTAGATGCTGTTCAATTAATTGTTTGGCTTCTAATACAAAATAGTAATTGATGGTAGTTGGTACAAGTACAATTTTGGTAAAGTCTGTTTCACCTCTTTTACAGTTTTCGTATTGCGCTTCTACTACAGTACCTAACAAACCTAATTTAAAGCGTGTTTCTAAAGCACCCGATCTTGCCCGGGTTCCTCCAGGAAAAAACAAACTGTTACAGTTTTCTTCAATTAGCAATTGAGAGTACATTTTTAAAGTGTTTAAATACAAATCATTTTTTTTCCGCCTGTCTAATTTGTAAGCTCCTAACCGGCTAATGTAGTAGGCTAAAATACGGGTTTTAAATAAGTTTAAACCTGCCCCATAAGTAACAGGTGGTACACCAATGCTGTTAATTGTCCAACCTACCAACATCGAATCTAAATTGCTAAAATGTGTGGGAACAAAAACTAAGGTGGTTTTAGCGGCAATAGCTCTAATTAAATCAATATGCCCTGCATAAAACAGGCGTTCTGATAATACATATTTGTTAGAGTAAAACCTCCCAAAGTTTCTGGCAGATGCGGAGTTAAGCAACCGCCTCAATAACCTTGGTATCATGCGTTGAGCAAATTTATAAGTATTGATTTTAAAGCCCCCTAATATTTCTTCGGCATATCGATGAATAATTTCTTCGGTCAATACTTTCAAGTCATTTTCTTCATCAATCGATTCGCCAATAGAAATATTGGTTAATCTTTTTTTTACCGAGCTCCAAAAAAGTTTTTCATCTTTCGGGTCAATTTTATACGGATCGGTTTTAAGCCTTATTTTCTCATTATAATAGGTTTTCTCAATCAGTTCTTTAACTTGCTTTAAACTATTTTGCTCAAAAATTAAATCAATCGTTTTCCATGTAACATCTTTAACAAATTCTTCTTTGTCATTATACAACTGATGAATACCCCATTGCCGGTAATTTTCAACAACTGGTTTGATGTTATCAATTTTGTAATACGTTAATTTTTTACTCAAATTGTGCTATCAGAATGTTAAGCCACAATAATAACAAATTTAAATTGTACCGGATAAAATGACCATCTTAAAAAAAGCAATCCTGCTACTAAAAATAAACAGGACTGCATTTAAAACACTAAACGAAATAAGGTTGAGGTGTTCTATAGTAAAAGATAATCGACTGGTTCGATTTCATCAATACCACAAAAGTAAAAGCTATTTTTATAATATTTAAGGACAAAAAAAGGGCTTTTTCTTAGCAAAATAGGCAAATTATATATTTTTTAAATAAAATAAATATTCATTAAACATTGTAATTAAGTTGATTACAAATTATTTTATTGCAAAATGCGTTATTTTTTTTCTTAACTTTTCACAAATAAATCATACAAAATACCTTAAAAAAATGTTTAATTTCAGAACTTAATATCCTCGTAAAATGAAGTGCAACATAAAACAGATTAATCAGTGTTTTCTGTGAAAGACTCTAACAAGGGCGGGCATGCACCTTTTTTAGGACGGTGTTATCGTTATTATCAAAAAATATGCGTGTTCATTTTACGAAAGCAACGGTTGTAAATATTGATTTTCTGGCTTGGGATCAGGAGTTCTTAGTTTAAGCAGTTAAAGTGTTCTTAATTTCCATTTTAAGCTCTTAAAGAACTCGTAGTTTTCTATCAATCATAAAAATAAAACTTAATCAAAATATGTTAGTTTTGTATTAAGCATGAAATTTATTTTAGAGTCTCCATTTAAACCCACCGGCGATCAGCCAGAAGCCATTCGTCAATTAATTGATGGTTTAGAGCGTGGAGAGCCCAACCAAGTTTTATTAGGCGTTACGGGTTCGGGAAAAACATTTACGGTTGCTAATGTAATTGAACAAGTGCAACGCCCAACTTTAGTGTTAAGCCATAATAAAACTTTAGTAGCTCAATTGTATGGAGAACTCAAACAGTTTTTTCCTCAAAATGAAGTGAATTACTTTGTATCGTATTATGATTACTATCAACCAGAAGCTTATGTTCCGGGTGCTGATTTGTATATTGAAAAAGATTTGTCGATTAATGAAGAAGTAGAAAAATTGCGTTTAGCTACAACTTCTGCCTTACTTTCAGGACGGCGAGATGTGGTGGTGGTTGCTTCTGTTTCGTGCATCTATGGTTTAGGAAATCCGGCTGAGATCAGTAAAGGTGTTATTAGAGCTGGAGTAGGCGATGTAATTCCACGTAATCAATTTTTGTATGCATTGGTAGAAGGTTTATACAGCCGAACTACCTCCGATTTTAAGCGGGGTACTTTTAGGGTGCGCGGCGATACCATTGACGTATTTCCAGCATATGCAGATTTTGCTTACCGGCTTACTTTTTTTGGTGATGAAATTGAAGAAATTGAATCCTTTGATCCTTTAACGGGCGATCCTTTGGAGGAAGCTGAACACATTGCGATTTTCCCGGCAAATATGTATTTGTCCCCTCGAGATCAACTAACCGGCATCATACACGATATACAAGATGAGCTTAGCGATCAGGTAAAATATTTTGAAGGCGAAATGAAGTTTTTAGAAGCCAAACGCTTACACGAACGAACTACTTTTGATTTGGAAATGATCCGGGAATTAGGTTACTGTAGTGGTATAGAAAATTACTCCCGATATTTAGATCGTCGTAAACCAGGTACACGTCCTTTTTGTTTATTAGATTATTTTCCTGAAGATTATTTAATGGTGATTGACGAAAGCCACGTTACCGTTCCACAAGTTGGGGCGATGTATGGGGGTGATCGTTCCCGTAAAATGAATCTGGTGGATTATGGTTTTCGTTTACCCTCTGCTTTAGATAATCGTCCCTTAAATTTTGAAGAATTTCAAAACATACGAGGACAAACTATTTATGTAAGTGCCACACCGGGTCCGTACGAGTTAGAAAAAGTTGAAGGCGTAATTGTAGAGCAAATTGTTCGTCCGACGGGTTTGTTAGATCCGCGTATTGATGTACGCCCCAGCTTAAATCAAATTGATGATTTAATTGGTGAAATTAATCGTACTATAGAACAAGAAGAACGGATTTTAGTTACTACATTAACCAAGCGGATGGCGGAAGAGCTTTCCAAATATTTAATGCGTTTACAAATTAAAACACGCTATATACATTCGGAAGTAGATACTTTAGAGCGAGTTGAAATATTAAGAGATTTAAGATTGGGCGTTTTTGATGTATTGGTTGGTGTTAATTTATTAAGAGAAGGGTTGGATTTACCGGAAGTTTCTTTGGTGGCTATTTTAGATGCGGATAAAGAAGGGTTTTTACGTAATGAACGATCGCTTATTCAAATTGCAGGTAGAGCGGCGCGTAATGTAAACGGCATTGTAGTGATGTACGCCGATAAAGTAACCGATTCTATGCAACGAACCATTGACGATAATGAGCGCAAACGAGCGAAGCAACTTCAATACAATGCTATCCATAATATTACCCCTACAACTATCAAAAAATCTAAAGAAGAAGTATTGAAACAAACTTCTGTGTTAGATATTAGAGGAAACAAAAAAGAAGAACCGTATTATGTTGAACCGGAAGGCGTAAGTATGGTTGCCGATCCGGTAGTACAATATATGACGAAAGATCAAATGGAAAAAGCCATTGCCGAAACCAAAAAACGTATGCAAAAAGCTGCTAAAGACTTAGATTTTATGGAAGCTGCTCGCTTACGGGATGAAATGTTTGCCTTAGAGCAATTATTTATAGAAAAATTTAGTTCTTAATCTTTTTTCATCCCTTAGGAATAATTCAAAAATAACAGCGATGGTTATGTTTTCTTTAAAGCTCATGGGTATTTTACATAAATGCCATAAATGCTTCCACTTATTAAACATATTTTGAGAATTTAATTCCAGGGAAAGAATATCGTTATTTTGCTGAACTCAGTTGTACAGATGGTTCCGTCTACAGATCGAATGATATATATTGGACACAATAAAAAATAGAGTTGCGCTGTAAGCATTTATAAAAGATAGATAAACTACAAAAATAATGAAGTTATACGCATAATATGCCCTAAATCTAAAAAATTAATTCATTGAAGATATACCATAAGTCTATGCTGAGCTTAGACTTTTTTTAATTGGGAGCTTTCCAGATATACTTGTTTCCCCATTCCCAAAAAATCACTACATTTACCTAACAATCCTGCGGTAAGTGCAACTAACCCAACAAACAATATGACATCATCCATTCAACGGGCAACATTAAAATTAATGCGGTGGCGGGTTCGGGGAAAACAACGACCTTAATTGAATATGCGAAAACCCGACCGGCGCACAGTCGCATCTTGTATTAGAGTAGACTAATATTTAGCACATACAAGATACCAAAGAAAGGCACGGAAAGAAAAAGCACTAATGATTTTTTCTACCGTACACGGGTGCAAAGGTTTTTAAAACCGGCTGCGGTTAAAAGCCTAGCCCCGACAGCAGTGGTTATGCTGCCAGAAGCGATGGCTATTGAAGCCAAGCCGCAGCATTTGAGCGGATGGCGGGGAGCTCGTTCATAAACTGCCTCATGGTTTGCGCTTCAAAAAAAAATCTTCATACTATTTTGTGGTGAATAACGTTGTTTATCCATATAATTTAGCGTAAATTTGTAATAATTGGTTTATTCGATTTTTATATGAAGAAGTCTCACATAGTTGTTTTATTTGTTATTGCGATTGCCATTGCTGCTATTATTGGTATGTCTAGCGATTATAGTTCGTATGCTACCTTTTCGCAGGCGAAATTGCAGGAAGGTAAAGAGTTTAGAGTAATTGGAAATTTAACGGAGGAAAAGTTGATGGAGTACGACCCCATTAAAGACCCGAATTTGTTTAGTTTCCAAATGTTAGATAAAGATGGGGTGGAGAAAAAAGTGGTGTACTATGGCTCTAAACCTCGAGATTTTGAACGCTCGGAAGACATTGTATTAACAGGAAAAATGGAAGGCGAAATTTTTGAGGCGTCTACTATTTTGCTAAAATGTCCGTCGAAGTATGTAGAAGATGAGTTGGAAATAAGAGAGTATACTTCAAATAAAACGAGTTGATGGATGTCAACTATCTAAACGAAGCGACTTTACCTGGTCAGCTTGGTCATTTACTCGCAATTATTGGTTTTATTGGGGCTTTGTTTGCCGCTATTTGTTTTGCGGTGAGTACCTCAATTGAACATGAACAGAAATCTAAATCGTGGTTAAGACTTGGGCGTATTGGTTTTGGGTTTAATGTTTTGTCCATTCTTGGCATTTTTGTCATTCTGTTTTTACTTATTTTAAATCATAAATTTGAGTATCATTATGTTTGGCAACATTCTAGCTTAGAGTTGCCTATGCGTTATATGATCTCTTGCTTTTGGGAAGGGCAGGAGGGCAGCTTTTTGCTTTGGGCTTTTTGGCATGCCGTACTTGGTTTTGTTATTATTTTCACGGCAAAAAAATATGAAGCACCGGTAATGGCAGTGCTGTGCATTACTCAATTTTACCTTGCCAGCATGTTGTTGGGCATTTATTTTTTCGATTATAAAATTGGCAGTACCCCATTTATTTTATTGAGGGATTTTATGCAGAACGCTCCCATTTTTGAACGAGCTGATTATTTAAACTTTATTGAAGATGGCAATGGCTTAAACCCACTATTACAAAATTATTGGATGACGATTCATCCACCAACTTTATTTTTGGGTTTTGCTTCTACCTTAATTCCCTTTGCTTACGTAATTGCCGGTTTATGGAAAATGGATTTTTCTAAACGATGGGCTTTACATACTTTAAATTGGGCATTGTTTTCTGGTGGCATTTTGGGCTTAGGTGTTTTAATGGGTGCTGCATGGGCTTATGAGTCTTTAACCTTTGGCGGTTTTTGGGCTTGGGATCCGGTTGAAAATGCATCACTAGTACCTTGGTTAACTTTGGTAGCGGGTATACACACCTTAGCTATTTACCGGCATACAGGTTATTCGTTAAAAGCCACCATACTTACTTTTATCATTACCTTTTTACTCATTTTATATTCTACCTTTTTAACGCGTAGCGGCATTCTTGGAGATACTTCCGTACATGCCTTTACCGATTTGGGTATGTCTGGGCAATTAGTGGTGTACATTTTAATGTTTGCCATACCAGCAATCATATTGTTTTTGGTAAGATATAAAAATTTACCAGGTAATACAAAAGAAGAAAATGTATACAGCCGCGAATTTTGGATGTTTGTTGGCTCCTTATTATTGATTGTGATTGCCTTTTTTATCACGTTAGATACCAGTTGGCCCGTTATCAATAAACTATTTGGCACCAACGTAACCATTACCGATCCAATCAATCATTATAATCGCTACTCATTATGGTTTGCGGTATTAATTATGTTGGGTAGTGGCATGGTTCAATATTTGCGCTACAAAAAAGACAATTTGACTGCCTGGATGAAGCGGCTGATTGCGGCAACTGTTATTGCCGTTGTGGCGACTATTACCATGTCTTTTATATCTAAAATTTACGCACCGGTATATGTTATTTTGATGTTGGCTGGCGTTTTTGGTATAGCTGCCAATTTTGCCTATATTACCAATGTAATTAAAGGTAAAATTAAGGTTGCCGGGGCAGCGGTGGCTCATATAGGCTTTGCTTTAATTATGGTAGGCGTGTTATTGTCTGCCGGAGATAAAGAAGTAATTTCTATTAACCAGATGAATGTGGATTATGGAGAAGCTTTTGATGAAAAAAATCGGCGGCAAAATGTGTTGTTACAAAAAGATATGCCCATAAAAATGGCAGGATACAATATTACCTATAAAGGCGATTCTGTTTCTGGTCCTAACATTTACTACAAAGTGAATTACCAACAGTTGGATGGCAACGAGGTAATCGATGAATTTAATTTATATCCCAATGCTCAAATTGATGAAAAAATGGGATTGGTCGCCAGCCCGGATACCCGGCATTATTTATGGAAAGATTTGTATACTCATGTTTCGCAAGTGCCTAAGCGCGATATTGATCCCAGTGATTTGAAAACAGAATTGCATGAATTTAATTTGGGAGTGAATGATTCTACCACCGCCAGAAACTTTGCGATTAAACTCGGTTCTTTTAATCCGAAACCCACTAACATAAATTACATTCCTCAAAAAGACGATATAGCTATTTCAGGCGTGTTGGCAATCAATAATGGTTTGGGACAATACATTGCCGAACCTATTTATTATATTCGGGATAAACGGGTATTTAGTATTCCAGCATCCGTTCCTGAGGTGGGTTTAACAATTAATTTCACCAATGTGGATCCACAAACCGGTAAAGGAACCTTCGAAATTGTTGAGCAAGAAAAAGTACCAGAATATATCATAATGAAAGCGATTGTCTTTCCATTTATCAATGTACTTTGGTTAGGTTGTATTATGATGGTGGTTGGTTTTTGGATGAGTGTTTGGCGACGTTATAGTGAATTGAAGCGTTTGAAGGAATAGGGAGTCTCAAATGGCAACAATTACAATTTACCAAAGCATTACAACGCTTTTTCCCCAATTTGAAAGCAGTTGAAGTTTCAGCGAACAACGTTATGGAATCGATTGTTGAAATTGAACAACAATATCCTGGAATGAAAAGTTAATTATTGGATAATTCGGGTGCATTAAGAGAACATGTGAATATTTTTATTGGTGAAGAAAAGATAAAGGACCTTATAAACTTAACAGATCCAGTTCAAACGAAAGACGAATTTTTTATTCTACAAGCATTATCAGGAGGTTAAAAGGTTGCCGTAAACCAAGTACTAGTAGTTTGTGAAATCCAAGATGGTGGCAAGACTTGGCAGGAAAATCGTACAGGCTTACCTCAACAAAACTGCTACGATATTGTTTACCGGCATGCTTTTGATAACATCAATGAGACGTTGGTTTTTGGCACTACAACTGGTAACCTTTTTGCCTCTAGTAATTATGGCAAATCCTGGTTGTTAATTAATGCCCACTTGCCTTTGGTCAATACAGTCAATTTAATTGAATTGCAAGTCCGTGTTCTAATGAAACCTGTTCCATTGTACAAGTCCGTTTTCCAATGGAATCTGTTCCATTGTGCTAATAAAGAGACCGTCTGTAACAACAAGTGAATGGATTCAATTTATACTGTTGCCTAGTAAAGATTAATATTCATAGTATTGTTAACATTAACTAACTTTCGAAAAAAGATTAACTCAACAATTTTCATAATATTTGTGTTAATTTTGTGATACCAAGTTATGAAAAAAATTAGTATGATGGTTTGTGTTTGGTTATGTAGCAGCTTAGCTTTTGCACAGTTATTTAACCATACCAAAATAGGAGATCGAATACATCAACCAAAAAACGAGCAAGCCTACGAATATTTTTTGCACGGTGTAGCTTCTGGTGATCCTACTCAAAATAGCATTATTTTATGGACAAGAATCAGCAATGAATCGGCTGAAACTCCTGAAGTTAATTACCTCATAGCCAAAGATAAAGATTTATCAGATATTGTAAGTGAAGGAAACTTAAGTACTTCTGCGGATAGAGATTATACCGTTAAAATTGATGTAGAAGGTTTAGAGCCGGGCACTTCTTATTTTTATCAATTCAGTTTTAAGGGAGAAGAATCTCCAGTTGGCAGAACGCGCACCGCCGCTTTAGATGATGAACATTTGCGATTTGGAGTAGTGTCGTGTAGCGATTATCAGGCAGGCTATTTCAATACTTATCGGTTATTGTCCACACATTCTGATTTAGATGCGGTTATTCACTTAGGCGATTATATTTACGAATATGGCAAACGCTCCAATGGTTGGGATTCTCTATTAATGAGAGGCTTTGACCCACAGCATGAAATTTTAACCTTAATTGATTATCGTACCCGGTATTCTTTTTATCGCTTAGATGATGATTTGCAAGCCGTTCATCAACAACATCCTTTTATTATGGTATGGGATGATCATGAAACAGCCAACGATTCATATGTAGAAGGCGCACAAAACCATGACGAAGCAACCGAAGGTAGTTGGGAAAAACGAAAAGCCGTTGCTAAAAAAGCTTGGTTCGAGTGGATGCCGGTTAGAGAAACAGAGGATCAAAAAATATACAGAAGTGTAGACTATGGTAGTTTGGTTAACCTAACCATGTTAGATACTCGCTTAGAAGGCAGAATGCCTCAAATTGAAATAGCCAACGATAGTGCTTTATTCGCACCGGATAGAACGCTATTGGGTAAAGAACAATTAAATTGGTTTAAAAATGAATTAGTAGAAAATACATCTACTTGGCACATCATTGGCAATCAGGTTATTTTTGGACAAGTAGACGTTGGTCCGTTGAGCATTGTACCACAAGCAGCCACTTTTTTTTATGATACTTGGGTAGGCTATCCAACCGAAAGAGACACCCTAATTCATTTTATAAACGATAATAATTTAGATAACATCATTATTACTACTGGTGATTTTCATATTACCCTCGCAGTAGA
>CALHDG010000015.1 GCA_938023075.1 uncultured Chitinophagales bacterium
GTTAAATATACGTAAAATTTTATTCAACAAATAAAGTGTTTTTAAAGCGGTCGTTTTTAAAATCTACTTCATAAGTAAAACTAGTATCGGTGGTTTCAATTAACTGTATGCGCATCATATCATTTGCCTTTAAAGCAAAAGTGTCTATAGCATTGTTACTGTGTTTTAAGGTTAAGTTATACGCACAATCGTACAGCCAATGTACTTCAAAATGATAACTGCGTTGGTTAATTAAATCATATTCTATTTGCCGGTTACCGGTACGCTCCACTTTGTAAGTTTTGGCTTGATTATAAAAAACCCCTTCCTTAAATGGTTTGCATTGATTAGGATGTAAAGCTTTTTGCTTAGCATCAAATTGACAAGACCCTAAAAAGCTTGCCAATACAAAAAATAAAGCTGATCTAGAAAATATTATCATAAAGTAATTGAATGCCTAAGATACACTAAAGCATCCAATAAGTAAAATACTTGTAAAATTTGTAGCATTACTTAAACTACCAAACCCACTTTCGGATAACTGTATGATCATCTGATGAAACACGCATAAAATACATCCCTTTATTGGCGGAGGGTTCAAGATGAAAGCGTTTGTTGTGGCTACCGGTATTAAATTGATAATGGCTTTGATGCAGTTGTTTACCGGCTACATTAAAAATCTCAATATCATATTCATTGGATTGATACACTTCAAATTGAACATCAACATAAGGAAGTGCTTTCGGTTCAATGGTGCCTAATTGATAGGTGACAAAGTTAAAAACAATGGCATAAACCAAAACAGTTTGGCTGCTGGTTCCACTACATCCGTCAGCATCTGAGTAATTGTAATTTATAGTATATAAGCCAGGTGTTAGCAAGCTGGTGTTCAACATATTAAAAGTTACACCTGGTCCGCTAAAGGTTCCTCCTGCGGGCATGCCGGTTAAGGCAAACGAACTCGAAATGGGTACCGACCTGGGCAAACCGCTAAAGCTAACCGTCAAATCGCCACAATTATTTACCGAAGAACAACCTGTTGATATTAAATTCTCGTCAGACCATATGGGGGTTCTAACCGGCAAATGCAAAGCTGCCAGCATCCGCTCTACCTGCCCTTCGGTAAACATCTTTTTGCAATCCAAATTATAATCCATATAATTAGAACCATTCGATTCTACACCGCAAGTCAAGTTGAAATTATCACAACCAACCGGTTCCGGATCTCCGCCGGTTGATGGTGGAGTGTCATCAACATAATCTCCGGGAGGTGAACAACCATTTTGAAAAGTATGAAACAAATTTAGCCAATGCCCTACTTCGTGTGTAACAATTGAAATGCGGTCGTCCTCAGTGGTTAATTCTGACAAACTGCCCAAACCCCAACGGTACGAACTGTGGACAATACCATCTAAACCATTGTTAGAAGTTGCGGTATTGGGATAAGTGGCATTAGCCGTATATATACTTGGTCCGCCGGTAGCATACTTTGGTAAGTAAATGTTTAAATAACGATAATTATCCCAACCAAACTGTTTAAGGTTGATGTTGTTATACATTGCTGGCTCATTATCATAATAAATAATGCCGGTGGTTGGGTTACCTTCCGGGTCAATAGAGGCAAAACAAAACTCTACATCTATAGTAGCTTTAATAGAATCGAACCTCGGGTTAATCATATTAAAATCATCATTTAACCCTTTCATATCAGCATTAAGTACATCAATAGATGAATGCGCCTGCGCTTCATCAATCATACCATCTGCACCATTATGAAAAACGTGCAACACAATTGGAATGGTGTAAGAACTGGGAATCGCCTTCTTGTTTGCCCGAAGGTCTCGAATAAAATCTTGTATAAATTGTTCGTTTTGAAAGAAGTTTTGTTCTACTTCCAATCGATTAGGATTGTTTTTTAACATCACTTCTTCGTAAGAACAAAATTGACCATGTTGTGCTGACAACACCTTAAAAAGAGAAACAAGTAGCAAGCAAATTGCAGATAGTTTTTTGTAATGCATAAGTATTTTTTTTAATTAAAGAAAATAAAGATACTTTATTTTTGATTAACCTGCAACTGTAGCAATAGTAGTTCCTGTTATCTAAATTTTTTTTGAAGCGAAAACTTGTAGCATTATAATAAGGGTGGTCCCGCTTTCCGCTCAAATGCAATTGCTAGGCTTCAAAACCTGCCATGCAAAATTGCATAACCGCTGCAATCGGGGCTAGTTTAAAAACTTCGGTGCTTCGTACACAGAAAAACAGCAGCACTCGAATTTAAGCAAATATTAACTACTTTGATAATTTTGATCGAACTATTGCATTAAGAACTAAGTTTAATTCTATAACACTCATGATAGATCCTTTGGACAATGCTAATCCCTTAGGGATGACAGCTTGGTAGCATAAAATATTAAAAATTGGTGAAGCTCCGCAGGAGCTATACAGCCCAAAGTTAATGAACGTGTCACTCCTACGGAGCTTTATTAATTAATATAAATTGATTTACTACCGAGATGTAGCACCTACAGTGCTCGAATGCAATAAATCAAATACAACTTTAGCTAATGAAAATATACCAGTTTATTTAGTTCATAGCTCACTAAACAAACTAGTGAGTTAAAACTAAGTTTGGTTCTATAACATTCATAATAAATTTTTTGCACAATGCTAATCCTAGAGGGATGACAGCTTGGTAACATAAAAGGCTACACATTAGTGAAGCTCCGTAGGAGCAATACAACCACAAGTTAATCAAAGTGTCGCTCCTCTGTATCTCATTTAACTTAAAATGTTTTGCTACCAAGATGTAGTACTTCTAAGATGTAGCACTACTATTTGTTGCATTGAATAAATAAAAATATATTTTGGTTCATATAAAAATATGCTGGTTTATTTAGTTCATAGCGCACTAGTCTGAGAAGGCAATTTCCCAATTAAAATTTTGTGATTAAATTCAGTTCTTGTATTTTTACTAACCAAATTTTTCGTAATGCAATTATCAAAAGAAGTAATTGAAGATGTAGCCGGTTGGTTAGATATGGGTATGATTTGTTATGTACATAAAGAAAGTCATAAAGTACTGTATATGCCCGACCCAATGGACTCTTTCGAAACGGAAGGTTTTGAAGATGTAGAAGAAGAAATAGAAAAAAACGGCGAAAACTATATGGAGTTTGAAAAGATGTGCTCATCCGATTCTTTTAGTGTAATGGAAGACTTTATTGATGAGGTAGAAAACCCGGAAACAAAAAAACGGTTGCAGTATGCGCTCGACAATAGAAAGCCTTTTCGTAACTTTAGAAATGTAATAGACCAGATAGACAATTTACGGGAACAGTGGTTTAAATTTAAAACTGAGCAATATGAAAAATGGGTCAGATTTCAAATTGAAGAGGATTAATTAGTAAAAGGGTAGAGGTGACATCTTTTTTCAAAAGGTGTCATCTCTAAAAAAGCGTTTTTATTTTACGAAAACAACGGCTGTAAGGTTTAATTTTCAGGATTGAGATCGGGAGTGCTGAACTTAGCAATTCAACAACAATCATCTTATTAACAAATAGATTATGAAACAAATCATCAACGGCATCCTCTTAATAGGTATAACTATAATTTGTCAATCTACTTCATGTATAAAAATTAGGGCAGATTACATTATACACAATGCCAACATTTGGACAGCCAACCAAAAAGCACTAAGTGCCCAAGCCATGGCAATTAGTGCAGATACCATATTAGCTATTGGAAGTTTAAAAACCGTAAAAGCATTTAAAGGACCTCAAACCAACATGATTGATTTAAACGGACAATTTGTAACACCGGGTTTTATTGACAGCCACGTTCATTTAATTACCGGCGGACGCAGTTTATTAAGTGTTGATTTAAGAGACGCCAACACACCCAAAGAATTTGCGAACCGCCTTTCAAACTTTGTTAAAAAAACACCGGCAAACGAATGGGTTTTAGAGGGCAATTGGGACCATACCTTGTGGGGCGGAGAACTGCCACATAAAGATTGGATTGACACTTGTACCCAACAACATCCGGTAGCCCTTTTTCGCTTAGATTGGCATATGTTGTTGGCAAACACTGCCGCACTTAATTTTGCCGGCATCGATAAAAACACGCCCAATATTGAAGGTGGAACCATTGTAAAAGATGAACAAGGCAATTTAACCGGCATTTTAAAAAACAATGCCATGAACTTGTTGTTAGATAAAATTCCAGCTATGTCAGTAACACAAAAAGAGCAGGCGTTTAAAGCAGCTATTGATTACTTTGCATTGAATGGAGTAACTTCGGTGCACGATGTGGATGGCTTAAATACGCCATATGAAAGTTATAGTACCGCAAAAAAGTTTATTGCTGATAAAAAGCTGCCCGTTCGTATTTATGCTGCCAAACCATTGCAAGAATGGAAACAACTGACTGACATGCGCATACAAGACGAAAATCCCCAATGGCTAAAAACCGGTTGTGTAAAAGGTTTTGTAGATGGTTCGTTGGGTTCGCACACTGCTGCTTTTCATACACATTATACCGACCAAGCGGATGACAAAGGTTTTTTTATCCACCAAGAAAAAGATTTGTATCAATGGATTGTTGAGGCAGACAAAGCCGGTATTCACATTTTGGTTCACGCTATTGGAGACCGGGCTAACCATAGCCTACTCAATATTTACGAGCGCGTAATTAAAGAAAATGGAGCAAAAGACCGGCGATTCAGAATTGAACATGCCCAACATCTTTCTGCTGATGACCTTCATCGTTTTAACAAATTACAGGTAATTGCCAGTATGCAACCATACCATGCTATTGACGATGGCAGGTGGGCTGAAAATTACATTGGTGCCGAAAGAATTCAAACAACTTATGCCTTTCAATCTTTATTAGATGCTCAGGCGACTTTGGCATTTGGCAGCGATTGGGCAGTTGCCCCCGCCTCTCCAATAATGGGTATTTATGCCGCAGTTACCCGACGTACTTTAGATGGTAAAAACCCAAACGGTTGGGTGCCCGATCAGAAAATTATGGTTGAACAAGCCCTACTTGCTTATACCAGAAATGCGGCTTACGCCTCTTTTGATGAAGACCTCAAAGGCACTTTAGAAAAAGGTAAGTTAGCTGATTTTGTGGTGCTGAGTAAAAACCTATTTGCTATTGATCCCAAAAAAATAAACACGGTTGAGGTGTTGCAAACCTATGTTGGTGGCAAGAAGGTATTTGATAAAGAAGCTCGTTAGCAATTATGCATGCTTTCTTGCTATCCAATCCATCCATCCATTTTCTTTTAGCAAATGAAGTCACTATAAATGATGATATTAAAAAATCACCAAAAACCGTGACCTGTAAATTCAATAAAGCGTTTTATCTTTGCTGCACAACAATGCCAA
>CALHDG010000016.1 GCA_938023075.1 uncultured Chitinophagales bacterium
ATACAATCGAAAGTAGCAAAAAGTGTTTCATTTTTTACAAAAGGTTAGTTGGTGAATAAATGGTTCGCCGGTAAAGCGTAACTCTACATTGGAGTTGCTGAAATTGGTATTGGCACAGGAATCGGCAACGAAGGTTAAACTACCGGAAGCCGTTTCTACAATCAAATCATAGGTTCTGCCTTTTTTCAGCAATAGGTCAGAGGTTCTGATTTGGGAAGTATTGGGTCCGGCATTAAGGTTACTTTGGGTGCGGTTGTTTAAATTTCTGCCAGATAAATCTTTGATATAATAATTGATGGTGCCGTTATCATTGGCAACTAATCTAAATTCTTCCAACACCAAATCGGTACTTGGTCTAATTTGCAGTTTGCCGGTTCGCAGTTCTTTTTTACATTCAACCGATAACTTAATGGGGGCAAAACGGGTGAGGCTGTTGCATTCAATAGGACAACCATCAGGTTCAATGCCTTTTCGGTTCGGGCAGTTATCTTTACTATCGGGATATCCATCATTGTCGCTATCCATTTCAGGGGGCGGCGGCGGCGGACAGCCATTGTAAGTTGCCTGTCCAAAAATATTAGGACATTGGTCTTTTTGATCACAAATGCCATCGGCATCGGTATCTTTATCGGGGCATCCTTTACAAGTTGGTGCGCCCCTTGTGTTGGGGCAATCATCATATATATTATACACTCCATCGCCATCAGAATCTTGCGGATCTCTTGGAGTAGATGTGGTTTTTTTAGGGCAACCTTTATTGGCGGCTGTTCCTTTTGACTTAGGGCATTTGTCCTCTTCATCATAAACGCCATCACCATCGGTATCTCTTCTTGGGCAACCATCTTTTCTTTCCCCGTATTGGTTTTTACATTGATCATCTTTATCCAAAACACCATCGCCGTCACTATCCGTATCAGTATCTAATTGTTGAGGAGTATTGTCCGGTTCTTCAATGTCTTTTTTGGGTGTGCCTTTTAATTGATCATATTGATTACTAAAATTATTGAGTGCCTCTTCCCAAGCGATTAACTTACTTTCAGAAACTTGTCCTTTGCTAATGTAATCGCGGGTCATTTCATTGTGGTAGTTGCCAATTTCTTTGGTAATTCTTTCTGCGCGTTGTTGTTTGTCGGCATTACTATCTTCTGATCGAGAGGCTAATAGATTAAATTCTTCCTCCAAGCTTTCAAATTTTTCTACCAAGGCTTTGGCTTTTCCCAATTCTGCATTGTCGTTGGTACAGCCACTTATACATCCTGCAACACAGAAAAAGATGACCACATAAAAGGCTAACAAAAGCACAGTTGCCGCTTGATTGATAAAGGGTTTCATATGATGGTTTAGCTTTGTTATCATAAAAATATAAAATATTTGTATAAAAATGAAATTATTGAGCAGTAAATTTCACATTATCTTTTTCTATCTCTACCAAAACGGTTTGTCCGTTTTTCACTTCCCCGGCAATAATCAACTCCGAAATATTGTCTGCCAAATAGGTATCAATAACCCGCTTTAAGGGGCGCGCACCAAAGGCGGGTGAGTATCCTTTATCTACCAAAAAGTTAGCGGTAGCTTCACTTAACTCCAGTTTAATTTTGCGTTCGTTCAACAGCTTTCTAAACGATTTTAACTGCAACTCTAAAATCTTCACCAAATCATCTTTACCTAATGGGGCAAATGGAATAACGGCATCTAAGCGATTTAAAAACTCCGGCTTAAAGTGGCGGGCTTCCAACATCCGGTCTTTCAATTCATCTTCATCAGGCACTTCGCCTTTTTCAAATTTTTCTACTACCCATTCGGCTTCGGCATTAGAAGTAAATAAAATTAAAGCATCTTCAAATTTGCCCACTTTATCTAAGGTATCGTGTAAATAGCCTTCGTCTAAAATTTGTAAAAACAATTTAAATACATCGGGATGCGCTTTTTCTACTTCATCAAACAATACCACCGCATAAGGTTGTTGCCGAATTTTATTCACCAATAAACCTCCATTTTCATAACCCACATAACCGGGCGGCGAACCTTTTAACATAGAAACGGAATGCGACTCCATATACTCCGACATATCGAATCGGATAAGGGCATCGCGGGTGTTGAACAATTCTTCGGTAATGGCTTTTGCCAATTCGGTTTTACCTGTACCCGTTGGACCCACCAAAAAGAAACTACCAATGGGTTTGCCTTTTTCTTTTAAACCTGAACGGCTTCTTTTAATGGCTTTTGAAATGATATCAGCAGCTAAATCTTGCCCAATCACTTTACTTTTTATGGCATTATCAAATTCGAGCAATCGCTGCTGTTCGTCTTCACCCATTTTACCCATCGGTATGCCGGTAGAATCGGCAACTACGGCAGACACTTCATCAGTTCCTATTTCAGTTCTTTTGTTTTCTGCCAATGAACGTATGGAATCTAATACGGCATTTACATAATCTTTCCATTCGGGGGTCTCTGCAAATTCGCTGGGTTCTTCTTTATCTATATGTTGAAAAGCTAAGGAGGTTAATGTTTTGGAAGCCTCATCCCAAAAGTTAGCCCATACTTTGGCAGCATCGCTGTCTTTTAGCTCGGCTAAGGCAACATCTACTTTTTCGAGACGGGCTTTTAAGTTATCTTCTAATATTCTAAAAGATGACATAGTTCGGTCCATCAAATCTATAGCCGAATCGGGTAAGCGGCGTGTGGGGAAATAGCGTTTTGCGAGCTTTACAATGGATTCCAACACGTCATCGGGGAGTTTGTAGTTGTGGTGTTCTTCAAATAAATTTTTTAAGCCTTTCACCATTTTTACGGCTGCCGGTATACCGGGTTCTTCCACATTCAATACTTCAAAACGGCGCACAAAAGCCGGGTCTTTTTCTACGTGTAAGCGATATTCTTTATTTGTGGTGGCACCAATTACGTTAATTTCTCCCCGTGCTAACTCTGGTTTAATTAAATTTGCTACTCCATTCGCACCTGAATCTTTATCTAAAATCATATGGATTTCATCAATAAATAAAATCACTTTGGGTATGCGTTTGATCTCTGACATAATCTTTTTCAACCGGTCTTCTACTTCACCCCGGTAAGATGCACCTGCCATTAAGGCGCCAATATCCAACTGATAGAGTTTAGCATCTTTAAAATATTCGGAGACATTGCCCTCTGCTATTTGTAGGGCAAAACCATCGACCAAAGCGGTTTTACCAACGCCGGGTTCACCGGTTATAATCACATTGGGTTTGGTTCTTCTGCATAAGATGTTTTCCATTTGACCAATCTCCGCATCTCTTCCAAATATCGGATCAATTTTACCTTGTTGGGCTAAGGCTATTTTATCAATACAATAATTTAAGAAGGCTTTGGTATTTGAAGCCGAATGTGTTGTACCGCCTGATGAAGTTGAGGCAGCAGCTCCCCCATTTTCCGATACTGCCGCTTGGGTAGATACATCGCTCAAAACGGCTTCCACCATTTCTTCTTCACTTAATTTTAAGCTACCAATTTGTCCTTTCGGAAAAGCTACGCCCGGTCTTGTTATGGCGGCTAATATGCAAAGCGGATCGATGTGTGCTTTATTGAACATCAACTTAAAGGTACTGCTTACATCTAAGGTTTTCTTTACGTCCTCATCGGCTTCGGGCTCGTCTACCGGTAAGCCTTTGGTTTTGTATTCGTCAATACGGTATTGCGCCCAACCTTTAAGGTACGATAAATCTTTTTCCATAGAGCTGATAAAGCTGCTAATACCTACGCGCGAGTTGAGTAATGCCATTAGCAAATGAGGCGTACCAAAAGTGGCGTGCGCTTGCTCTTTGGCTAATTTTTGCGCAATATCAATGGCAAGTTTAGAGGCGGCGTTTAAGTTGCTTATGGTTAGAGTCATATTAAATTATGGTTTATGATTTATTAATGATGAATGATTTCTGCCGGTTTGAATGCTTTATGTTATTTAAATTTATGAATATTATAATTGATAGCTAAATGGTGAATTTTTTACAATCAAGTTGGCACTAAAATTCTTTTTAAACTTCACTTGTAAGTTTTGAATAGCCGCCAAATTCATCGGACTTCTTGTGCAAATGATAAATGAGGTCTTTTCTTGTTTTTTAGGATTTTTACTTAGTTTTTTGAATGTAGCCACTAATTGTTTTATGGCGTGATTAATATCTTGCCCCTTCAACTCAATAAAATATTCCAACTCTTTAGCCAACAGTAAATAATCACACCGTAAACCGCTCGTTATTTCGCATCCATCAACTTTTACTTTAGTGGTTTGAATTTGATTTTTATTCAAAAACGTTAATTTACTGTTGTTTTCTTGAAAAACAATTTTCTTATCCTTTGTGCTATGTGTACATTCTTTTTTCATGAATTTAGTATTCTATATCTAAGAGTTTTCCAAAATCAACGGCAATTTCATCGGATACGGCATCTAAAAGGTTTTGCGAAATCAGTTTAGTCTCTTTATCCATTAATCCTTTCTTTTTTCCACCAAAAACCGAAAATGCTGCAAGTTCACCAGGATATATAACTTCCTCTTTCGATACCACTTTATGTACTTTAGATGTCTTGTCAGGTTGTTCATCAATAATTTTTCCTGCCTCTAATAAATTGTTAAATGAAGATAAAATATAAGGGCTGTGTGTGGTTACGATTATTTGAAATTGATTTCTTTTACTGTTGAAAGTTCTGGCTAATAGTTGAACAATTTTTTTTTGGGCTGTTGGAAACAAATGCGCTTCGGGCTCTTCAATGTATAAGCTTGTGCCGTCTGAAAGTCCAAAACGAGCAAAGTTTAATGTTTTTAAAGATACTAATAATGGTATAATCTCTTGTTGCCCTGAAGAAGCACTTGCCAAATTCACCTTGCGCAAATCATCGTGTACTACAAAATCCTTATCTTTCTCCCGGATAAGATTACCATACAGTATGTTGTTTATAATTGTATCAAAACCATGGTTTCCATTTATATTTTTTTCTATATCATTTTTAAGCGAAAGCCTTTTGAACCGCTCGTAATATTTTCCGAATTCAATAAAAAATGGATCGATTGATTCATCTTTACTCAGAAAAGAAAATAGGTTTGATTGAATATTAGAAAAAAAACTTCTACCTGCGGGAATAAAAATTTGACTGTACGAGGCTTTTTCTGATATATCGTTTTTAACAGCTTCAATAAATTTTTGAAACACATTAGTACTTATCTTATAAGAGTTACCGTTGTTAAGCTCATCTTTATAATCTCTCTCAACACGATCAAATAAATTCTTATAATTTTCAGAATATGTTAAGCTTACCGTCTTACTTGTTTTTCTTTGAATAGTTATAGCGTTTCCTTTCGTTTTATAGGCTATTTCGAAATTACCTTTTGGCCAAGAATCTATTGGGAAATAAGTAATGAATTTACTTTTTAGTTTAGCATCAAGTACTCTTTTAGTCTCTCCATTTTGCACCGCATCTAATATTTCAATGGGAAAATTCTTAAAGAAAAACAACAATTTAGCGATCACACTTTTGCCAGAAGCCTGTGGACCGATAATTAAATTGATATCTTTCAACTCAACAGATATTTTTTTCAATCCGCCAAAATTTTCTATGGAAATCGTTTCCTTCATTAATTTTATCTAAAGCTATATTACCTTAAGTTTAAATATCATCACACCGTACCGTAATTTTTTTGGTGGCTAATACCCTGCCATTTTTAAAGGCAGCTATGCTATGATCTACGTATTTTTGTTTATTTGTAAATTTCATTTGATTTGGATTGCCTCTAATTGGCGTATCAATCATATCAAATATCCATATAATATCATTTTCTACACGATTCTCCTTGCTGATGTTTACGCAGGTAAAGGTATAGCCTCTTTCGCATTCTAAATTACTGTCGGATACGCGAATATCGTACCGGTCTTTCTTTTTTATAGGATTTCGTTTTCGCTCTTCTTTTACCACTTCACAATCCGGACAAGCACCACCACAATCAACACCGGTTTCCTCGCCATTTTTAATACCATCATCACAGTTTTTAGTGATCTCTAATTTCTTAGAAATATCACAGACTCCATTTAAGGTTACCTCAACGGTTACCAATCCAACATCATTATATTGTATAATATTTCCCGGAAATGCTTTACTACCGTTAATATGTTCATATTTATCAAAACTACCGAAAAACCAATTATAGCTATCTACCTTATCTTCCCCTTTAGCCAATAACCGAATGGGTTCGCCAATTTTGAAAATGTGATCCGGTAAATCAGAATTCATTTCGGTTGAAAGGATTTCAGTGGTTTTACATATTTTATTGGGGTTAGCCCAAGGTGCATATCTAATTAACAAAAACAATAAACCCAATACAATTAAAGGCATTGTACTCAAGTAAAAGTATCTTTCTTTGGTAGTTATTTCCATGGTTATTTAAATTAATGCTATTGTAAATATATTAAATTCTGGTTGAATATCCTAAAATTCCATTCCCGTTTTCGTATTGTTCATCTAATTTAAAAAAAGACGTATCATAAGTAATATACAATTTATAGTGAATCATCACATCTAAAGGAAAATAATATCGCTCTATCTTATCTAAAATAATACCGTGCATTTGGCTTCGTTTATAATATAAATGAAACTCTTCATTAGTAATATCTTGTATATGAATTTCTGCAATTTTTTGATAGGTGTACGTGCTATGATCAACATAAGTATTGACCCCTAAGTGCATCCCATCTCCAAGTTTAGGTTGATCTTCTTTTGCTATTTGACTAAATGGATCGACCACAATACGAATGTTTGATCTTTTTTCTAATACATAATTTATCAACTGTTCGGTACGGTAAATACTACCAACTATATAAGGTAGCAAGTGTATCGTTTTTAAAAACTTAATTTCTTCTTCACTACTTAAATGTTGCTCACCCCAAAAATTATAGAGCAACTTACTATTGTTTTTAGTAAAGCGCAACTCTTTCAACTCGCGACTAATGCGGGTTTGGTTATATAATAATTCTATGGGTTTAAAATAGCTGTTTGCAGCTTGTAAAGTTGCAAACTCGGCATTGCGCTGTTTTAACTTTTCTAATTCATCTTTAGGTTCTACGTTGCCGTATTCCATATAAAACGACTCGGGTAAACCATTGAGTATACTGGTTCTGCTGGTGCCAATTTCTATATAGCGATCTTCATAATTTTCGTCTTTTAATTTTTTAAGATAAGTTACATCGTTTTCGAAGGTGCGGCTACGTTGGTTATCGGGTAGAAAGAATACATCATCTTCTTGTGCCACTACACCATCATCAATAATGGTGGCAGCCATCACTTCTGCCAGTAAATCGGTTTTCAATTCATTAATTAAATGAAGCCGGTATTTATTAATTTGTTCAATATTCATTATATAATTATGAATTAGCCATTATGAATGATGATGATGTTTTTGAAATATTGATAATCATTATTTTATTAATAGTTTGATGTTCGTTTATATATTTTTGTTGTTGTAATTTTAAAATTTGGTTACAAATTTTACCTGTATTGGTGTATAAAAAGTAGTGTTTGCATTTAAGCCATTTTGTATTTGTAATTTCACAAAAGCCACATCTAAACCTTTAGCAGCTTCTTCATGTAGTTGAATTTTTACTTCAATGATGTTTTCGTATTGATTAGGATTGGTGGCTCGAGCAATCCGTTTGTCTACTTGAAGTTTTTGAATTAAATCAGGATAAGTATTATAACAATAGTTTGCAATGTCTCCAATAGTCACAATTTTATTTCGGGATAGAATTGCTTTTTTTAAGTTGTTATGATAATTAATTTTATTAACCGACGCTCTGCCTTTTTGTATGGCAGTAATGGTTTTAGAATTATCATCTAACGAAATATAATCTGAACTCACTTCTAAACCTTTTTTAGTAGCCAAGGCATCTACTTTGTCGCCTTGCGTTTCCCAATAATTGTAGGTGATGATAGAGGCATTTTTTCTAAAATTCGCTACACAATAAAAAGCCGTTTGTTCACTTTCGCTTTCATAAATATTAGGCAATTGTTTTCTAATACGGTTTACCGATTTTTCGATGGCATCAAAATCTTCTTTTAACCGGTTAACCCCACCTTCTTTAAACGAGCTGTATTCTTCTTCAATTAAATCTAATAAATTCACAATTTTAGTGCTGATGTCGTGTTGGTCAACCCGCCTTACACTGTTGCCCGGGCGAATGGTATAGGTACCCGGTTCATCTTGAAAATTGACATAATCGATGGCTTTATAATATTGCGGTTGCTCGCTGTTAATTTTTGATTTTTCATCCCAAATAGAATTAATCGACAAAAAATAATCGTCAGTTGGCAAGGGTAACAATATACGATCAAAATTGTTTTTTACAATTTGTTGCTTTTTTAATTTGCGATTGATGAGCAACATGGCATTAAGGTAAAATTGGTTTTCAATAATAAATTTATTGGCTATGGGCGCATCAAATGTGGCTTTTATCCAAAGTAATTTTTTCTCATTCGTCCAATTGCCTTCTTTTAAATTTTTGATAGGCGGAGGTTTCACTTTTTTAAGGTTGCCTAAGTTGGTTGGAAGCCCGCTTAAAGTAACAAAGCTACTGTCAAAAAAATTGATGATCTGTTGTTCGTATAAATTTTTACGTTGCTCAATAAATTTAGATACTTCATATTTACGATCTCCATCATCTGTAAAAAAATGTTGTATACCGGTTTGTATTTTTAAGGCTAATTCATCTTCCCCATTTATATGCCATTTTGCTTGATTAAAAACCTGTTCATCATACCGAAACGGATCTATTATTTCATTACCTATAAAAAAAGTAAGTTGATCATTGTCTTCAATGTCATCTTCAATTTCAATACCTAACCAGAGTGTTTTGGTTCGTTTGTAGGGTTGTGCCTCTAGTATATCTTCCAATATATTGGGTTCTTCTTTAGTGTAATCTATACATACATTATCAGTTAATATGTAAGCGATTTCTGACTTAGGATATTCGTGATGCCCAACGCTGGTAAAATAATATTCAACCTGTGTACCAATGTCGTCTTTCCCTTCAATTTTAAACACATCGGTGGGGCTTATTTTCAACCGCGAAAATTGTGGTTGTAACTTTGCTACCGTAAATGCGGGCGTAGGCAACAAGTTGTGATCGGGTATTAAAGTACTCACCAAATTATTTAAGATCCGTTCATCCGAATCTTCAATTTCGCCGTAAATTTTTTCTAACTCGTAGGCATTGGCTTTAAAGATGGTGTCAATTACCGGATCGTAATCTTCTACATTAATCAGCTGATTGTTCACTCGATCTTGATCGCTCTCGTACCAATAATAATTGGAAAACTTTAGCATAGATTCCAATATTTCTTTTCTTCCTTTTTTCATAAGCTATGCGGTTGTAAAAACCTTCTTAATACTATATACCTATTCAATCAAAAATCTTAGTGCTCTAAAATAATTTTTTAGAGTATTTGATTAATGATTGGTGATAACATTAAATGGGGTAAAAATGATTTTTAAATTAAAGGGTGGTGATAAGGGTAAACCGGTGCTTTTTAAAATACCTTCTACCTTTATATTAATGAAGCGTTGATAAACCGATAAGTTGCCGTGTATCTTTTCAAAATTAAACTCAGTTTGAATATTTTGTAACCGCAACTCGTGCTTTTTAATCAATACTCTTAAATTGTTATTGAAATTTTTTTTCGCCTGTTGATTTTCTAACAAACCTTTTAACTCGGGTTTATCGGTTACAAAATAGGGTTCTTTTTCGTGGTAAAAAACGAGTTTATCATAATCCCACATTTCGAAACCCATGGCTTTATCATACGACAAATCACCAATATGAGAAAGAACCAAAAACTGAATATTTTGCCGAATGCTATCTTCAATTTTGCTCCGTTTAAGCGACTTCTTTTTATTAATCAGTTTCTCGAAAGAAAACGGTATTTGCAGGTAACGTTGAGCCATTTAGATTTAATTTGTGGTTAAATAATTTCTAATGTAAAGTTAACTAAAAAATACGAAAAGGTAAACTATTTGGAAACTGTTTTGAAAAGTGACACACAATTGTTTGACTTATCCGAAACTCAGCCAAGGTTTTATTCTGATAAAATTTGTTTTACTTCAGCTTCGCCCAATCAAACCGAATTAGTTTTATTTGCTTTTCTTCCATAATAATCGCAAAACGGAAAGATATTATTTATTTTGGAGCATTGCAAGATTTTAAAAAATAGAATAACTCAATCATAACAACTAACATAAATGGAATTTACCTTCAATAAAAATAAACCAGCAGCCTATCCATTTTTACGGATAGACCGCAATTTGTATAAATTTATAGCTCAACACAACAATGAGTATAAGTTAGATTTCAAGCCTGTGAAAGTTGAATCTTCTGCAATTGCTTACAACCATTATGATAGCTTTGAATTAGATTTAACCTGCCGGTTTGATTATACCCAAGTAAAAGATGAGCGGGTGTTACCAACTTGTTTACAGATTATTCAAGATTTTTTACAGAAGCAAGTAACCGCAAAAGCCATGCTGATAAGTCAAGATGAATTATTGAGTGAGGATTTGTTTGAATTAAAAAGTCAGTTTACTATGACTAGTTTAGCCAACTTAGTTAAAAATGAAGAAAGTCGTATTTATCTGATAAAAGATATGACTGATAAAAAGTCAAGTTAATTTAATCGCAAAAACTGGCTGATGAATCTGGTAGTTTTTCAACTGTATTTTTTGCTTGTGTTATAAAAACTTCAGTTGCTGGAAATACCGAACCCGTGCCTGCCCAAAATAACTGTTCATTTTGCTGACAAAGAAAAATCAACACTCGCTTGTCAAAATAGACGGATTCTCCTGGCTCGGTATACAGTTCAAATTCAATATACTCGTCAGTTGTTCCGCGAAACAACTGCTCAACTTGGGCTTTTACAATATGAAAGTCTTCACCACGGTCGCTTTTTGTTTCTATTAAAATATTAGAAATGACTGCACTAAAAGAGGTCGATTCAACAAAAGTTTTTAAACCGGCTAATTGCAATTGTTGCCTTTCTAACTCTTCTTGATGGGCTGTCGTATCTACTACAACAGCTTGATTATTCTCTTGGTTAATAATAGAAGTGTTAACTTTTTGCGTATTGCAAGCCAACCAATAAATGCAACACCAATTAAAAATCAATATGTTTCTAATGAAAATACTCATTTATGATTCTTTGCCTGCCTTGCCCGATGGACCTGTATAAACCGGCAAGCTGTAACACGTAGTATCGAAACCGGCAGGTACCACAAAAGCCTCCCATACACTTGCGGAATACTGCTTAATGTTAACCGCATCCCCTTGATTACCACCCAACATATAATAATATTTATTGTCTTTACTTTTGCCTACGATAAAAGCCACGTGACCTCCGCCTCTGCGACTTTTAATACCAATAGCGCCAATAACGGGTTTGCTGATGGTTTTACCAAAATTTTTCCATTCTTTCGCTCTAAATGCATTTTTAGGTGGATTGTAATTATGCTGTTTCATCACCCAAGCTACAAACGAAGCACACCAAGCATTTGCTCCACCAGAATCGTCTGTTCCCCAAAATTTGGAGGCTTTAAAATACTTTAAAATTTTAGGATTGGATTTAGCTCCAACCACTTCTTTTTGACCAATTTCGGCTTTGGCAGTTGCTATCCAAGGCGGTTCTATGGTTTTTTTAGTTGGATTTCCATTAGAAAAACTTAATGCGCAACCTGTTTCTAAAGGCTTGCCGAAGTTGGTAAAAGGTTGATTGTTTATAACACGGTTAAACCTTAATTCGGGAAGGGGATTCAGTTCAGCAATTCGATTTGTCTGGTTTATAAATAGATCATTCATAATAGTCGTTTAATTGTTGGGTTAATAATTTATTAAAAGCTGAGATGCTGTTGGTAAAAGTTTAATTCATAAAAATTCTCAGAGCATCCCGTTTTTCCTCTTTTATAGTTTCTCCACCATTTAAATAATAGCCCGTATTTTCGTAGCCATTATTGCCGGTAAAGTAGTAGTAAACTAATCGTTTTTTAAAAGCAAATAATTCGTGCATGCTATAATCTGTATCAAACTCGTGAGGGGTATTTTCTGTAATGCCATCTCCATATTTAAAAAAAACCAGAGACCAACTTACTTGTTGATTGGTATTTAAAAAATTATCTTTTCGGATGTAATTGATTACAAAGCTATCTACCTCCGCCTTATGCGCTTCGCTATTTACCTCAAAATTTTGAAGGGCGAAAAAATCCTCTCTTTCTTGCTCAAACCAATCCCCATTATTTTCTGCTTCCGTATTAACGGTAATTCTATTGGGTTGTAAGTGAAAAATTTTCATTGTTCGATTTTGTTTTACCAGATTGCAAGCTGCGCCACTTAATAAAAAAGTGCCACTTAAAATTATCCATAATACATATTTTTTGATTATTCGGCTCACCTTTAAAGTATTATCACTATTATCAAAGTAACCAATATTTTTTTTAATAAGATCCACTACAAGAAAAAGGGATGTCAAAAACCGTAATGAAAGGCTTTTTCCCTCTTTGATGTTGCAATATCCAAAAATCGGCAAGGGCTGGCACGGCAACCGCAGCTGAGGCACCTCGCGGACTTGTGACATCGCTCTCACTAACCCCAAAATCATCTTCAATATGTAAATTTAAAGAAGCTAACCAAGTTCTATAATAAGTGTGGTACATAATATTCTGAATGGAAACCACCGTTTTTTGCGTACCGCCAACTAAACCTTTTAATGTTGGACTTGAACCAAAACTAAAGCTGATATTGTTGTACTTATTTTTGTTTAACTGCACCTCCCAAAAGTTACCAAATTTAGTTTGCATTAAACTTTTAAACTCGGTGCAAACCTTTTCAATAAAAGATTTTACTTCAGGGGTTTGTTTCATTCCGTTTGAAAGCGTACCATCATCAATCCAATTTTTTCCATTGCCCGTCATTAAATGGTCTACAAAAAGCTCTGCTTGATTTCGAGCATTGGCATTTGAAATTACATCGCCTCCAAAAAAAGCACCCGCCGATATGCCATTTTTAAGCCCAAACTTAAAGTCGGCTGCTAAAAAATCATCGCTCATTAATTTGGAGGGTAAAATGAACGCTTCTAAGGCTTTAGAATTGGGTGTTTTATTAACTGAAGAGGTGTAATCTTCCCCTGCACCACTTTTGCCAATTTTCAAGAGCGTATGCGGCAATTTATTTTTTGCCTTAAATGCGATAGACGAACTGTGCCCATGCTGTTCACTATTTTGCCCAAACCGTACATTAGGCAAGGGGTTTAGTTCGGGTTGATGATTAGCTTTGTTTATATA
>CALHDG010000017.1 GCA_938023075.1 uncultured Chitinophagales bacterium
AAACTAGCTTTGCAACGGTACATCAGCTGCTTGTTATCTATAAAAGCACTATTAATAAAAAAAGTTGCCGGTATGCCTTGTTGTTTTAAAATAGGCGCAATAATGGTGGCACATTCGGCAAAACCGTCATCAAACGAAAGGAAGAACGTGTTTTTGGGTAGTTGGGCATGTTGTTCAATATATTGATGCAAGGCTTGCAATGCAATGGGTTTAAAATGTTTTAATAGATAAGCTAAGTCTTCTTTAAATTGCTGTATCGTTTTTACCAGATATAAATGTTGTACATGCGGCAAGGGTTCGTCGCTTACTGTATGATAAAAAGGTGCTACAAATGAATGACCAGCAATTTTTTTTAAGAATGATAGCACAAAGACAATTTTGAAAATTTCAAAAATAGACATTCCAAATGCCAAATGAAATATAGTGTATTGATTTATGCTGAATTTGGAGCCTTTCTAAAATTGTACTTAGATAACTATAATGGATTTATTAAGCTTACAAATGAATACAACCCATAATAGGCACAATAAAAATCATACATTAAGATGAGGTTTCGCTCTTACAGCGCTTTTTTTGTTAAATTTGATTGAAACTACCGAGATTTAGCTCCTACAGAGCTACATTTAGTTGGATTAGTTTATTTTTGAATCATTCCTAACAAAACCACTCCTAAAATTTAAACCACAATGTTGATAAAATCAAAAATACGGTTCATTATAGTATTGGTGTTAGTTGGAATTACGCTTACCACTTGGGCACAAAGCAATTTTACAGCTAATACACTTTTTACTACACAAGAACATCAGCTACTTCAGCAAAATCAACTGTTTGACTTATATGCTTTAATTGGTTTACACGGGGCAGAGCAATATCCTTTAGATGAATACCGTCAAGATTTTTATCGTTTTTTAGATGAACTGAATACCAACCAAATTCCGCAGCCCTACGAAAAAGCCAGTAAATTGTACAAGGCAATGCAAGAAAACTATTTGTTGAGCTATGCGGAAAACAGCTTGTTCGTTGAAATGTTTACGGCGCAGCAGTTTAACAGCGTAACCGGCACCGCATTGTATGCCTTAGCGATGACCTACTTAAATATTCCCTATCAAATAAAAACGAACTCACAACATGTATATCTTGTTGCTTACCCCAACGAAACCGAAGTAGTGTTTGATTGCACAGCAGAACAAAGTGAAGCGACCGGTTTTGTATATCGCAAAACCGAAAGCTACAAGCAATTTTTACTACAACAAAAATTAATTAGTGATGAAGAAGCGAAGGATGAACATTTTGGAGATGCACACTTTCAAATAGATACCATCATAAACATTATACAATTAGCTGCCATACCTTATTATCATCATTTTGTAAAACATGTTGAAAAAGATGAATGGGATATTGCGATGTATGAATTGGAAAAAGCGGTGTATTTGTATGAAGCTCCTTATATGATGCAATGGCTAAAATTATATATACAATCGGTTTTGTTAGATAAAGAAAACGAGTATGATGTAATAACCTATTGCCAATATCTGCTAAAGTACAAACACTATAATTGGGATATGGAAAATATACTACAAAAGGTAGCCGCCATGGCAGGTGAAAGAGCACAAGCCTTAATGTCTTTTGAAAAAAGTGATAGCTTAATCAAACAATACAGCCTTTGTTTAAAAAGTGAATTAGATGAAGAAAAACTTGCCCAAAGCATTAACCGGACCATTAATTTGTTGGTTGCGCAAACATATTATTTAGAGCAGCAATACGATCAATCGTTAGATTATTTATACTATGCCTATGAACCCGGCGATACCCAACAACAAAATTATATTAAAAATTGTTTAACCCAAAAATTTAGACGAATATACAATCCGCAACACGGTTTAGATACTTTGTACAAATACGAATCTATTTTTCCCTTTGTTCAAAACGACCGGGATTTAAAAGCCTACAAAGCCTACTATTTAATGAAAAACGTGTATGGCTATTTTAAAATAAATGAGATGGAACAAGGCTTAAGTTATCTAACGGCTTTTCGCCAAGCCTTTCAACCGGCAGATGAAGCTCTTTACCGGCAGCAACCCATTGCTTCTGGTTTTGCAGCGGCTGTTTATTATTATGCCACCAACCAGCAATATGAAATTGCCAAACAATTGGCTACAGAAGGCTTACAATATGTACCAAAAGATAGCACGCTGTTGGATATGCATCAGCGTTTAGTAAAGTAAATTTGCCTAAAGTCATTAGATTACGCAAATTAATCCTGTAGGGATGAAAATTCGGTCGATAATTAAATCACATCGTGAAAAAAATTACATTGATAGGCATCCAAAAATAACTTGTATAAGAACAATTTGATTATAAAAAGTGGCACTAAAATTTTGAATTTATTTTGGTGAGATTCAAACGCAGGCATAGCCAGCGGCTACGGCGAGTATTTTTAACGAAAATATCGCCAACAATAAAACGAAATTTGTGTTACATTTTATGGTCAATTTGGTATAAGAACAAGAAATGATTGACTATTTTAGTATCATTACATCAAATAAAAACATAATGAACATAGAAACATATATAGTAGATGCTTTTACCAATGAACCTTTTAAAGGAAATCCGGCAGGTGTTTGTATTTTAACGGAGCAACATAATTTATCTGATCAGCAAATGCTAAATATAGCCAATGAATTGGGTTTGTCAGAAACTGCCTTTATTCAGCAAATGGATCAATTCAATCAATATGCCATTCGCTATTTTTCGCCTAAAATGGAAATTCTTTTATGTGGACATGCGACCTTAGCTTCTTCTAAAGTGCTATTTGAAAAACATACGCAGCTAACAGAAATTCATTTTGTCAACATAGAAAAATTAGCATTAATTATTCAAAGAGACACAGAGGCTATTGTTATGACTTTTCCTGCTTATGAAACCATCCCTCAGGAGGCACCAACCGAATTACTGAAGGCTTTAGGTATTGAAAAAATTAATAATAGTGTCTACAACAAAGAGACCAATATCTTGTTACTCGAAATAGAAGATAGTCAAATTTTAAAGGAACTAAATCCCAACTTTGTGCAATTGCTACAATCGCATACGTCAATTAATGGTGTTTTGGTAACGGCGGCTTCCAAACAAAGCGGTTATGATTTTGAGTCAAGGTATTTTTGGCCATGGAGCGGCACCAACGAAGACCCGGTTACCGGAGCTACGCATACTTTTTTAACAACCTATTGGAATGCTCGTTTGGGCAAAAAGAAGATGAATGCCTTTCAATGTTCAAAAAGAACCGGCTTTATGCAAGTTGAATTAATTAGCGACCATCAATTAACCATAAAAGGCAATGCTCAAATTGTACTAAAAGGAGCGCTGACTTTATAGAGCAAAAACAAATGTAAATTTATGTTAAATATGTATTATTTCAATAAATAATGGACAGCAACGTAGGCAACTAAAAATTATAAAGCCGTTTTCTTAAACTTATTATTCGTATACATAATAATTAGAAGCGAAAGGTTAAAGCACTTTGGAAAGGGGCTACCCGCTATCCACTCAAATGTTGCGCTTGGCTTCAGGGCTTTGCTGCAGGCAACATAACCGTTGCTACCTTATATCCGCATGTATATACCAACTGCCACAAGTATAAATTTATCATATTCATTTATTGACTAAGTGGGGTTAAGCAGCCCAAATCAATAGCTTTTTTAGCTGAGCAAGCGACCAAATTTCCCTACAATAGCGTTTTTCACCCTCTTTTGGCTACCATTAGGCATAGCTTTACGGTTGGGGAGGTAAATTTCATCGGGCTGATCTATATTTTAATTCGCTTTGAGCAAGCTAAGCCCTGAAAGGAAGCTCGGCATAGATCTTTAGTTTCTTTTGCCGAGATTGTTTTATCCACTTAGTCGGTATAGTGATAAATCGAAAGATAAATTTCTTTAACCGAAAAGTGGACTTAAGATGCTTAAACTTCTTTGAGTAACTTCCAATAATATATTGATACAGGTTTTTGCAGATAGCGGTAAAGGTTAAAAACACCGTATTCTGCGCTAACTTTGAAAAAGCCAGCCCGTTCCAACCAAAATCATTTTTTAAGGCATCAAACTCTCGTTCTGTTTTACCGCGCTGATTATAGAACATAACCACTTCATCCATCGTCATCTCTCTGTCATTGGTTATGATCATACTATATAAATAGGCATCGCCAGTAAAAATGTCTATCTGTCTATCTTTTCTGGCTTGTTTGGTCACTACTAAACGGTAGGTTGATAAATCTTTTTGTTTTATGCCGTGTCGCTGAGCAGTTGCTCCTTTAAATGGCGTATACTCTATTTCTGCCCGATAGGCTTTTTC
>CALHDG010000018.1 GCA_938023075.1 uncultured Chitinophagales bacterium
GCTTTGGAGCGCTTTGTGCACTCAGCATATCATAATCGCCGGCCAAAATTGATTGAATTATTGGCTTTACTTAAAAAAGCATCCCCACAATGGAAAAGCAAAAAGTTGAAAAAAGAAGTGATTTATGCTCAATTATTTCCTGACGAAACTTATGTTGAAAGCCGAATAGTGGAATTGATGAAAGCCTTAGTTAAATTAATTGAACAATTTTGGTTAGTCAGCAAACCTACGGAAGCAACAGAAGCCTATCGCACCTTGGCTTTAACTTATCATCAACAAGGCTTTCCCAATTACCGGGATATTTTTTTGGACAAAGCTGCCAAAGCCTTACAACAAACGCAAATGGACACCGAAACTTATCATAACCAAGTATTTCAACATCAATTGCAACTGCATCAATTAATTGAAGCAGAAGGTAAAAGAAATCAAGAACCTAATTTGCAAGAACTGCATCATCAATTTGATGCTTACTACATCTGTACTAAATTGAAGTATTATTGTAAAGTATTGAATTATCAAAACTTTCGCTCATTTCCATATACCATTAGAATGATGAATGCCGTATTGGAAGAAGCTGCGCATTCATCTTACGTTAACATGCCATCTATACAGATTTATTATCACGGCGTTTATACTTTATTGAGCTTAGATAATGAGCATAATTTTCATCAGCTGAAAACTTTATTAGCGGCAAATACGCAAAATTTTTCTGTAGAAGAATTGCAAAATATATTTGTGTTGGCGCGTAACTTTTGTATTAAAAAGGTAAGAAGTGGAAAAAATGAATATGTAAAAGAAGCATTAGACTTATACAAAATAGAAATTGAAGAAGACTTAATTTTAGAGGATGGAAAAATACCGGATGCCGACTGCCGAAATATTATTAAGTTAGCATTGGTTGCTGACGACCTCAATTGGGCACTTCAATTTCTAAGTAATTTCAAATCTAAAATTTCGGAGGATATTCATGCTTTTAGTCTAGCCAATGTATATTTTCATCAGCAGCAGTATGAAAAAGTGTTATCCGTATTATCATCTGTTCATTTTAAAGAAGTACTATTAGAATTGGCTGCCCGTGCTTTAATTTTAAAAACCTATTTTCAG
This sequence comes from uncultured Chitinophagales bacterium, assembly GCA_938023075.1. Lineage (GTDB taxonomy): Bacteria > Bacteroidota > Bacteroidia > Chitinophagales > JAHDHT01 > CALHDG01. The sequence goes on from CALHDG010000018.1 coordinate 1,105, forward strand.
CTAAGTCGCACTACTCAAGATTTTATCTTTGAAGACAAGTTGGATGCTTATATTGATAGTTTCAAAGCCTTCTTAAAAAGAAGAAAAGAAGAGCTGACCAAATACTACCTCAGTTATTTAAATTTAGTGAAATTTACCCAAGCCATTAATAAATTATATTGGAAACCTACTTTAGATAAAGTAAAATTAACAAGCATTCATCAACAAATTTTAGCAACGCCGGAAACTGCCGAATGGGATTGGTTAAAGAAAATTTCTAACCTTGAAAACTGAAGAAGTAAAAACTAAAACAGCCCGGTTTTATCGAATAACAAGGCTGTTGACAAGTTAAAAATTTGATACAAAACCAAACAAAACTTAGACTTTAATATGCGACCAGTTTACACCCTTTTCAATATTGTTGAGTTGCGATGCCGTTATGCCAAACTCTTTAGCAATCGTTGTTTTACGGTTGGCACGCATTTTAAGCATCAGCTTAATTCTTCTAACATCTGTAGCAGTTAATTTGTTTTCTGCTAGGCTCTTTTTATCTACATGTTGTATATTCGGATTCTTTTTATGATGTCTGTCTAAACCTGCTTTATCAACCCATTTTAAATTAGAGGCAGCATTGTTTTGCTTGTTGTAGTCTTTGTGTATTACATAACTACGGTCGTGCGAACGTTGTTTAACAAACTGTTGAGCTACAATTTTATGTATGTATAAAGAGGTTCCTCTTCCATTGGTTAACTTGGTATTAAAAACTCGGTAACCACTAATGTTAGATCCTTTTAAGTTTTGCGGATTTTTTTCGCCCGGATGCCACTTGCGCATGGCTCCAAAATTAGAAACTTCGTACCACTCGCCTTTTTTACCTGTAAAAGGCAATTTTTTCCATTTTTCCATAACTATACTCTTTTAATGTTTCAATAATATACATCACTACTATTGAAGTAATTCTAAAAAATCTTGTTCACTAATTATGGTAATATTGCTTATTGCTTGAGCTTTTTTTAGTTTCGATCCGGCATTTTCGCCAATAACCAAATAATTTAAATTTTTGCTAACACTGCCTAAATTTTTACCACCATTTTCTTCTACCAACTGTTTTGCTTCGTCGCGTTTAAGGGTAGTGAGTGTGCCTGTGAATAAGAAGGTTTTTTCTTCAAACAAATTGGTAGTGTTTTTCATATTAGCCTGCAAGCTAACATTTAAACCTAAGTCCTCTAATAATTTAATATTTTTTAAGTTTTTTTCGTCACTAAAATAGGCTTGTACAGATTGGGCTACTTTAGGTCCTATATCTGGTATTGCTAACAACTGTTCTTCTGTAAAACCTTTAAAATCAAATATATGTGTAACTTGTTTTTCTAATAATTTTGCAGTGGTTCCACCTATAAATCGAATGCCTAAACCTACCAACAAACGCCACAAGGGTTGTTGCTTACTTTGTTCAATTCCTTTTTTAAGATTATTGACCGATTTTTCTTTCCAACCCTCTAATTGTAATATGGCATCATAATCTAATTGATATAAATCGGGTATGGATTGAATCAAACCTTCTGCCATAAATTTTTTCACAATATCTTTGCCCAAGCCGTCAATATCCATCGCGCCTTTCGATACAAAATGGATAATGCTTTCTTCCAACTGAAACGGACAAGCAGCATAAACACAACGCCACACACTTTCGCCTTCCGGCTTTTCTAAAGCAGATTGATGATCGCATAAACACGTTCGTGGAAACTCAATGGTTTTTTCTGCACCTGTTCGCTCTTCGGCAACTGAGCCAACAATGTAGGGAATTACATCACCAGCCCGTTCCACTAAAACCGAATCACCTACTCGAATATCTTTTTCGGCAATAAACTCTTCATTATGTAATGAAATATTTTTTACTTCAACACCTGCTAAAGACAAACCCAAAACCGTATCTTTATCAATATCAGTATAGGCTTTATCTTTAATTTGATCATAATATTCAATAGCGCAAATTTTAGCAACAGGTGTAACCGCACCGGTTCTTCCTATTTGATAATCTACATAATACAACTTGGCTTTGCCTTGCTTGGCTTTAAATTTATAGGCAATTGCCCAACGGGGATGATGAGCCGTCGCACCCACTTCTTCCTGCAAATTAATATCATCTAACTTTACCACCATCCCATCAATTTCAAAATGATAGTCATCTCTTTTATCTTCCCAAGTTTGGCAAAATTTAGCCACTTCTTCTATAGAAGCACTTAACAACTTTTCTTCCTGCGGCACTTTAAAACCTAAATCAGCCAACATCTCAATATTAGCATAATGCGATTTTAATTCTCTTGCCATCATATCTTTTCCATCTTTGTTAAAAGCCACCCCAACTTGAAAAATAAAGGCATCCATTTTTCGCTTGGCAGTAATTTCACTGTTTTTAGCCCGCAAACCTCCACTAGCCGTGTTGCGTGCATTTTTATACAACTCCAAAGGTTTTTTACCGGCTTTAATTAAGGTTTCGTTTTCTTTACTTCGGTCAACATTCAGTTGTTTAAAAATACTTTTTTCAATCACCACCTCTCCGCGCAATTCAACTTTATAAATACCATACTTCGAAAACTCGGCTCGTAAAGGAATAGAGCGAATAACCTTGGCATTATTTGTAATTTCGTCGCCCGAAATACCGTTGCCTCTTGTAGCTGCTCTTACCAACATATCATTTTCATAAATTAGAGCAATGCTTCCACCATCAAACTTCGGTTCTACGCAATATTTAAGCTCCGTTTGTTCGGTCAACTTTTGCAAGCGTTGTTCAAAATCTTTTAAATCTTCGGCATTGTACGAGTTATCTAAAGATAGCATGGGTATCAAATGGTCTACGTTGTTAAAGTCGTCAGTCAAGCCTCTGGCAACCCGTTGTGTTGGCGAATCTGCAGTGCGCAGTGCCGGAAAAGCCTCTTCCAGTACCACTAATTTTTTGTAGAGCCCATCGTATTTAAAATCATCAATAATGGCGTTGTTTAACACATAATACCGCCAATCGTGATAATTCAAAACTTGCTGCAATTGTTGTATCCAAGCTCTTGCTACTTTCTTATCTTTCACCTTGGCAACATCTTCCTTTATTAATTGAGCACTTAATTTGCTATATTTATCCGAATCTTTTGCTGAATACACTTTTATAACTTTAGCTCAAAAATACAACCTTATTTTATTAAGAATAATGAAACAAATCAATTATTATAAAATTTTTTTTAGAAGCGAAACAATAGAAGCCGTACAAAAGATAGTCCTGCTATCCACTCAAATGCCTTGCCACCGCTGCATAGCCACCGCTGCAAAAGGCATAACCGCTCCTATCAGGGCTAGTTTAGTAAGCCTGTTGCTCGCACTTTCGGTTTGCCTTAGTTATGCCCAAAGTTGTGTGAGCTGGCAACTGCAGTTAGGCGAACCGGCTTTAGACGAAAGAGCTACCGATATAAGCTACCATAAAAATGACCAAAGTATTTGGGTTAGCGGCTACCAAACCTCAGCCCATAAAACTGGGGCAGAAAACAGCAAAAATGCCTGGTTATTAAAAATAAACAATAAGGGCGAAATAATAGATGAATTGGTAATTGTCGATTCAACAGAATTAATTGCAAAAACGCTAGTACATCAAAATGAAAACCTATTTGTTGGCGGATATCACTTTCAATTAAACAAGCCAAACGAAAAAAAAGCCTGGCTGGCAATGCATAATACCAACACGGTTGAGTGGATGTATAAAAATGAACACTTAAGCGAAATAAAAGACATGCTACAACTTAACAATGGAGACTTAATTACCACAGGTTATATACAATATAGTGATACTACTAAAAAATTATTGACGGTTGAACGATGGACAAGCGATGGAACCACCGTTTGGAGTAAAACCTACGGTGGAAGCAAAGATGAAGAAGGCAATGCCCTTAGTTTATACAATGAAAATACGCTTATCCTCACTGGTTTTACCGCCTCATTTGATGGAGATGTAAGCCAACCAATAGGCGGCAGAGATGCATGGCTGCTTCAAATAAATACCGATGATGGAAGCCTTATACAAGAAAAAAACTTTGGTGGCACAGCCAACGACGTAGCGGTAGATGTGGCTGTTTTACCCAATCAACAAATTGCTATATTAACTGAATCTTTATCCACTAATGGAGATATAAGTCAGTCCATAGGCTTTGGTGATTTTTGGTTATGCCTTATTAACCAACATTGGGATATTATTTGGGAAAAAAGTTATGGAGGTGTAGAACCTGATTTTCCTAAAACCATTGAAATTTTTCCAAATGGCGATATGCTGCTTGCCGGTACTTCTTTTTCTAATGATGGGGATATAACAACTCAACACGAAAATGTTGACTTTATTAGTAGTTGGATAGCAAAAGTTGACCAAACTAATGGAACCCTATTGTGGAGTAAAGTAATTGGTGGTAACGATCAAGATGAAATTGTAGCACTCCAAATTTTTGATGATCGTCAAATTATTGCTGCTGGCAATACCGATTCTAATAATATCCAATGTAAAACAGCAAGTGAAAAACACAGTAATCAAAATTTTTGGTTGTTGGGTTTAGATGAATTATTGTTAAACACAGCTGACCTTATTATTGAAAAGGATAATCTTGTGATAACTTATAATATTCAAAAGCCATATTTAAATTTACGCAATAACAGCAATAGTTCAATTGACTTTCTTATTGCAGATATAAGTGGTAAATTCTATTATCAAGCTGGTTTAAAAAATGCCAAAACACAAAGCATTAATTTTTCTAATTGGAAAACCGGCATGTATATGCTCATTTACAAAAATGATAAGCAAGAGGTAAAAATTGAAAAAATAGGCTTGTTTTAAATTTTTATTTTCGAATTATTTGTAACTACTGTTGTTATTTGCCGTCATAATTGTTAGTCAACTCATTTAGCCAATCAAATAATTTGATGTAAAAAAAGCACAGCACATTTAAGGTATGATGAGAAAATAAATTTACCATTTAGGGAGAAGCAATTTTTTGATAGACAAGGCGAAAAACACAGTCTTAGTGGGGCTAAGGCGAGGCTTTTCAAAAAAGTATATCATAAAATTGCAAGGGAATGAGGAGAAAATAAATTTACCAATTTGAGGTAGATTATTTTTTTTCTTGGAGAGGCGAAAAACGTAGGCTTAGCCTAAGCTAAGCCGAGGCTTTTCAACGAAGTCAAGGAGAAAAAGAATCAGTCCAGATGGTAAATTCATTTTTGTAGCATTCCAAAGTAAGAATGTAAATTTAATTTTTCTCATTTCTAAGTACTATGCGGCTGTAGCATTTTTTGTTTTCTTGCTAAGATTTTAAGATTCAAGAACCAATCTTAACAATAAAATAATATCAACTTATAATTATAGAATATTGCCAATATTTAAAAAATATTCTACATTTGCAGTGTCCACCTTTAACAGATAGGCCCCCTTAACCACTTGACTATAATTAAGCTATAAATTACTATAAATTTGTTATTTGCGTGTGAATATATACATAAGTTTTATCAAATAAATAACAACAAAATGAGAACCAGAACTAACTTTTTTATCTTTTCCCCCAATTTTCTATCCTCAAACTATATTATTTTTTACCTACTTCTAATCTTTCATTTTTTATTATTGCAACCCTTATTTGGTCAACAAAATTTGCCTTGTTATAGCATAGCCAAACAAGCAGGCGTTAGCGATCAATTACTTGAGTATAATTCAACGAATAAAATTTGGAAAAATTTAGGCAGTACAGACACTTATCACATCGAATCGATTGCTGTAGATTATCAAAATTCTATAATATACACTATCGATAAAGGCATTTTCGGAACAATTAATCCAAGTACCGCAAAATTTACAGCAATTAAAGAATTGGGTTCTTTAAATGGGGCTTTTGGTCCAATTTTAATAAATGATGTTTCTGCTATTACATTTGATGAAAATAGTCAAATTATTTACGGCGTGCATAGAAATGGACTGAATAACGCCATCTTATTTAAAGTGGATCCGCAAAGTGGAGAAGTATTTACTAATGCTTTTACAGACAATGATGGGTTGATGGTAGATTATGCGAAAATAGAAGGTGTCTTTTTCGGATCTCCAAATACAAACTATATTATAAACATAGCAGACATTGCCTTTGATAGTGAAAACAATTTGCTGTACGTTATGTATGAAGATGGCAATGCTCGAATAATTGCCAATATAAGTTTGATAAACGGTAATGTTGAAACTAAAACTAATTTAATTTACAAAGAAATCAGTGGAATTGGTTTCGATGGAACTGGAAATTTAAAAGCTACTTCGTTACCAAATGAATCCTTAAATGATAAAAGTAGTTTATTTACGATAGATATAGTAAACTCATCTACCGACTTTGAAGGGATTATCAATGAAGATTTTGCAATAAATTACAATTGTATTGATTGTGCTAAAAAAGTACAGCAAATTATTAACTGCGATATCGAAATTAATGTAACTGATTATACTCCTCAAATGTCCCTAATCAGTGCATCGCAAGTTATTAACTCAAATGCAAATGTTACTTCCCAAACAGAATATAAAGCTGTTGATGTAATCAATCTAAGTTCTTATTTTGAAGTAAGTGCTAATACAATTTTTTCTGCGCTTATTGAAAATACTTGTGAATAGTATTATACTTGATTAGGCTGGTTTTTAAACTTTTCGACTAAGGCTTTTGCAAGTATACTTCTTCAAAAAATATTTTCTCAGCACCACTATGAAGCGATTTTTTGAATCGCCTAAGTAGTCTGTCAAGTTGATGGTGTCGGATAAATTTGAGTAAAATTTGAACGAGTACGAGGCGGAGGTTATCACGCATAGCCTTACCAAAGTAACCGACAGTATTAACTTGACTGACAACTAAGCACAAAATCCAAAAGTAAAAAGCCCAACACTCAACTAAAACACGTATAGTTAAAAATATCTTACAACTAACTTTTAATTTCTTGATACTTCTAACAGGAAATTATTATTAATATATCTTTAACCTTATCCGCTTTGTTTCCGTATAAATATTAATTCAAAACAAAGTCTACTTGCATGATGAATTATGAAAATTGGTTGAATAGCAACAATGCTTGGTTTACTTCTTTTTTGCATCTTTTGGTTTTTGTGAGTCTACAATTTTTGGTGATAGAAGCAAATTGCCGCTCAAGCCTTAACAATGGTTTAGCTACTTTTAGCATAGGGAAAGAAGCTGGTAAAACTGATGCGCTATACCAATTTGAAGAAGATAGTGAAGAATGGAAAAAGATAGGTTCTTTAGGTACAACCGGAATTTATTCAATTGCAATTGATGATGAGCATTTCATTATATATGCAGTAGATGGAGGAGTATTAGGTTCTATTGATCCGGTAACTGCAAGGTTTACGGAAATCGGAAGCATTGGTAACGGAACCGGCTTATCAGGTAATATTACTATAAACCGTATATACGGTTTAACTTTTGAACCCTTTGAAAAAGTGTTATACGCCACTCATAGAAGAGATGGGGTACTTGATGACCTGCTGGTTAAAATTGATCCAATTACCGGTAAAATAATAAAACAACAACTACAAGACGAAAATTTTAACATTGTTGACTATACACTGATCGAATCGTCAATTCGAGCTACTATTTTTCCACCCCCACCTTTAACAGAAACAACTGCAATTTTATACGACGAGTTAACAACTGAATTGTATTGTCTGCAAAGAAGTTTTGGCAATATCGCTTTATGTATTATTAACAAATTAGATGGACGTTTAGAAAGTGTACTCTTAGATCTTTCATTAACCGAAATGTTTGCCATAGGTAGCAATAATTCTAATCAATTGTATTCAACAACTTTACGTTTAGATAATACAAAAGAACCCAGCAGTTTATTTAACATAATTGGCAGCGAAGGAGCGTATGATTTTGTGCAATACCTCAGCGAAAATAAACCCGAAAGAGAATTTACAGGTATCGCCTTTTTAAAAGAACCAGAAAAAATAAATAATTGTGAAGATGACATTAGTATAAATATATCCTCTCCTCAAAGTGCAGTTGTAAAAGCCAAAAAGGTTATTTATTCTAATGCCACTATTAAAATTAATACAACCTATACTGCCAAAGAAGCCGTTAATTTGTATAATTGGTTTGCGGTAGAATCAGATACGAATTTTTCCATTGAAATTGCAGAAGCATGCCCTTAATGCTAATTAATTGCTTAACCAGAATAGGTTTAATAGTTGGTCTTACAAATTTAAATTTCAAACAATGAAAGCCATACAATATCGAAATACCTTGAGTACCATAGTTCATAAAGCGACTAATGAAATACAAGCCATTCCCGAAGAACAAATGAGTAAAAAGCCGGCTGAAAACAAATGGTCGAAACGGGAAATATTAGGACATTTAATTGATTCTGCTTACAATAATCACCGGCGTTTTATTAAAGCCACAACACAAGATCATTTAATTTTTGAAGGTTATGATCAAGATGCTTGGGTGAATATAAATAATTACCAAAACCGGACCACAGCAGAGGTTATTCATTTATGGCGGGAAACCAATCTTAACCTGTGTTTTATGTTGCCTAAATTATCAGATGATTTACTACTCAAAAAAACCACCCAACATCATTTTCATACCATGTGTATGCAACTTTTGCCAGTAGGGGAGGCAAGCAACTTAGCCTACCTCATTTGGGATTATATCTTTCATCAGGAATATCATCTCAATCAAATTATAGCAAATTACCAAATGTTACATCAACCATTTGAGGGATAAACTAAAACCTCGCACATAGCCTAATCTTTGACGAGTATTTTTAACAAAAAGTAGATGCTGAACTTGATTCAGTAACTCCCAACATTAAACCTAAATTTGTCTAACATTTTATGGTCAATTTGGTGCTAGTATATTTGCTGTTAGATGATGCAAGCTATTATACCTTAGGTATTCATTTTCAAACTTGGCTTGGAGGCATAAAATTTAAATTACTCTATCATTATAAAAAAGATTTTATCCTCCATCAATTACCCCGCAACTTTAATTTAGTTCAAACTTTAAACCTTTATGGACAAGTTTCAATTCAAATCAACATTCCTCAATTATTTGCATAGAAGAAAAGCAGTGTTAAGGAGTAACCATTTTTATCGAATTATTTCTAAATCATTAAAAATTAAATTTTATATATTTACAGAATTAAGAAGTGATAATATGGATCTAAAAATACATACAAAATGCCTGCTATTAATGCTCGTTTTTATCTGTTTGAAATGTAAGTGCAACGCTCGCGGTTTAACCAGTATAGGTTCACATCACATAATAGGCTTAAGTTATCAAAATGATTGCATACTCTCTTTAGGTGGATTTTTGGATGAAGGCTATTATAGTAATTTAACCGCACAAGCAGGTTTTGCGTTTAATGACTATTTGGCAATTCAAATGGGCTATCATAATTTTACAGGTAATCCATACTTTTTTGCTTACAATCGTTTCAATTATACCGATTATACCGACGACCATTTTGCGCAAACAGCGGTAGGCTTGTTTTATCCAATTGCAATTAAGAATGCTAAGAAAATTAAGTATGCTAAAAATAAACCACGTCATATACTGTTAGATGTATATGTTGGCTATGGGAAAGGTATAAATTTAAGATCATTGGTAAAATAGATGACTTCAACTCAAGCTTACCGTCTCCCAGTAATGATTATAGTTCAACCTCCACAATCAATTTCAATAAATGGTATGCAGAAGCCGGGCTTCATTATAAAGGGCATGTTTTTGGCGCGAGCCTTTCTGGGCTGTTTGGTATTTTAAATTTTAGAAGAATAAGGGTGCGCGGTTTGCCTGATGAAGACATCGATAGTTTGATTAGTATATTTGAACAAGACAATAAGCATTACACCTATGGTTTTCAGCTTCAATTCTCCGCTTCTTTCGATGTATTTACACTGCTTTATCATAACCATCAAAATTATATTATCGGTCAAGATTATTTAACCTATACGTTAAATGATTATTTCGGCGAATTATCGGTTCAGGTAAATATAAATAGACTGTTTAAAAAGAAGGAAAAAAGTAAGCCGCAATAAACTTTACACGAGCAACCGAAGCTAGCAACCTAAACCCGATAGTAGTGGTTATGCCGTTTGAAGCGATGCCTTGAAGCCAAGCACGGCATTTGAACGGATAGCGGGACTATCGGTTGTACGAGTAAGCCCTTTCTTTTCAAAAACTTTTCAAAAAAAACATAGAGCGGCATTTGCGTGGTATCTTTCTAATAAATATTTACCTTAGCAGCCTTTAACATACATAAATAGATTGTTATAAAAAATGAGTGTTTTAGTTAATAAAGATTCTAAAATTGTAGTGCAGGGCATTACCGGAAGTGAAGGTACGTTTCATGCTTCGCAAATGATTGAGTATGGAACAACCGTAGTAGGCGGTGTTACACCCGGTAAAGGCGGGCAACAACATTTAGATAGACCCGTGTTTAACTCGGTTGCAGATGCGGTAAAACAAGAAGGTGCTAATGTATCCATTATTTTTGTGCCACCTCGCTTTGCAGCAGATGCCATTATGGAAGCTGCCGATGCTGGCATTGAAGTAATTATTGCGATAACAGAAGGCATACCGGTGCAAGATATGGTGAAAGCCAAAGCCTTTATAAAAGACAAAGATTGCCGCTTGGTTGGTCCGAATTGTCCGGGCATCATTACACCGGGCGAAGCCAAAGTGGGTATTATGCCAGGCTTTATTCATACACCAGGTAGAATTGGTATTGTAAGCCGCTCAGGTACGCTAACCTACGAAGCGGTTGACCAAGTAACCAAAGCAGGCATGGGGCAAAGCACTTGTATTGGCATTGGTGGCGACCCCGTAATTGGCACTACTACTAAAGATGCCGTTCAATTGTTGATGGAAGACCCCGATACCGACGGTATTGTAATGATAGGAGAAATTGGTGGACAAATGGAAGCGGAAGCCGCGCATTATGTAAAGGAATTTGGAACTAAACCTGTAGTTGGATTTATTGCAGGAAAAACTGCACCAAAAGGCAGAACAATGGGACATGCCGGAGCCATAATTGGTGGAAAAGACGATACTGCAGAAGCCAAAATGGAAATTATGGCAAGCTGCGGTATAAAAGTTGTAGAATCACCAGCCATAATTGGTGAAACTATGGCTGGTGCAATTTAGTGTATCAATTAGTGTATTGAAGAAAGTAACCTACTTTCTACTTTTTCTAATGTGATCAATTGCTACATTGGTAGCAATTTTGTAAAGCCATACTTGAGCGCTGTCTTCATCGCTATAAGTTGGCTGCTCTTTGATAGCATCTTTAACAGCTATAGAAGCCAAAGATTCAATTTCCGTTTCATCTGATTTTGTAATCTTTTTAAGATAAAACTTAATTTGTTCTTTTTCTTCACTAAATTTCGACAATAATTCTTCGCTGGTTAAGATGTTACCATTATTATCTTGATTTAAATGGTCATCAAACATCATAACACAAATGTATAATATTAAATAGATATAAAATCAGACACTTATGCACAATTTGGAAAACAAGGTAGTTTTAGTAACCGGTGGCTCAAGAGGCATTGGGGCAGGCATTGTGAAAAAAATGGCTGAATTGGGTGCTAATGTTGCCTTTACGTATTTATCATCCGCTAATAAATCGGAGGCACTAATAGCTACGTTAAATAATTATGAAGTTTTTGTTAAGGCGTACAAATCCGATGCAAGTAGCTATATGGAAGCTGAAAACCTGATAAACAACGTTTTAAATGATATGGGTAAAATTGATGTATTAGTGAATAATGCCGGTGTTACCCACGATAATTTATTATTACGCATGAGTGAGCAACAGTGGGATGATGTTATGACCACCAACTTAAAATCGATATTTAACCTAAGCAAAAACGTGATAAAACCCATGATGAAACAACGCAGCGGTTCTATTATTAATATGAGTTCTATTGTAGGCATGCGAGGCAATGCCGGGCAAGCAAACTATGCCGCCTCAAAAGCGGGCATTATCGGGTTTACCAAATCGTTGGCGCAAGAAATGGGTTCGCGCAACATACGCTGCAACGCCATTGCGCCCGGCTTTATCGAAACAGAAATGACCAGCGAATTGGATGAAAAAGTAACAGAAAGCTACATCAACAGCATACCCTTAAAACGCTTTGGCACTGCCGATGATGTTGCCAATGTAGTCGCTTTTTTAGCTTCGGATAATTCAGCCTATATTAGTGGACAAGTAATAAGCGTGTGTGGTGCGATGAATTGTTGATTCAAATTTTACGGATAAGCATGATTTTTAGAAGCGAAACAATTCGGGTATCGGGAAAGGGGCAGCCCGCTGTCCGTTCAAATGTTGCGCCCGGCTTCATGCCCTCGCTGCAAGCAACATAACCACTGCCATCGGGGCTAGTTTAATAAGCTCGCCCGGCTTCAGTAACGGACTGATCGATCATAAATCAATTAATAGTTAAAACAATGACAAAACCGGTTAGCAAAGGAGAAGAATTATCCATTGAAAAATTGCAAGTTTTTTTGCACCAACAGCAATTAACCAATCATGCTTCCAGCGAGATTCAAATCACACAATTTACCAATGGCTATTCAAATTTAACTTATTGGTTACAAACCGAAGCAAAGTCATTCGTATTAAGATGCCCACCAGCCGGTGCCATAAAAAGAGGGCACGATATGAGCCGGGAGTATAAAGTATTATCCGCTTTACAGCCGGCATTTAACAAAATACCCAAAGTATATACCTATTGCGACAATGAAAGCATAATTGGTAAACCTTTCTATTTGATGGAGAAAATAGAAGGGATCATTTTAAACTTAAAAGAGGCTAAGGCACGCTCAGTTTCTCCTGAAAGTTTTGCAACAATTGCCAATAGCTGGTTGAACACTTTTGTTGAATTGCATCAGGTAAACTATAAAACCATTGGCTTAAGCGATTTAGGTAAACCTAAGGGTTATGTTGAGCGGCAAGTAAGCAACTGGTGCAAGCAATACGAAAAGGCGGCTACCTCGCAATACGATGAAGTCACTAAGGTGATGGCTTGGTTAAACGACAATCAACCAACCGAATACGATCATTGTTTAATTCATAATGATTTTAAATACGATAATATTATTTTTAAAGATGATAGTTGGCAACAAGTAGCCGCCGTGTTAGATTGGGAAATGTGTACCCTCGGCGACCCCTTAATGGACCTCGGCTCCTCCATTGCTTATTGGACGATGGAAAGCGACGGACCCATGGTGGCCAATGGCTTACCTTCACCAACTATTTTACCGGGCAACCCCAGCCGCAACGATATAGTTGAACAGTATGCTCAAAAAAGTGGTCGTACAATTGATCATATGGTGTTTTATTATGCCTTCGGTTTGTTTAAGCTTTGTGTTATTGCCCAGCAAATTTTTTATCGTTACCAGAAAGGTTTAACAAGCAATCAAAAATTTGCAACATTAGATCAGTCCTCCAAATTTGTTTGCCTTATGGCATGGCAAGCCATTCAAAAACAGCGCATTGAGCGATTGTTTTAATTTCTAATTATTGCAATATTTCATAAGGGAAAACAGCCTTAATATTATCAAAATAATACCGCCCAATAGAAGGGGCTGCTAAACATTCCATATAAAATTTAGCTGGCACATGTTTGTGTAGATAAACATGACCATTTTTCAGATGCACTTCCATTTGTTGACGGATTTTATCGAAACCAATTTGTTCAATTTTTGAGGAGTTAACAGTTGTGTATTCCAAATGATATTACAATTTATAAAATGATCCGTTTTGCTAAACGGTTAATATTATGATGCTTGTCTTTCACTAACGTAAAAATTTAACCACATACAAAAATGCGTGTTGAGTATGTTTAATGGAAATGAAATGCAAGCCTTCGCCAAATGTATTCGTATCAATTATTAATGGATTGCTTGGGTTGGTATAATCTTCTACAATCTGCCCATTGGTATCTAATACTTTTATGGTATAGTTGCTAAAGTCGCCGCCTATAATCAGGTTGTCGGTAAACTCGGTTGATGACATTTCAATTTGGTTGGGCTTAAGTATAATGTTGGGTGCAGCCAAAGTTATACTTGGCTCAATGGCTGCGTATTGTACACCTGTTCCGGGTACCCAAGCCCATATGTGTGGCGTGCTGCTGTTTTCAATTTCCATTCTTCCACCAAAAGTCCAGCTCATTCCATTGTTGACAGCTTGCCAGTCGAGTCCACCATTTTCTGAATATAAGATGCCTTCGGCATCGGCTTCGTAGCCGCCAGAATGGTACGATTTTGAAGAGGAAATAAAAAGCCGGCTCGAACGGTTGGGGTCAATCGCAATGCCGCGCATATAATCGTTGGTGTATAATTTGGTCCAGGTAATGCCTGCATCGGTACTTTTATAAAAGCCTTTGCCTTTGCCATAAGCGGTTACATAAACGGTGTAGGCTTCGTTGAGGTCAACTTTAATTTCAAAAACGCCTTCCCATGCTTCTAAGCCGGGGCTGCTGTTGGTAGGTACAATATCATCGCGCATAGTAGAGCCTTGGTTTTGTTGCTGGTAGCGCATTTCCGGCAAGCCCACTTCTGCCCAAGTACTACCGCCGTTGGTAGAACGCCAAAATCCGTTTTCACCACCGGCATACACTATTTGACTATCCCAACGATCTACGGCAGTAAATTTTAAGCCGCCATTGTTTAAAACCATAGTCCAATTATTGCCGTCGTCGGCTGACCGGTAAACATTGCCATTTTGCGTTACAAACAAAATTCTATTATTTACCGGGCTGTTTACATCTATGGACATGCCGTGAGTGTTTAGCCCTAAAGCTTGCAAACCATTGTTGCTCCATTGCCAGTTTTCACCATATTCCGTGCTTTTAAAAATAGCACCTTGGGTAGATGAATTATCTGTTCCGAAAGTAGACCAAACTACATTTTCACGGGCAGGGTCATTTAATACAAAATTGGCATTGGAACCGCCGTTGCCCCACCAAACGTGATTGGGAAAATCTTCATGATTAGGAATACTGAAAGTCCATGAATTGCCATGATTTTTGGAATACCAAAAACCCAAGTCATAATAGCCTACATAAATAACATTCGGATTAATATCACTTACATCTATACTATTACCATTTATATTATCCATACCAGTTGACAAATGTTTACCCGGTGAAACTTCATTGGTGGCTACATTTGTAAAAGTATCACCGCCATCGTTTGAAATCCAGGCATACCCACCAAAAGCGGCGTTTATTTTATTTTGGTCGAACATACTTCGGCTTACCGTTTTTGCCAAACCATAAAAGCTGGAGGTATAGGCATAGTTTAGGACGGGCCAGCCTTTTGTCCAATCACTTAAGTTGCCGGTCTTCGTCCAGTTGCTGCCACCGTCATAAGTTTTCCATGTGCCTGCGCTTGGGTCACCCGAAAATAAAAAGTTAACTACCGAAATTTCATCAGGATTAAAACCTACCCGGATAAAACCAGTCGCATCACCAATTTGAGAGAAATTAAAACCGCCATTGGTGCTTTTGTAAACGGCTCCGGCGTTGGGGTCCGACCCAAAATACGACCAAACTGGTTGGGAACAATCAGCCCCTGTAAATGAACTGGCGTAGAGCGTATTCACTTCGTAAGGATGTAAATCAAAATCTAAAACAGGGCTAATGCCAATTGCCAGGCGCGTCCAGTTATACCCGCCATCGGTAGATTTGTATAACCAGGGTTCGCTGCACCGGTATCTTGCTTTTCCGGTTAAGGCAAATATGATTTCCGAGTTATTTCTGCTCGACATCATTTTTACGATGCTGGCATTCCAGGGTAAGCCATTAGGTTCTATGATAAACCAATTTTCGCCACCGTCCCAAGTTCGTAAGAAGGTTAGTTTTTCTTCCCACCATTCGTGGGTAGCGGCAAAGCCAATGTTCGCATTGTTGCTCGACATTTCTAAACATTCAATATAGCCAACACCTTGCACTATTTCTGTATTGGTTTGATAGACACTGTTGCCGCCGTTGGTACTTTTAAAAATGCCTCTATCGGTACCAATGTAAAAGGTATTACCATCAGTATAGTGTGGGGCTAAACATGTAATATGCGTTGGGGTTAAGCCTTGTGTTGCACCCAAAACTGTCCAACTTTGTCCATTGTCTGTAGATTTATATACACCACTTAAATCGGAACCCAATAGCAATGTTCCGTTAGCCGTTTCGGTAATCATAGAGCAAGCACCGCCACCGCCAGGGTTGGTTCGTTGCCAGTTGAGTTGTGCTATTGTGTTGTTGGTGTAAAGAGAAGTCAAGCAGATCGTTATCACCATCAGCCTCGCGCATTGCTTGATTAAATGTCGTTTCATATAGTTTATATTTTAAATTCTGATAAAGTTACCAATTTAAAATTACAAACTTTTCAGCTGTCCAAATAAATTTATACTTTGAAATTTAAAGAAAATAAAATCAATGAGGAGCTATATTTACCATTCCGAAGATTATACGATGAATATGGTTTTTTCTTTATATTATTTACTCCTTGAAAACCTTTTTAATTTATGAAATCACCTAAAGTATCAACTATTTTGACAAAACCTGTTTATACGTACCTTTTTTGCTTATCAACATCAAAAGTTTCCATATAATTCAACTATTTTAGTTACCTTTGTCTATAGGGATATTTAAATAAGGTGGAAAAGAGATTTGAAGTTATTTTTCTTGAACAGGCAATTGATTTTATGGCAATGGTGGATAAGAAAGCCAAAGCAAAAATTTACTATAATTTGGACAAAGCTAAATTTGACTTGACCCTAAACTGTTCAAAAAACTGACGGATGATATTTGGGAATTCAGAACTAAATATGATGGGCTTCAATATAGACTTTTTGCATTTTGGGACAAGAGAGGTGAAACAGAAACATTAGTGATTTCTACACATGGAATGGTCAAAAAAACGGACAAAGTTCCAAAAGCGGAAATTGAAAAAGCAAAACAGATTAGGGCAGCGTATTTTGAACAATAAAAGCAAGGTTATGGAAACAAAAAAGAAAAAGATGAAAATGATGACTCTTGACGAAATGAAGGACAAAGACATTGGAAAAATCGGAACAAAGGAACGAGACAAGTACGAGTTCGACTTACGAATGGAGGTTCTTGGAGAAATGATTAAATCGGTTAGAAAAGAGAGGAAATTGACCCAAGAGCAACTTGGGGAATTAATTGGGGTTCAAAAATCTCAAATTTCAAAATTGGAACGTAGTGCTAAGAACGTAACCATCGAAACAATTTTAAAAGTGTTCAACGCCTTAAAGGCAAACGTTAAGTTCAGCGTTCAAATGAATGAAGCGGAATTCAAAGTAGCATAGTGGACACAAAAGATAACAACAGCTTGTTCCCCTACTTCTTATAATAATAATTAACGTGCAAACCACACTCGGTATGGTTCTTTTTGTCTTTCCATCTGCCCGTTCGTCCTTCACCTTTTACTGTGCAATGATGACAACCTACCGAACCGTAGCCTTTTTCTTTTAAAGGATGTTGCGGCAAGCTGTGCAAATGCATATACAACTCAATATCGTCTGGACTTACATCAATAATCGGATGAAATTTTAAAATATCGCCTTGCCGTTCGAAGATGCGTTTATGCGAACGGAATTTCGTTTCATCATTTAAAATACCGCTTATCCAAACTTTATAATTGAGTAGATGAGGCGTAAGTGGCGCAATTTTATTTATGGTACAACACATTTTAGGATGCTCTTTCCACCATTGTTCTTCGGTGGTTAGTTTGTGTTCTTTACCTTCGGGTAGCACTTCAACTACTTCTAAATTGTAGGTGGCTTTTAATGTCTCCATGTAAGCAATGGTTTCTGGAAAATGGTAAGTGGTATTGATAAAATGTATTTTTTGAAGTGGATTGATTTTATGAATCAGATGAATTAGAAAAATAGATTTCGTACCATATGATGTGGTAAAAATAACCTCTTCATGCGAGTAGTATTCATATATTTTTCGGATGCGCTCTTCAAAATATAATGGTGCAAACAAGGGATTCAGTTCCTTTGCTTTTCTTAAAATTGCTTTCTGTGTGTTGTCTTTTACAACCATAATAAACAATGTTTTTTATAATTATTTTTCAATTTTACTTTAATTGAAAATAGAGGGAGATTCTGGACATTTTGTTCCGCTACGCTCCACAAAATTCCAGAATGACGTTCTTTTTCTGCCTTCTCAAAACCAAGAACAGTTAATTTTTCATATTTCATAATCCTCATATTCTTTTTCAACTAAGGTTTGGGTTAAATCATTTAATTTTTTTACTTTCTGTTCAAAATTTAATTTCAATCTATTCCGAATATAAAATAAATTTTGCAACAAATCATTGGTGTCGTTCGGCAAAATTTCTTCCAACACTTGTCTAAAACGTTTAGCAAAAGTGGGCGATTTTCCATTAGTGGAAATGGCTACTTTTAAATCGCCGCGCGTTACTATAGAACCTAAATAAAAATCACACAAGTCCGGTGTATCGGCAACATTAATCAACTTATCTAAGGCTTTGGCATAACGATGAACCTCCAAATTGACCTCTTTAAAATTAGTAGCCGCAACAATCAAATCGTGACCGGCAACATCAAAAATTTCAACTGGCTTAATGTTAATTTTTATTTGGGTTGGATGTTGATTTGCCAAAGTTTGCACCTCCTCCCCAACCCAAGTTGCCACTATAGTAATGTTGGCGTTGGGACTGCTTTTCATAATAAAAGAGAGTTTTTCATAACCCACTTCACCGGCACCTACTATCAGCATCTTTAATTTATCTAACTTAAAGAAAACCGGATACAACATATTAATAGATTGGTCTACGCTTTCCATACTGCTGCTGCTTTTTCAATTAAATAATCGGGTGAAGCCAAAGCAACCGTTGGTCCGGCAACTATAATACCCGGTCTTTCTACTTGCTCTTGTTGGGCTTTGTCTACAATATCTTTTACGGTAGAATAAATTACTCTTTGCTGAGCCGTTGAACCTTTTGAAATGATGGCAATCGGCAAATCCACTTTTCCATTTTCTAATAAAATAGCTCTTATTAAAGGCAATTTTTTGATGCCCATTAATATCACCAAGGTAGCGGACGACTGAGCGGCAATAGCAATATCTTTACTCAATTGTTGGTTTTCGATAGTACCGGTTAACACCCAAAAACTTTCGTTGATGTTACGTTTGGTTAAAGGGATGCCACTCAAAGCCGTTAAAGCCGTTGAACTGGATAAACCCGGAATTACCTCTACCTCTATATTAAAGGATTCTACATATTCCAACTCCTCATGTCCTCTACCAAATATAAATGGGTCGCCTCCTTTTAAGCGAACTACATGGTCATAATGAAAGGCATTTTCAACCAACAAACGATTAATTTCATCTTGCTTAAAACTGTGTTTGCCACTTCGTTTCCCTACAAAAATTAACTCGCAATCGGGTTGGGCTTCTTTTAACAACTCCTTGTTTACTAAGGCATCATACAAAATAGCATCTGCCGATTGTATGGCTCGCAATCCTCTAACCGTTATTAAATCAACCGCTCCCGGACCGGCACCTACTATACTTACTTTTTTTCTTTTCATATTTGTTCTTTTAGATGCGAGATGTCAGAAGTCAGATGACAGATGCGAGAGGTCAGACTCTTTTGTTCGGTATCTCGTCTCTCAAATCTGGCTTCTGTCTTCTCGGCTCTGGCTTCTGTCTTCTCGCTTCTCGCCCTCTCACTAAGCTTTATAATAACTCTCCACCACTTCCTTTGTAGTAGCGCCGTTGCCTTTATGATTGTTGTAGGTTAATAAAATATCAATGAAATTCTGGGCATCTTTCAAATAGCTCGTTGCAAATTCTTCCGAAGGCTCGTGAGCATTAATTTGGAAAATATATTGTGGAAAGGAAGTACCCAAATCAATTTTACCAGAAGCAATAAAGTGTTCTTGAAAATCATCGACTATGCCCGCTTGTGTGTTGCACTTAACATCTTCACTTAACAACAGCGCTTTGGCGGCAATTACCAAACTGGTATAACTGTAATAAATACTTTCTGCCCATTCGCCAATATCAAAGTGCTTCTTAGCGGAAGCTATTTTTTCATTCGCACCACTTAAAATACTGCCGACCACATCTAAAATAACGCCTGCACATTCGCCTACGCCAATTTCTTGTTTGTATTGATGGTCTTGACCCCAATCGAAAAAATCGGTTTCACCTAAAGTGGAAATATCGCCGAGATGCTTCAATACATCATAATA
>CALHDG010000019.1 GCA_938023075.1 uncultured Chitinophagales bacterium
AACCGCTGCAATCGGGGCTAGATCGGTCAGTTCGCTCCTTCGTTAGTTGACTATTTTTTGTGCGTTACAAACGCACTTCTCGAACATCCTCGTTGCAAACGAGGATGAGCTAAGAGCACTCGAAAACAGGAAAGTATCAACTACCTTGATAAACTTGTCCAAAAGTGTAAACTATATTATGGTTTTGGATAAACTTTTAGAAATAGTCCATTGGGTTTTCACTTGTGCTATACCCAATTGACCATAAAATGCAACACAAATTTCGGTTTAATATTGGCGATCTCTTCGTTAAAAATACTCGCCGTAGCCGCTGGCTATGCCTGCGTTTGAAGCTCACCAAATTAATTCCAAATTTTTTGTGTCACTTTTTACTGTCAAATTGGTATTAGATAGCCTTCAATGCTAATCTATCAATGTTCTATATTATTTTAGTAATTTGCCGTCGTTCAATTTCCATCACAAACAGAGTTTAGAAGTATATACAAACTTTAGGTTTGAGGAAATTGTTTAATCAAAATAATTAAAGATGAATAATTGGAAATTCCCTACCAATACAGAAAGTAAAGAGGATATTTACAAAGCCTTAAAAGAGCTAAAAAAAGATGACCTTCCATGGAAAACAGGTAAGGTGATGGCTTATGTTTACCAAACTATTCCAGCAGCTCAGGAGCTTGCCCATGAAGCCTACACTTTGTATTTAACTGAAAATGGTTTAGATCCAAGTCAGTTTCCGAGTTTGTTGCAATTGGAAAGACAGGTAATTGCAATGGTAGCAGATTTACTAAATGGAGGTTCTGCTGCTGTTGGTAACTGCATTAGTGGTGGTACCGAAAGTGTTATGTTGGCTGTAAAAACTGCCAGAGATAGAGCACGCCAATTATATCCAAAAATTACAGAACCGGAAATTATTATTCCTGAAACGGCACATCCTTGTTTCTATAAGGCAGGGCATTATTTGAATGTGAAGGTTAAGACAACCCCGGTTAACAAAACAACTTTTAAAGCGGATGTTAAAGCGATGGAGGCTGATATCACCGATCAGACTATTTTATTGGCATGCTCGGCACCATCATATACCAATGCCGTAATTGATGATATTGAAGCCATTGCGGCAATAGCGAAAACCAATAACCTACTCTGCCATGTAGATGCTTGCGTGGGAGGCATGTTCATCCCTTTTGCAAAAATGCTCGGTTACTCCATGCCTTTATTTGATTTTAGCATAGCCGGTGTAACTTCAATATCTTGCGATTTGCACAAATATGGTTATGTGCCTAAGGGTTGTTCTACTATTATCTATCGTAATAAAGCGTTGAGGCAATATCAGTTTTTTAGTTGTTCTGCCTGGCCCGGGTATACCATTCTTAATCCTACCGTATTATCAAGTAAAACGGGTGGACCTATGGCAGCAGCATGGAGTCTTTTTAAATTTTTAGGAGTTGAAACTTATAAGCAGGCAGTTAAAGATTGTATGGATGCGCGAGATGTAGTGATAGCGGCACTCACAGAGATTCCTGAACTCTACCTGTTAGGGCAACCTGAAATTAGTATGTTGTCTTTTGCCTCTAACTCTGCAAGTGTAAACGTATTTGAATTAGCTGAACGCATGAAAGCGAAAGGTTGGTATATTCAAACACAGCTAAAATCAACTATATCAGATGCCGGTATCCATCTGTCTATTTCTCATTTCAATGCACCGCATATACCTGCATTAATGGAAGATTTGAAAGTTACGGTAGAAGCATTAAAAAAAGAGACAGACCGTTCTGTACAAGCTACTTTTAATCCAGCTATGATCGAGGATATGTTAACCAATTTTACACCAGAGGTGTTGGATAATTTAGAACAAATTTTAAGCAAAAACGAACAAGGCATTCCCGATAATTTTGTGCTTGTAAATAATATACTCAATACGTTAGAACCTGCTCAACGTGATATGCTATTGACTGCTTTTGTGAATAAGATGTTTTCGGTTGAACAGTAAATTTAAATTTGTTTCTAACTCGTTCAATAAGCTTTTAAACTCATATCTAAACTTTTTACCGAATGTGTTAACGCACCTACTGAAACATATTGGATGCCAGTTTCAGCATAAGCTCTTACTGTTTTTAAGTTAATGCCACCGGAGGCTTCTGTTTCAAAAGTAGCTGGTATTAGTTCAAGGGCTTCCTTTATGGCTTCAGGACTAAAATTATCCAACATAATTCTATCAACTCTGTCATCATCTACTACAATTTTTAATTCTTCTACATTGCGTACTTCAATCTCCACCTTTAATGATAAGTTCTTTTCTTTAAGATAATCATAAGTCCGGTTAATGGCTTTTACAATACCGCCTGCGTAATCGTGATGATTGTCTTTTATCATAATCATATCATACAAACCCATTCTATGATTATGGCATCCTCCAATTCTAACTGCCCATTTTTCAAAATAACGAATACCGGGTGTGGTTTTACGGGTATCTAAAATTTTGGTTGACAAATCTTTTACTTCATCTGCATATTGACGACTTAAAGTGGCAATTCCACTCATACGTTGCATTAAATTTAGCACAATGCGTTCAGCTTTTAAAAGGCTTTGAGCTCTACCTTTAACGGTAAACGCAATATCGCCATATTGAACATTGGTTCCGTCTTCTAAATAGCGTTCCATTGTTAAACCTTCATCTACAAAATGAAAAACATGTTTAGCCAACTCAACTCCGGCAATCACTCCATCCTCTTTTACAATTAACCGGGCTTGTCGTTCTGCCTCAGCCGGTATAGTTGCCAATGAAGTATGATCACCATCTTTCACATCTTCTTGAAAAAAAATAGTCAATGCTTCTTTAATATCCATCAAGCAAAAGTAAGGATATTCTTTGTGAATTCAATTTCATTTTCCCTAGGGATCGTAAAAATTACCATCCCTACGGTTCTTCGTAGTTTAGATCTAGACACCAGCCAACTGCCTTATTCCAGTTTAGTGTTTTTAAACGTTAGGTAAAAATACTGAAAAAGTGATCTCTTTCCCAAAATTAGAATGAATTTTAATATATCCGTTATGATTTTCTTCAACAATTCTTTTGCAAATGGCTAAACCAAAGCCGCTTCCCTCACCCCCTTTAGTAGAATAATTTAAATAAGTACCTTTTCTGTTTGTGAAACTGTAAAATTGTCTTGCATATTGGGAATATTGAATTAAAAGTAAATATATCATGACTCAAAACAAAATATATTAAGTAAAAGTTCACTCCCCCCTACCCCGGCAACAAGCGCAGCAACAATATCTCAATAGCCAAAAAGGTAAGTGCTAAAATAACGCACAACTTCCAAAGTACAATGCCTTTATCAATTTCGCCAACCATTTGGGTAATATCATCTTTAAAATTTTCAATGAAAAAGACTTGATCACCGAAAAATTGTGCCTTCAATTCGGATAAGGAAAAATGATCTAAAATTGATTCTTTACGATTAAAATTAAAACCAAAGAAAGAAAGTTGATCTTCCGTATCCGTCACTAATTCATAAATTCCGGCATCTTGCATTTGGTTGTTAATCGCTAAATTAATTTTAGAGCCATAGGCTTTTTGTCCGGGTATAAATTCTTTGGTTTCTCCTTTTAACTTGTATACCGCATCCTGATTTTTTTTGGTATTGGCAACTTCAATATTATTATTCCCTCCAACGGTAAAGGCTAATGAATTATTCTGAGCACCTACCAAAACCATTTTCAACAACATGGGCACAAAAATAGCGTGTGAGCCAACATTACCATAATCGGCATTTAGGGGTGTAGCAGCCATATAAACTTTTCCAGATTTATAATTGTACTTACTCAAAAACGATTTTTGATCATTAAAGCGTAACAACACTTCCTCATTGGTCGATGAAAAGCGCGTCATATCAAAACTTTTAATCGCTTTCGGCAAATCAATATTTCGTGGAATCCGTTCAAACACATCACTAAAAATTTCTTGCTTGGTATTGATATAATTAACCGTGCGTTCGTTATAATTCAGTTCTTCGTAGTTGTTAATATTTAAGGCTTTGGTTAGCTCTTTATAAGAAGAAGCATCCATTTTACCATTAGGGAAAATCAACACACTACCACCATCAACCAAATACTGTTGCAACTCGTAAATCAAGCCAGAAGCCATGCTTTTGACACCATTCAAAATCACCAACTGATAAGTGGGTATGCTGGCATATTCTACTTTTCCAGCAGATTGATTATCTAAGGTAATTTGATTTTGATTACTAAACAAAGCACTTACATAATTACTTTTCTTACCTTCATTAATACTCAGTACTTTTATTTTTTCTGGTATGAAAAAGGTAAAGAAATAACTATCATCAAAATTGATGGGATAATCGGCAATAGTTACTTTCGATTTATGCCAACCCGTAGTACCAATTCTAAAACTTATGGTATCAATTTTAGTAGTTTTAGCCGGTAACGATACATTGTTAATAGCTTTTACCTCATTATTTACACTCAACTCAATCCGTGTATTTTCAATGGCTGCATCGCCGGTGTTGTTTATTCTAACCAACAACTTATTGGTTTGATTAATCAGTTGAACCGGTGCTTCAAACCAAAGCGAATCAACAAACACATTTTGTTGATTAACCGATTGTAAAGGCACAAAATAGTAATTGTACATGGTATCCGTTTCAAAGTCAACTATCGACTTTTGAAAATCAGAGATCACAAAAATATTTTTTTGTGCCGCTTCAAATTTTTCTAATACTTGTTTTTGCCGGGAAAGCACATTAGACAAACTGTTCACATTGGCACTTACCTCTAATTGTTCTAACTCGGTTAAAAAAGCATCTTTCGATAACATCCGCTGATGCTTGCCTTCCATATCGTGCGTAATAAGTTGAAACTTATCTTCCGGTCCAAAAGCCTCGGCAACTTCTCTTGCCTTTTGCCTTGCTTTTTCAAACAACGATACGTCTTGGCTTTGTGCTTTCATGCTAAACGAATTATCTACAAAAACGCTGATGCCTTTTTTACCCGTCACCACATCATGGTCTTGCTTAGGCAAAAAGGGTTGAGCAAATGCAAATACTAAAAAAGCCAATGCCAGCAAACGCGATAATAAGACTAACCAATGCTTTAATCGCGAACGTGAAGCGGTTTCTTCTTTTACCTCCCGCAAAAATTGCACGTTGGTAAAATAAACTGTTTTAAATCTTCTAAAATTAAAAAGATGAATGATGATGGGAATGGCTAATGCCAGCAACGCCCATAAAAACAATGGATTTACAAATTCCATTAACTAACTATAGTGGTTTAAGTTTGTATAAAAAAATTACGCCTGAGCAGTTGGTCCACCAAAATTCATTGGTATACCTTGTATACCATCACTTTCTTGTATGGTTCCGTGTTGTTTTTCAAATTTTTTGATGTTATCGCCTAACGACCGTAACAAGCGTTTGGCATGCTGCGGTGTTATCACTATACGCGACTTCACCTTTGCCTTTGGCAAACCCGGCATAATCTTCACATAATCTATTATAAACTCCGAATTAGAATGTGTAATAATTGCCAAATTTGAATAGACGCCATCAGCAATATCTTCCGGTAGTTCAATATTCAATTGATTTTTGTTTTTAACTTTTTTTTCTTCTGCCATAAAATTTATCGTCTTATCGTCGCTACTTCTAAATAGGTACAACGGCAAAGTTACGTTAATTAGTTCGTTTTAGATAAAATATTGGAAAGCACTTATAATGCAAGCATTGGCTTTACCTTCAAATACCTGCTCAATAAACTGTGTACAATTAATCGCCTTCTTTTTTTGTTAATCTGAAAATAAAATAAAGAGATTTTTTTTGAAGCGAAATCATCAACTACTTTCAAAGGGGCAGCCCGCTTTCCGCTCAAATACCATTTGGCAAACGCTGCAATGCCTCCGCCACAAATGGTATAACCGCTGCAATCGGGGCTAGTTTTCTAGCCTCGCCCGGCTTCAATAACACGTTTAAATATTACTCAATTCCATATATTCAATTGATAATCAAACTTTATATACTACCGTAATTTGTTGGAAATGAAACTTAGTGTTTATGGTTGTGATCGTGTTTATGATCATGTTTAAAATAAGCATGTTCAAAATTTTGAACTGCTTTACGCATACTTGCTATATGATCTAACTCGGTGGTTTGCTTACTCTTCATCGCATATACCAAAATTTCATGCAAACTGCTTAATTGAGTTATATACTTTTGATAAGCAGCCATATCCGTTTTATCCGTAACTTTTACCCGTTGATGTAAAAAGTATTGACTAACGATTTGTTGAATTTCCTCAGCATGTTTTTCTTTGTTGTTCACCCACCTAACCAATTGATTGATGTGGGCTGTAGGATCTTTAGACAATTCATTCACCTGATTCATGGCTTTTTCAATAGTTGTAATATGCTCTTTAATTAAGCTAATCCGTAACGAATCTTCATAAATACCACAAGGTACTTCGCAATGTGGGTTTGCTAAAACCGGATTCGTAAATAAAAACAGGGTAACTAATATAGCAAGGCTTTTACTAATTAAAATTTTCATTTTTAAATATTTTTTTATCTTTATATTATTAATTATCTAACAAAATTATTAATGAAAGCTAAGTAACGACATTTTGAGTTAAAAATAATAGTTATTCTTGTGTTAAATTTAAATTAATAAGATGAAAAAATTTGCAATTATGTTAAGCCTTATCACATTGGTAATGGCAGGGTGTTCTTCGGGTTCAGAAAAAAAAGTACAAGAGAGCCAGCAAAAGGGAGCAGAGCAATACGATGATTTACTGAAAAATTTAGAACAAAAAACCAAATCAACTAAAAAAGAAGCTCCAAAAAAAGAAGCAGCAACAACTCAAAAATCAAAATGATTATTTGTATTTGAATAGGTTAAATTTTATACTTTTCAACCAAGGCTTTTATGCGCTTACAGTTCTTCAAAAAATGTGTTCATCGCCCGTCTATGAATATGTTTTTGAGTCGTCTAAGTTGTCAACACAGCTCGTGCTTTAGTAAAAAAGTTCAAAATTCAGCATAAGAAAGTATAATAAATCCCCAATATTTACAGAACGTTTCTAGCTCTAATACATTCAAAGTAGTGCTAATTGAAATTGTACTTAGAGAAACGAAACAAGACTTACTGTCATATTTATAAAGGTACTATAATTTAAAAAGTTATAGTACCTGCTTCATTTAAGCTTACTTACTTAAGTTTCGGTAGTAAAATAATTGCTGTTCCAATAGAACCTGTTCCATTGTGTTAACAAAAGCAAAGCCACTTTACTACAACAAGTGAACAGGTTCACTTGGATGATTTTATGCTTTATATGTTGAATTAAGTTTACTTAACCTCATGGAGTACTTCAATTTCCATAAATAATTTATATTCAAGTTGTTATGAAATGAATACTACTGCCGATACTTAAGTTACTTATCAATTAATCAAACATATACCCTTCTATTTGTGGTTTAACTTTAGAATAAATTCTTCCAAGTAGAAACCTATTGAAATCTATTGTTGTACGGTTTTAGATGGGAATCCTTAAAAAATAATTATTTTTAGTTCATATTAATATGATGATGATTGAAAATTTGAAACTTCGAACGGTTTCTTTAAGCCTGTTTGTGCTTAGTTTAGGCTTGGTTATTATTAGTGGAATATTTACTGATTTGAATTGTTTAAACATAATAGGTAAACCACTTTTAATGCCCTTTTTAGCCTCGTATTTTATAAGCTTTAAACCAATTAAAGGCAACAAAGCAGTTTTGGCAGCACTTTTATTTTCTTGGTTTGGTGATTTATTATTAATGTTTCAACAAAACCATGAGCTGTTTTTTATAGCCGGTTTACTCAGTTTTTTAATTGCCCATATTGCCTATATTATTGCTTTTAGGTCATCCATAAAAAATTACCATCTGTTAAAAGAAAAGCCATGGTTTATCCTTTTAATTTTTATCTACGGAATTCTATTTTTATATTTTTTATATCCTAATTTAAATGATTTGCTAATACCCGTTACAGTTTATGCCATCGTTATTTGTGGTATGCTTATTTTTGCCATACTTCGTTTTAAAAATGTAAAAACTAATAGTTTTTGGCTAACACTCCTTGGCGCATTGCTCTTCGTTTTGTCAGATTCTACTATTGCCATCAATAAATTCTTATATCCATTTAGCTTAGCTTATCCGGTAATAATTGCTAGCTATGCTATTGGTCAATACTTAATTATTAAAGGATTGGTGAGTAACAATTGATGTAGAAATAAAATCTTTTTAAGGTTTTAAGCAGCTTCAAATATTCGCACTTACTTAGTTCTTTTAAAACCTCTTAACGCAATAGGCAACCAACCGATAATTGGTATATAAAACCAGATGAAAAACGGATTTTTGATCAAATATTTAAAAAAGGCTTTCCAGCCAAATTCCATATCAAAATTACCGGTTTGGTCTAATTGAAACCGGCGTTCAAACTCCGCATATAAAAGAGGCCAGCCAAATGGCGTAGTTAATGGAAATAGTTTTTTTCTTTTAAATAGATTTTTAAAATAATGTTTCCATTCTATAGCTTTTTTGCCATAATGCTCTACTTGCTCGGTTAACTGTTGTTGGTATTTTTTTTGTACAATACTAACAATTTCTACAATGTCTTTTTCAGTAATGTCGCCCGGTGCTTTGTTAATCAACTCCCAAGGTTTAAAAAGTTTACCTTTGATATAGGTAATACGTGCTGGCCAAGAATAATAGAACAACCAAGGAAAAAACAATAGAAAAGGCAACATAAAACCAACAGGTAAAAAAGGCAAACCCGTTTTTTGAGCAACCCGGTTGGTTAATCGATAGATATACGTATAGGGATTAATATACTCTGCATTTACCGTAAAAATTGGGCAAACAGCTGCTTTATACTGACAAGCCAAACGAATAAAACTAGTAGCAAAGGGCTGCACCTGATAGCGTTTGTTGAAGCCCTTTCCAATACCTTTAATGCCTTCCGGATAAACCATTAAGTGTGTATTTTTTTGATGCATCATCGTTTCAAAATTCATATAATTCGCATCAATAGCCCCTACTCTTTTCCATAAATCTTTAATTAAAAAAGGGTTCAAAATTTTTAACGACGACAATACCGGTGCAATTAATGGACGCAAAAATTTTGAAAGGTTATATTGATTAAGCTGAAAAGAACGCGAACACATTAACATGCCATCCCAAGGGAATGCCATTCCGCTATGATTGCTGTAAAATATAGTTGGTGCCTCCTCTTTATCTCTTTGTTCTATATGTTCAAAACCTATATAACGCGATCTGAAATAAGCTTGATCAACCGGTAAGATGACCTTATCTACTAATTTGCTAACGAAATTTAAGTCAAAATAATTGGTGAAGATTGGCTTATTGTTATTAATAGCCGCTTCTTTATCTTTATCGCTTAAATCAGTTAAAATTTTACCGCTTGAAGAAAGTGTCAATAATTCAAATTTTTTGAAATATACTAAAATAGTACAATACTTTCTTCAATTAAATGAAAAGTATATTTTCTGTAAAAAAATAACTTGAAAACCGCTATACTTTCGCTTCTGTTTCGGTTACTGTCTCTGCTTCGGTTTCTTTTACCTTTAAAACGGTTACTTTGTTAGGTTTTGCACTTCGGTATTTTCCAAAAGTACCTTTTGCAATTTTGCCTCTTTTTGAACGTCTGTCTCCTTTACCCATAAAAACTATTTTTCGCAAAATTACTAATATTGATTAGATATATCAAGTTAAAAGCACAAATAAAGAGAATCGCCAAAAAACCCTTTATCTTGTAAACATCTTACTCCATCCAAATTTAATTATTAAAAATAGAGCTATGAATATAATAGCAATATATTGGACTGGAATAAAAGTTATCGCAAAAAGCCGTGTTCGGTCAATAAACCACATAATACCAAAAGTAGCCAGCAACATCAATAACAGACCGGTTAATCTGCCAAAACCGGGTATATTACTCAAATCCGCATTTTTGGTGACTAAAAAGATAGTTAATATCATAGATAACACTGGAATTAGCTGGGTATAAATATCCATATTCATAATACCACGCCGTTCAAACAAAAAAGCATACATATTTAAAGCTACCGCAAAAATACCAGGCACACAAACCAGATAAATTAGGCTGGCATATAAATACTTCCAAGGTGAAGTATTGCCTTCTCCCCTGCCCAAAAACCATGCTATTAAAGCTGTTAATGGAATCAATGAAAAATACACCAATAAGTAAAATGGGTTAGTTGAAAGCGAATCTAAAAATTCTTTTAAAGTCATTTCTTAATCGAATTGAGGGCAAATATAGATTAAGTTGATTACAATTACTACTTCGTTTTTGTCATAATAGTCCACTTCTTTTATCATTAAATACGCATCATCACTGTTCATAAATTGATTGAAGCATTTACATTTTAAAAATTATCTTTATCACGAATTTTAGTAATCATATTTTGGCAACAAAAACTTCACAAACAAAAACGGTTAAAAAGGCGAAAAAAGAAACGCCTTTAATGCAGCAGTATAACCAAATTAAAACCAAACATCCGTCGGCATTGCTGTTGTTTCGAGTTGGTGATTTTTATGAAACTTTTGGTGAAGACGCCATTAAAGCTTCACGTGCCTTAGGTATTACCTTAACCAAACGAGCCAATGGTTCGGCTTCGCATATTGAGTTGGCTGGTTTTCCATATCATGCCTTAGATACGTATTTGCCTAAGCTGGTGCGTTCTGGTTTTCGGGTAGCAATTTGCGAACAATTAGAAGACCCTAAAAAAACAAAAAAACTGGTTAAGCGCGGAGTAACCGAATTAGTGACTCCTGGCGTTGCCATTAACGATAAAATTTTAAATCATAAACAAAACAATTATCTCGCCTCTATTCATTTTGCACAAAAGCAATTGGGTATTGCCTTATTAGATGTATCCACCGGAGAGTTTCTCGTTTCAGAAGGCGATAAAGATTATATTGATAAATTGCTTCAAAGTTTTCAACCCTCAGAAACCATTTTTGCCAAACCCTATCAACAAAAATTTAAAGAAGATTTTGGAAACAAATGGTATACTTTTACTATTGATGATTGGATTTTTGGAGAAGACTACAGCTTAGAAAAATTACTTAATCATTTTAAAGTTAACTCTTTAAAGGGATTTGCCATTGAGCAATTAAAAGCTGCGACTGTTGCTGCCGGTGCCATCTTACATTATTTAGGCGAGAATCAATTTTCTAACCTCAATCAAATTACCAAAATACAACGTATTGCTAAAGATCAATATGTTTGGTTAGATCGTTTTAGTATCAGAAATTTAGAGTTGTTGTACCCGATGCATCCCGATGGAAAATCGTTGTTAGAGGTGTTAGACTTTACTTTATCACCAATGGGCGCACGTCTGTTAAAAAAATGGATTGTTCTTCCCTTGAAGTCTGAAGCAAAAATTAATGAGCGATTGGATATGGTGGAAGGCATTTTAAGAGACCCGGAATTGGCAGATGACATTCGCGCAGAAGTGAAATCTATTGGTGATTTAGAAAGATTAATTACCCGCATTGCTCTAATGAAAGCCAACCCACGAGAAGTATTGCAGTTAAAAAGAGGCTTAGAAGCCATCGTAAAAATAAAAGAACAATTACAAACCGCTTCCTTTAAACCACTGCAGAGTTTTTCGCAAAAATTAGCCGCTCAAATTCCATTAATTGAAAAAATTGAAACCCAACTGTTACCCGATGCGCCTGCGCAATTAAATAAAGGGAATACGATTGCTACGGGAGTTTCTGCAGAATTAGATGAGTTGCGCAACATTAGCACTTCGGGTAAAGATCATTTAGCTAGCATACAACAAACGGAAGCCGAACGAACAGGTATCTCTTCTTTAAAAATTGGTTTTAATAATGTGTTTGGCTATTACTTAGAAGTGACCAATACACATAAAGATAAAGTACCTGAAGAGTGGATTAGAAAACAAACCTTAACCAATGCCGAGCGTTACATCACCGAAGAATTAAAAGTATATGAAGAAAAAATACTGGGTGCAAAAGATAAAATTTTGGTTTTAGAACAACATCTTTTTAACCGCTTATTAGAATTTCTATCTGGTTATATTAGTGACATTCAGAAAAATGCAGCGGCTATTGCTCGTTTAGATTGCTTATTGTGCTTTGCCGAAGTTGCGTTTAAACATGAATACCGAAAACCGGAAATGAATGATGGTTTAGCAATTGATATTAAAGCCGGGCGGCATCCTGTAATTGAACAGCAGTTGCCTTTAGGTGAACAATATGTTCCTAATGACGTGTTGTTAGATTCAGAAAATCAACAGATTATTTTAATTACCGGACCCAACATGTCAGGCAAATCGGCATTGCTGCGCCAAACCGCTTTAATTTGTTTAATGGCGCAAATGGGTAGTTTTGTGCCTGCCGAAAAAGCGCAGATCGGTTGGTTAGACCGGGTGTTTACCCGTGTTGGGGCATCCGATAATATTTCGAGTGGCGAATCGACCTTTATGGTTGAGATGAATGAAACGGCAAGCATCATCAATAATATTTCTGAACGTAGTTTAATTTTGTTAGATGAGATTGGCAGAGGTACTAGCACCTATGATGGCATTTCGATTGCTTGGAGTTTGGCGCAATATCTGCACAACAACAACATTGCCCATCCTAAAACATTATTTGCCACCCACTATCATGAGTTAACGGAGTTGTCTAATCATTACGAGCGCATCAAAAACTACAGCATTCAAACCAAAGTATTAGGCAATAAAGTGGTTTTTCTGCGCAAGTTTATACCCGAAGCCACTAAGCATAGTTTCGGTATTCATGTAGCCGAAATGGCAGGTATGCCCAAAGCGATTATCAATCAGGCAAACAAAATTTTAAAACAGTTAGAATCAAAAAATGTACAAGAAAACATTGGGGAAACTTTGAAAGAATTACCCAAGCACGATATGCAGTTGAGCATTTTCCAATTAGATGATCCGCTTTTATTAGAATGTAAAAAAGTGTTAGAGAATTTGGATATTAATACCCTAACTCCGGTGGAAGCCTTGATGAAGTTGAATGAATTGCAACGGATGTTGCTGGGGCAGTGAGCCTTTTCAAATAAAAACTTTAGCCAAACTAAAAATACTCTACAGACTTCGTTAAACCGCATTTTTTTAAAATGGCTTTCAATTGTGTTTTTGTTTTTGGAGGATCTCTTAGAGAAGCCAACTGATTTTCAAAGCCAATGATTACTCGCTTTTCGTCTAACTCCAATAAGTTTAGTAAAAACATATCAGGATGTACAACTATAATATCAAATTGATTTAAATAGTGCTGTGGAAAATCTTTAAGATTAAAGGTAACAATCAAATCTGCTTTACATTTAATTGCTGCCGCTAAAATATGCCGGTCATTTTCGTCTGGTAATTCTATTGTATCGATAATATCTTCAAAAGTATATACCATAGCATCAGGAAAAAACTGGTTCATGGCTTGTTTTGTTTTTTCCAAATTCTCTCTACGGATATCAGGTCTATTCAAAAGTAAGTTTTCAATCCATTCCTCTTCAATCTTAGGAGACCATTTAGGTACATAAAGTTCCTGTTCAGCTAAATTCAATAAAATATCGCGAAGAGGTGCAGAATAAAGTACACAAGCATCTAAAATAACAATTAAGCCTGTGGTGTAATTCATTCGTAACCTAAACCTAAATCTTGAGCTTCTTTGCTTAAGATATCCAAATTTTTTCTCATCGTTTTTTTAAATTCAGCTTTGAAGGCTAACAAGTCATCCAATTTAATTTTTTTATGGTTTCCAATTTTTGTAAACGGAATCTTTCCTTGTTCTAATAACTTTCCAATGTAAGACCGTGATACATTTAATAATTCTGATGCTTGTTGTGCACTTAATATGGAATCTGTCGGTAGCAAATTTGCTGATTTTCCTTTCGCTAAATTAGATAAAGCTGTTTTTAGATGTAAAAAAACACTCATAGGTATATCTATAGTTTCATCACTTCTGCTAAAACTTATATGTACAACTTTTTCATTTTTATTTAATTTTTCCTTTTCATAATTTTCCAAAATTTGCAATGATTTAGCGGCTAATTGTTGCTCATCTAAAGCAATGTAATGTTTCTCATCAATAATTTTATTTAGTAAATTTTTCCAGTGTTTTTCAACCGCATTTTTAGATAAGAATAGTTCGGCAGCAATTTCCTCATTGCTCCACCCTTCCGCAATTAAATTAATAACTTCCCCAGCAACTTTGTTATTTGTGTTGTCTTTTGGATTTTTTGAAAATTCAGTAATTAAATTTCTCACTCTCTCGCAAAAGTAGGTTTCTCCGGTAGATACTTTTTCATATGCCATCAGCAATTCTTCGGTGTCAATATCCTTGAGTAAATAACCATCTGCTCCTGCTTTTAGCGTATTTTGCACAGTCATGAGATCGTGATAATTGGATAAAATAATTACATAAATATTAGGATATAATTCTTTTACTTTACGAGTAGCTTCTATGCCATCCATAACAGGCATTTTTATATCCATTGAAATTATTTTGGGTTGAACTTTTTCTAATTTCTCTAATAAATCCTCTCCATTTTCTGCTGTAAATAGAATATCCGTTTTCCCTTGCTGTTCAAGCAAAGCTACTAAAGCATTCGAAAACAGCTGACTATCTTCTGCAATAGCTATTGGTATTTTTGAATCATTTTCCATTGATTTATTTCAATTATTATTGTATTTGAAGACCAATTACTTAACAAAAATACTATAAATAAATTACAATGCCCAAAGCCATTATCAACCAAGCAAACAAAATATTAAAACAGTTAGAATCAAAAAATGGTTATGAAAATATTGGAGACTCCCGAAGGGGCATTAATGAAGTTGAATGAATTACAGCGGATGTTGCTGGGGCAGTAATTAAGGTTTATTATATGAAACTGATTGGCTTGTAATAATTTTTTATTGTTTATTTGCATCACCTTAAAAGTGATCAGTTTTATTTTATGAATGTAATGGTATTGGGATCTGGAGGAAGAGAGCACGCCTTTGCTTATGCTATTTCCAAAAGTTCGCTCCTTAGCAAACTCTATATTGCACCGGGCAACCCCGGCACCGCGCAATGCGGTATTAATGTGGATATTGCCTCTAACAATTTTGAAAAATTATCGAATTTTTTAGCACAAAATCACGTCAATTTATTGGTGGTCGGTCCTGAACAACCTTTGGTTGAGGGCATTCGAGATTATTTGGAAAAAGATAGTCGCTTGGCTGAGTTAAAAATTATTGGACCCGGCAAACAAGGTGCACAATTAGAAGGCAGCAAATCCTTTTCTAAAACATTTATGGAAAAACATGATATACCTACAGCCAAATATAAAGAAGTAACCGACCAAAATATTGAAGAAGGCGAAGCCTTTATTGATGAGCAAACCTTGCCTATTGTATTAAAAGCAGATGGACTTGCTGCTGGCAAAGGCGTTTTAATTGTCAACAGCAAGGCAGAAGCTAAAATTGAATTAAACAACATCTTAAATGGAAAATTCGGAACCGCTGGCAATAAAGTAATTATTGAAGAATATTTGCAAGGATTAGAGTTTTCTATTTTTGTGTTAACCGATGGCAATACCTATAAAGTTTTGCCTATTGCTAAAGATTATAAAAGAATTGGTGAAGCCGATACCGGACTAAACACCGGCGGAATGGGAGCAGTTTCTCCCGTGCCGGTTGTTGCCGGTAAGCTGATGTTTCAGATTGTAGAAAATATTATTGAACCAACTATTAAAGGACTTCAAAAAGATGAAATTCCTTATCAGGGTTTTATTTATTTTGGTTTGATGAGTACTCAAAACGGACCCTATGTATTAGAATATAACATCCGGCTTGGCGACCCTGAAACCCAAGTGGTTTTACCAAGAATAGAATCAGATTTTTTAGAACTGTTAGCTAGTTGTGGCAATGGAACTTTAGATGCTCAACGCATTAAAACAAATGAAGGTTTTGCCGTTACAGTAGTTTGTGCTTCTGAGGGCTATCCACAAACTTATGAAAAGGGGAAAACCATTGAAGGCTTAAACGAGGTGACCAACAGCATCGTATTTCAAGCAGGTACTATAAAAGAAAATGAACAAATTAAAACCAATGGTGGCAGAGTGTTAGCTGTAACTAGTTTGGGTAGTACTTTACAAGAAGCTTTATCTACCTCTTACCAAAGTATTAATCAATTATGTTTTGAGGGTATTTATTACCGAAAAGATATTGGCTACGAATTTAAAGATAATGTTGTTTTTTAAGAATACTCAAAAACAATACAATTACTAACAATACTTCATTTTATGCAGATATAGCGTATCTTCGCGGCTTAAATTTTTGAGCAAATTGAATTCTATTAGAAATATAGCTATTATTGCCCACGTAGATCACGGCAAAACTACATTAGTTGACAAAATTATTCACGCATGTGAAACTTTAGACAAGCGAACCGATCACGGTGAATTAATTTTAGATAACAATGATCTGGAACGGGAACGTGGTATTACCATCTTATCAAAAAACGTATCTGTTAATTATAAAGATGTAAAAATCAATATTATTGATACCCCTGGTCACGCTGACTTTGGAGGTGAAGTAGAGCGGGTTTTAAAAATGGCAGACAGTGTTTTGCTTTTGGTAGATGCCTTTGAAGGACCTATGCCACAAACCCGTTTTGTTTTGAGCAAAGCCTTAGAGTTAGGCTTAAAACCTATTGTAGTGGTAAATAAAGTAGACAAAGAAAATTGCACGCCCGATGAAGTACAAGAAAAAGTATTTGATTTGATGTTTCAATTGGATGCCACCGAAGAGCAATTAGATTTTCAAACCATTTTCGGCTCTTCTAAATTTGGGTGGATGAGTTACGATTGGAAAGAAAAGACGGATAACATCATACCTTTATTAGATACCATTTTAAAACACGTACCCGAAGCACCTTATAAAGAAGGTACGCCACAAATGCAAATTACTTCCTTAGATTTTTCTAAATTTATTGGGCGAATAGCTATAGGTAGAATTTACCGTGGCGATTTGGAAGCCGGTAAAGATTATATGCTGATGAAGCAAGATGAGCAAAAGAAAGTCCGCATAAAAGAGTTGTTTGTTTTTGAAGGTTTGGGCAAAACGAAAGTACAAAAAGTAAGAAGTGGCGATATTTGTGCCATCGTTGGTATTGAAGATTTTGAAATTGGCGATTCTTTAACTGATATTGAAAAGCCCGAAGCCTTGCCAAGAATTAAGGTAGATGAACCCACCATGAGTATGTTGTTTACCATTAACAACTCTCCATTTTTTGGTAAAGAAGGTAAGTTTGTGACTTCACGACACATTCGAGATCGCCTGTTCAAAGAAACTGAAAAAAACCTTGCCTTACGGGTTGAAGAAACGGACAGTGAAGATAAATTTAATGTATACGGAAGGGGCATTTTGCATTTATCCGTTTTAATTGAAACCATGCGCCGTGAAGGTTATGAGCTGCAAGTTGGTAATCCGCAAGTAATTATTAAAGAAGAAGATGGCGTAAAAAAAGAACCTTACGAAATATTGGTAGTGGATGTACCCGATGAATTTTCGGGCAAGGTAATTGAAATGGTAACCCAACGAAAAGGCGATTTGTTGGTAATGGAAAGTAAACGCCAAATGCAACATTTAGAGTTTGATATTCCTTCGCGGGGTTTAATTGGTTTGCGAACTAATATGTTAACGGCTACTGCCGGGCAAGCGGTAATGACTCATCGTTTTAGAGCTTTTGAACCCGTTAAAGGCGAAATTCAAGGGCGGTTTAGTGGCGCTTTGGTTTCCAGAGAAGCCGGGCAGGCTTTAGCTTTTGCTATTGACCGCTTACAAGACCGCGGCAAATTTTTTATCGAACCCGGCGAAAAGGTTTATGTAGGTCAAGTAATTGGTGAAAACACGCGCGGTAACGATTTAGCTATTAACGTAATTAAAGGTAAAAAACTAACCAATATGCGTGCCTCCGGCTCTGATGATAAGGTAAAGTTGGCTCCTAAAATTCAATTTTCATTAGAAGAGGCTTTAGAATATATCCGCGAAGATGAATACTTAGAGGTTACCCCGGTTAGTATGCGCATGCGTAAGATTCAGTTTGTGGCTTAATGGAAATTATTCATGAGGTTTGTTGTTATTATACCCGCTTACAACGAAGAGGAATTTATTGCTTCTTGCTTAGATAGTATAACTAATCAAACTTTACTTCCCAATCAGCTTATTGTTGTTAACGACAATTCAACTGACCAAACCTTATCTATCATAAAACAATATAAAGAGCAGTATGATTTTATAGAGATTGTTTCTACTAATGCCAAGGCTGTTCATATACCTGGCTCTAAAGTAATTCAAACTTTTTATAAAGGCTATGAAGCTATCTCAATAGATTATGATGTTATTTTTAAGTTAGATGCAGACTTAGTTTTTCCTGTAAATTACTTTGAAGATATCATTAAAGTATTTAAAAATGACAGTGCGGTCGGAATGGCAGGTGGTGTAGCAACCATACTCAAAAATGGTGCTTGGGAAATTGAAAACCTGACTAATTTCGATCATATAAGAGGAGCTTTAAAATCTTACAGCAAAAACTGTTTTGAACATATTGGAGGATTAAAGAAAGACTTGGGTTGGGATACGGTTGATGAACATTTATCTCGATATTTCAACTTTAAAATTGTAGTTGATCCAAATTTAAAAGTACAACACTTACGACCTACTGGTGAAAGTTATTCCAAAAACGTTGCTTTTAAGCAAGGGAGTGCTTTTTATAAGATGGGCTATGGATTGCTGTTGAGTTTTCTGGCATCTTTAAAAATGGCTTTAAAAAAAAGAAGTCTTACTATGTTTATTGGCTACTTAAAAGGATATTTAACTGCTATTAAAAACAATGATCCTAAGTTTGTTAATAAAGAACAATCAAAGTTTATTCAAAAATATCGATGGAAAAAAATATTGAATCGATATTTTTACTCCCGAGTCACAGCACTAATTTAATGAAAGTCTGTTCATAGCTGCAATTATTTACATCTTGAGCAAATGAAAATATAGAAAATTGTAGGTTTTTCATGTTTGTAAGAAATTAGTTTCAAAAGTAAATCTAAATATAATTAAAAACCAAGATCAACAGTAAAATAGTTGATATCTTACCTTTTACAATATCAACCACTAATCAAAACCGTACCTTCTCGCCTCAAATCTCCACAACCATCTAAAACGCCCTTTTCGCTTCGGGTGGCGCAATGTACGCCGCCGAAAAACATGGCTCGTTCTTTCCAAATGTTCAATTCTTCATCATTCATCAGTTTAATTGATTGGATGGATGCTTCATTTAAACCTGGTTCAACTTCCAGTTTGCCAAATTCTAAATGCATTCTGGGGTATTCTACCGCTTCTTGTACCGGCATCTTATATTTTACCATATTTTGGATAACCTGCATAATAGCCATTCGTATTCGGTTACTTCCGCCAGAGCCTAAAGCAGCTTCTACCCCAGCCTTACCTAAAACTAAGCTCGGCGACATCATAGAAGAAACCCGTTGATTACAGGTCCAATTGTGGAAGCCTTCAGGTAACAAATCGGCTTCGCCTAATATATTATTGATCATAATACCGGTATGTGCGGGGCAATAGCCGCTGCCTTCACCATGCGTTGTGGTGGTACTTGCGGCGTTACCGGCTTCATCAATTACACTAATATGGGTTGTATTACCGAGCATATTTAAGACTTCAACAGATTCGGTTAATCCTTGTGCCCGTATTTTTTTATCTAAACCTGCTTTCCGTTGCTCATTAATTTTTCGCATCGTTTTTACTGTAGTATTCCAATCACGTTTTGTGGCTTCGGTATCATCGGCTAAGCGCAAAGCTAATTCAATCAACGAGCCTCCTAAACTTGGTGGCGGATTAGTTAAGATAGTTTTACCTTGATATATAAAACTAACCGGTTGCCGTTGTATAGTTTCGTAATTCAAAAAATCTTCGATAGTCAAATAGCCACCTCTTTCTGTACAATCTGCAACTATTTTCTGAGCAATTTCCCCTTCATAAAACTCTCTTATACCATGGTGTGCAAAATACTCGAAACTATCAGCAATTCTTTTTGCATAAGCAATGTCGCCTTCAACCAATAATTTGTTATTTATTTTAAAGAAAAAATCTTCTTCATTAGCGTGCTCCCAAACAGGCACTACCATTTTGGCTACTTTCTCAGAAAAAGCAGAAAATTGAAAACCGTTATTGCCTAACTCAATTGCCGGTTGCAAGACCTCTTTAAAAGGCAAACGCCCCAACTGTTGCTGTATTTCAAACAATCCCTTAATGTTGCCCGGCACAGTCATCGCACCTAAACCAATATGAAATTCTTGGGTTGCTCCACTAAAGTCAAAATCAATTGGAAAAAAATCAAGCTCTTCCACAGGACGTTTTTGTAAGGGAGTCTGCGAAAAAAAATCGTATAAAACCGGTTTATGATGAAGTTGTTGTGCCAAAAAAAAACCACATCCTCCTGCCGAAGTTAAGGTTGGCTCTGTAATAAAACTGGCAAAACAAGCCGCAACTGTCGCATCAAAAACATTTCCTCCGCTTTGCATGATGTCAATACCGGCTTGTGCCGTATATTTGTTGCCAGCGGCAATAACTCCTTTAGTTTTTTGGAACATTTATCGTTATAATCTGTTATACTAATTGAAATAATTATAAGAGCAAGAAAATGGATTCTTTAACTCAATTTACCTTAGGTGCTGCCGTTGGTGAGGCAGTGTTGGGGCGCAAGATAGGAAATAAAGCCATATGGCTGGGTGGAATTTTTGGTACGATACCAGATTTAGACGTAATGTTAAATTTCGCCCTGGAAACCACCGAAAAATTACGCATACACCGGGGCTTTTCTCATTCAATTATATTCGCAATTTTGTTTGGGGCTTTTGCCGCATGGCTGCTGAGTAAATTGTTTAAAAAAGACCAACTTGATTTGAAGCATTGGTATGCCTTTACTTTTCTAACACTCTTTACGCATCCTATTTTAGATTCTTTTACCACTTATGGCACTCAACTATTTTTACCATTTACCGATTACCGGGTTGCCTTTAACAACATTTTCGTGGCTGATCTCTTTTATACCATTCCTTTATTAATCGGAGTAATTGCTGCGCTGTTTTTTGCCAGACAACAAAACAAACGCCGTTGGGTTAATTGGTTAGGTATTGGCATTTCAAGTTTATATATGCTGTTTACTTTTGGAACTAAATTTTACACCAATGGTGTATTTGAAAAAAATCTACAAACACAAAATATACCTTATGAACGATACACTACCAGCCCAACGCCCTTAAATGCTTTTTTCTGGGGAATAACTGCCGAAGGAAAAGATGGCTATTGGTTGGGGCATTATTCCATTTTTGATGAGTCAGACGATATTGAATTTACCTATTTAGAAAAACGACCAGCCTTACGACAGCAATTGGGAAATAATAAACAGTACGAAACCTTAAAATGGTTTAGCAGCGATTATTTTATCTTAACCCAAAACAGCAATCGAATTGATTATGTTGATTTGCGTTTTGGTCCAATGGATTATCAACAGATAGACCGGACTACTTTTCCTTTTTACTTTAAGATCTTTCCAAAACCAGATGGTATTCGGGTAGAAGAATCGAGAGAAGTTCCTGACTTTGATGGCACCTTTCGAGAGTATTTTAATCGCTTTTGGGCTCGGGTGTTTGGCAAGGTTGGATGAGTTTAAATTAAAATACCCAACAAGAAATTTATTTTCTCTGCATTCCTAAACAATAAAGTACTTGACCTTTTTTTATATTTTTTGAAGCGAAACTATGTAGCTTTGTAGTAAGGCTTGTCCCGCTTTCCGCTCAAATGCCATTTGCCTGCGCTACAAAGCCACTCAAAAATGGCATAACCGCTGCAATCGGGGCTAGTTTAAAAACTTCGGTTCTTCGTAAAAGAAAAACGCATGCGCTCCAAAACAGGAAAGTATCAACCACTTTGATGAACTTGTCAAATATTCGGTCAAATTATTAGAAATTAAACATTTCTTTGCAAGTATAATAGGACTGATAAGATACAAAACGTATAATGTTAATAACGAAACAAAAACCCGTAACAAAATAGGGTTCGGATTTACTTATTAAAAGATAAACTGTTTTATTTGTAGCTTGATATTAGCAGATATGAAAAAAACTATTTTACTATTTATTTTAACTACCGCTATTGGTGTAGCAACCGCTCAAACCGTTCGTGTTGATTCTTTACAAGAAAGTACACCATTAATAACCTTAGACTCCATTGAAGTAACGGCAACTAAAATTCCGACTTCCATTAGTAAAACGGGTAAACATATAACGGTCTTTTCTAAAGAAGACATTCAAAAAATGCCGGTCACTTCGGTAGATGAATTGTTTCGATTTGCTGCTGGTTTAAATATCAACGCACGTCAGGCATTTGGCGTGCAAAGTGATATTGGTATAAGAGGCAGCACCTTTTCACAAGTATTAATTGTGGTAGATAATGTGCGTTTAAATGACCCTTTAACCGGGCATTTCAATAATAATATTCCAATACCTTTATCAGAGATAGAACAAATTGAAATTGTTCGAGGTCCTGCCGGTGCCTCTTATGGCTCCGATGCTGTAGGTGGTATGATTCATATCAAAACAAAACATTACGAGGCTAAACGTGCTGAAGATACCTTACAACTTACAGCACAAATCGGTTTAGGTCAACATCAACTTTATTTTTCTGATTTAAATTTGCGGTATCAACAAAATAACATATTAGCCACTGCTGGTGTACAAACTAATATTGCTAAAGGTGAAGAGCTAACTAATCGAAACTTTGGAGTTTCTGGTGGTGATAGCTTGTATAACAATTATTTTAATGTACAAACCTATTCTGCCGCTTTAAGTTATTTTCTTGATGAGCAATATACTGTAAATTTTCGATCATCTATCGATCGTAGAGATTTCAATGCTAAATATTTTTATACGAATAATGAGCTTGATGAATCAGTTGAAAGTGTAAACAATTCCTGGAATCAATTAGGTATCCGGCGAAAAACAGACCAGGAAGTTTCAGAAGTTAATATCGGTTTAAAAACAAATAGAGATGAATATATTTTCAATCCATCTCCAAGATTTACAATTAATCAACACCAAACAAGGCAATTTCAACTTGGTTTAAACCATCAATATCATCTTTCTAACCTGGCTCAAATTGGGGGCGGTTTACAATTTATTAATAAACGAATTAAAAGTAATGATAGAGGAAATCATGTTAATCGATCTATTGCGCTATATGCAGATGCCGTATATCCGCTAACTTTTAATACTATGGCTAATGGTAGTTTGCGCTTAGAATATGATGGTAATTTTGGCTTTGAAGTACTACCACAGTTAAGTATATCTTATAATAAAACAAATTATATTTTGCGCGCTTCCGCCGGCAAATCTATTCGTGCTGCCGATTTTACGGAACGTTTTGTGTCTTCTACCATTTTAGATTTAACGCCGGGCAGAAATATTGGCAATCCTGATTTAGAAGCCGAACGCTCTTGGTCATTTGAAGTGGGTGGCGATTATTATTACGACCCTTCACTAAAAGGTTCTGCTACAATTTTCTACCGTACTTCAAAAAATTTGATAGATTACATTTATATTAATTCAAATACTATTAATAACATATATACTTTACAAGAAAATGAATTTTATTTTTATGCCATAAACGTTTCACAAACCCGTACTACCGGATTAGAATTAAATGTTAACAAACAATGGCAATTTAACAATTGGTTAACTATAAATGGACAATTTGGCTATACTCTACTTAACACCAATACACCTGGCACTCAAACTGTATCGAAGTATTTAGCTAACCACCCTAAGCATAATTTTAATTGGATAGTAGATGCCTCGATTCCAAAGTTTCAGTTAGTTTCAAATGCCAATTTCATTAATAGAAATGCTGATTTTTCGGAAACTATTGGAGCTGAAATTAAAAAGAATTACTTCATCACCAATTTTAAATTATTATACAAACCTTTTGAAGATACTTTTGGTGTATTTTACAAAGTTCATAATTTAACCAACACACAATACAGTGAAATTTTAGGTGCACAAATGCCTGGTAGATGGAATATGTTTGGCATTCAGGGTAGTTTATCCAAATAAACTATTACCTAATATTATCGATAATGCTGTTTTAAGTTAAAAGCCTTTTTGATCTTATTGACGTAATCTAATTTTTCCCAACCAATGGTTTCGACAGTATTTTCGTTTACCTTAATCTTGTCTTTTTTCCTC
The DNA here is from genome assembly GCA_938023075.1 of uncultured Chitinophagales bacterium. Classification (GTDB taxonomy): domain Bacteria; phylum Bacteroidota; class Bacteroidia; order Chitinophagales; family JAHDHT01; genus CALHDG01. The sequence continues at coordinate 24,369 of CALHDG010000019.1, forward strand.
TCCATTGTCAGGATATTCTCAGAGAAGACTCTGATAAAATTGTTTTGTGACATACTTAATTTTGGAAGGATTTCAACATTCAGATAGTACATATTTAATAATTAAAATTTGTAATTAGATACAGTTATGTATCATTTGGTTATCAACAATTTAGATAATTATTAATTCATTAATGAGTTAAGCTGAGTTGAGCTAATTTACTACTTGCTTTAATTGGCATAAAAATAGATAGTAAATCAGTTTAAAAAACATAAATGAATAGCTATTTTATTGGCATAGGTGTGGCTAAAGCTGGAACAACTTGGTTAGGTGAATACTTTAAAAGTCATCCAGAAATTTGTTTTAGTCCAGTAAAGGAAATTCACTATTTTGATGCTTTGTATCTTAGCAAAAATAAAAAAATAGAAAATAAAAGAATTGGAAATATAAAAAACAACCTCAAAAGACTCAACGTAAAAACCAATCAATCTGTTTTATTTAACTTACAGCAAAACTGCTTTTTTGTGCAGATGCTTTCCAACCCCCTTAACTATCATAAATACTTTAATTGGCTAAAGAATGATGGTGAAAAAATTTGTGGAGAAATTACGCCTGAATATTCTTTATTAGGTCTTGAAGGATTTAAAAATATCAAAACCTTATTAAACAATCCTAAAATCATTCTAATATTGCGTAATCCTGTTGATAGACAATGGTCTCAAGTTCGATTTCACAGAAAATTTGAAACCCATTTGTTGTGTGATGAATACTTTATTAAATCATTGAATTTAAAACGGTTTATATTGTGGAGTAGCTACCAAGTAATTATTGAAAGGCTTTATTCAATATTTAATAAACAAGATGTACATATCATTTTTTACGAAGACCTTTTTAATAAAAATTCTAATGAGATAGTTATCCAAAATTTATGTAGTTTTTTAGGTGTAACTTATCAAAACCCACAACTTAAAAACAAAATCAATGTATCTCCTAAAGAAAAATTGAAAGCTAAATTGAGACGTTTGGGTATTCAAAAACTAAGTAAATCATACCAATACGTTTATGAAAATTTTGATGTATTGCCAAACAATTGGATGAGCGACATTAAACAAATAAAGAATATTTAATTTCCTTCTATTTTATATTAAAAGTTTTTTTGATCTTTTTGATGTAATCTAACTTTTCCCAACCAAAAGTTTCGAAAGTTTTGCCATTTACCTTAATCTTGCCGGGTTTTCTACCCATGTGTCCATACGCGGCAGTATCTTTAAAAATAGGATTTTTCAATCCGAAACGTTCCACAATAAAGGCTGGTCGCATATCAAAAATCTCGTTGATTTTTTCAGCAATGTCTCCATCACTTAGCTCCACTTTTGCGGTACCATAAGTATCCACATATAAACCCACCGGTTTTGCTACGCCAATAGCATAGGCAACCTGCACTAACATTTGATCTGCTAAACCTGCAGCCACACAATTTTTTGCGATATGACGGGTAGCATAAGCTGCAGACCGGTCTACCTTTGAAGAATCTTTACCAGAAAAAGCACCGCCTCCGTGAGCACCTTTACCACCATAAGTGTCTACTATAATTTTACGACCCGTTAAACCCGTATCTCCATGTGGACCACCAATTACAAATTTACCCGTTGGATTAACATGATATTTAATATCAGCTGCATCAAACAGTTTTTTTATTTTTGCCGGCTGACCTTTTTTTACCATAGGGATTAAAATGTTCTTCACATCTTTGGTAATTTGATCCTGCATTTTCTTTTCTGCCTTTTTCGCGGCATCTTTTGCTTTGCCTTTTGGCATTACAAATTCATCGTGTTGAGTAGAGACAACAATAGTATCAATTCTTAAAGGCTTGTGGTTATTATCATATTCAATAGTTACTTGCGATTTAGAATCTGGACGCAAGTAGTTCATTTTTTTGCCTGCCTTTCTAATTTTTGCCAAACTTTCTAAAATGGCATGCGACAAATCTAAGGCTATCGGCATATAGTTACTGGTTTCGTTGGTAGCATAACCAAACATCATACCTTGATCGCCGGCACCTTGTTCTTCTTTTTTGGCTCTTTCAACACCTTGATTGATATCAGCAGATTGCTCATGCAAAGCAGAGATAACACCACAAGAGTCCGCATCAAATTGATACTCTGAACGATTGTAGCCTATATCACGAATTACCTGTCGAGCAGTTTGTTGTACATCAACATAAGCTTTGCTTTTCACTTCGCCACTTAGCACAACTAAACCCGTAGTTACTAAAGTTTCGCAAGCAACTTTCGAGTTGGGGTCTTGCTTTAAAAATTCATCTAATATTGCATCGGATATTTGATCACTTACTTTGTCCGGATGTCCTTCAGAAACAGATTCTGATGTAAAAAAATATGGCACTTGATTCTTTTTTTTTGATTTAAACGGGGCAAATGTAATTAATTCTGCAAGAACTCATTCATCAATAGGAAGTTAATTTATGTTGAATATATCCATTACTTCATTAACTGACTTTTTATGTGGAAAAAAATCTAACAATTTTAACATAACCTGTTCAATAGTAGCATCCGGACAAGAAGCACCACAAGTTAAAATAATAGTAATGGGTGTTTTGTCTGGCAGAAAATTGGTGCTGGAAATTTCATTTTTGGTATGTAAATCAAAATGATGGATTAAGTTTCGATGTTCAATTTTTTTGGCATGATTGATAAAATATGAAGGCATTTTTTCTTCACATAACTCTACTATATGAGAAGTGTTTGAACTATTATACCCTCCAACTACAATTGCAATATCTGCTCCCTTTTCTAATAAACCATAAGTTGCTCTTTGGTTGTCGTTTGTAGCGTAGCAAAGGGTGTCACGAGTATCGGCAAAATGATCTTTCGCGTTTTCTTCACCAAATTTTTCAATTAAGGTTTTTTTTAAATAGTTGGAAATTTCTTGAGTTTCGGTAGCCAGCATAGTGGTTTGATTTACTACTCCTAAACGATTTAAATGAATGGTAGGATTAAAATCATCAGAATACTTCCCTTTAAATATTTGTTCAAAATCATCTAATGATAATTCACCTTTTATAAAAGCTGCCAATTGTTTAGTCTCCTCTAAGTCACGCACAATTATAGAAGGTCCTTCTGAAGTGCTATGTGAGAAAGTCGCTCTGGTTTCTTCATGGCGGGCTTTACCATGAATTACAATGGCATAACCTTCTTGCCCTAATTTGTAGGATCGTTTCCAAACTTTGGTTACAAACGGACATGTTGTATTATAGGTTTGTACTTCAATTCCTTTTTCTTGTAATATATTTTCAATTTCAATTGTTGTACCAAATGCCGGAATAATTACAATATCATTACTTTTTAATTCATCAAAAGGCATTAAAGGATTGCCAAAAGTATCCATTAAAAATTGTATGCCCCGTTCAACCAAATCACGATTGACTTCTGGATTATGAATCATTTCGCTCAATAAAAAAATACGTTTGCCAGGGTTTTCTTCAATGGCTTTGTATGATATTTCAATAGCATTTTCTACTCCATAACAAAAGCCAAAATGCCGGGCGATAGCAAATTTAACCGGACCAAAATCTAATATTGTTGGACTAAAGTCTTTTTTTAAGGGATCATTTTTTTTACGGTACTGTTTAATTTTTGAAATAATGGTACTTCGATAAATAACCGGTATGTCAAATGATTTCATGTTACAAAGGTAAAGTATTGTGGTTTTAAAATTTGGATGTACTTGTTAAATGTTGTGATGTTGTTTTGTTAGAAAAAAATAGTGCGTGCTTGGTGGCTTATGAAGCGGTGCGAGGCTGGAAAATTAGCCCCGATTGCAGTGGTTATGCCGCCTGTAGCATAGGCAATGTAGCATAGCGGCGGCATTTGAACGGAAAGCGGGACCCTCCTTAATTAAACACCTTCATGTTTCGCTTCAAAAAAAAAGAAATTATATTAAACAATTTATTGTACTTCTAACAGGAAATAATTTTTCTTTCCTTTTTGAACTAAGATGTACGTGTCGTTCAAAAGATCAGCCGTGCTAACTTGTGCTTCTAAACCAACTTTTTCTTTATTAATACTAATCGAATTTTCTTTTAAACTTCTGCGGGCTTCTCCTTTTGAACTGACAATAGTTGTTTTATCAGCCATCAAATCGACTACCTCAATACCGTGTTCCAAATCCGTTTTTTGAATGGTAAAAGTGGGTACGCCTTCAAACACTTCTTGTATCGCTTGCTTTGAAAGTTGTTGTAAATTTTCTTTAGTGGATTTACCGAACAAAATACCAGAAGCGGTGATCGCCAAGTCTAAATCTTCTTTTGAATGAACCAAGGTTGTTACCTCTTTAGCCAACCGGTTTTGAACAATGCGCCTGCCAGGATTGGCGCGGTGTTCTTCAATCAATTCATCAATTTCTGCTTTTTCTAATAAGGTAAAGCGCTTGATGTATTGCTCGGACATATCATCGTCTTGGTTAATCCAAAACTGATAAAATTTATACGGTGAAGTTTTTTCGGCATCTAACCAAACATTATCATTACCATCGCTTTTCCCAAATTTTGATCCATCTGCCCGGGTAACTAAAGGTGCTGTCATGGCATAGGCTTTGCCTTCCGCTTTCCGGCGTATCAACTCGGTGCCGGTTACAATGTTGCCCCATTGATCGCTGCCGCCCATTTGAAAAGTGCAATTGTGTTTTTCGTACAGATGTAAAAAATCATTGCCTTGTAATAATTGATAAGAAAATTCGGTAAAGGACAATCCAAACTCAAGCCGCTTTTTTACCGAGTCTTTAGAGGTCATATAATTAACGGTTAGATGCTTACCTATATCCCGGATGAAGTCTAAAAAAGTATAGTCTTTCATCCAATCGTAGTTGTTCACCATATTAATGGTCCCTTCTCCCCCAGCCTTTTCTAATAAATATTTTAACTGATGATGAATACCTGCAACATTTTTGTTGAGCTCTTCTTCATACAACAATTGACGTTCGTTAGTTTTATCAGTCGGATCGCCCACCATACCGGTTGCCCCACCAACCAAAGCAATCGGTTGATGACCACAATGGGCAAAATGCACCAACAACATTGCCGTAGATAAATGACCGACGTGTAGTGAATCGGCAGTGGGATCGAAGCCGATATAGCCGGCTCTTTTGCCTTCCAACAAATGTTCTTCGGTGCCGGGCATTACATCGTGCAACAAACCCCTCCAACGCATTTCTTCAATAAAATTCATAAATAAATTATATGTGGCAAAGATAAGGGCTTTGATGTTTTTTAGTAGGATTAACGAAAGATTTGAGCAAAAAAACGAGCTAACCATATTTATCTGTTAAATTGTAATATTTCAATTTGCTTGTTTGTTTTCAACCACCAATAAGAATGTTAACATCTATTGCACAAAAATTTAAAATAAGTGCTATTTTTGAAACTCGAATAAACGGTATATATTCAATTTTGATAGCACAAATTATATTTATTATTTTATTATTGGTTACGGGATTTTTGTTTTTCAGAAAAGCCAAAGAAATTTACCAAAATATACAGTTAGGCAGAGCAGCGACACTCAATAATACAGGGGGCGTTAAAAATATGCTACTACTCGCTCTCGGGCAGAAAAAGATGTTTCAAAACATGTTGCCTGCGGTGATGCACGGCTTTATTTATGTGGCATTTATCATAACACAAATTGAATTGTTAGAAATTTTTGCCGATGGTGTATTAGGCGAACACCGATTATTTTTAAAATCTTTTGGCGATGGTTTTAAGGGCTTCTATACTTTTATCATCAGCTTTATTGAAATATTGAGTGTGTTAGCCTTAATCGCAACTTTCGTATTTCTTGCCCGGCGTAATTTATTGAAAGTGCCCCGCTTAGTAATGCCAGAAATGAACGGTTGGCCCAAGTTAGATGCCAACCTCATTTTAATATGGGAAATTTGGTTGGTTGTTCATATTTTTTTAATGAACGGAGCAGATGCCGCTTTACATCCCGATAAATACAACTTTGCCATATCAGCAAATTTTGTAGCTCCACTATTAAGTGGTTTCTCAGATGGTACTTTACAATTTTTAGAACGATGGGGTTGGTGGGGACATATAATTGGCGTGTTGGCTTTTTTGGTATATATCCCTTATTCTAAGCACTTACACATTATTTTAGCCTTTCCAAATGCTTATTTTTTAGATGAAAAACCAGCAGGCAAAGTAGATAATATGCCAACCATTACCAACGAGGTAAAGGCTATGTTCGATCCGACGTTTACGCCAGAGCCTGTTACAGACACTAACGGAACCACTCAAAAATTCGGAGCAAAAGATGCTACAGATTTAACATGGAAAAATTTGTTAGATGCCTATAGTTGCACTGAATGTGGACGATGCACCGCCGCTTGTCCGGCAAACCAAACCGGCAAACTCTTATCTCCTCGAAAAGTAATGATGGATACCCGAGACAGAATTGATGAAATTGGCAAAGGCATGCAAAAAGAGGGCAAAGATTTTGAAGATGGCAAAGCCTTATTAGGGAATTATATTAGCAACGAAGAAATAATGGCTTGCACCAGTTGCAACGCTTGCGTTCAAGAATGTCCGGTAACGATTAATCCTTTAGATATTATTTTACAATTAAGAAGATACCAGATTTTAGAAGCTGCTCAATCATCGGAGGAGTGGAATGTGATGTTTAATAATATTGAAAACAACCAGGCACCTTGGCAATTTTCGCCAATGGATAGAGATAAATGGCGAACTGAAATATGAGTTATCAAATAATCATAATTCATACTTAATAAGTAAAAAAAAATGACAGAATTGAATATACCAACAATGGCAGAGTTGTTGGCAAAAGAAAAAGAACCCGAAATTTTATTTTGGGTAGGCTGTGCGGGAAGTTTTGATGACCGGGCAAAAAAAATCACTAAAGATTTTTGCAAAATATTAAATGCCGTAGGTATTGAGTTTGCCATTTTAGGGCAAGAAGAAGCATGCACAGGCGATCCAGCCCGCAGGGCTGGCAACGAATTCCTCTTCCAAATGATGGCTTTGCAAAATATTACTACCTTAAATGGATACAACATCAAAAAAATAGTAACCACTTGTCCACATTGTTTTAATACTTTAAAAAACGAATATCCTGAATTAGGCGGTAATTATGAGGTAGTTCATCATAGCCAATTATTACAAGAATTAATTGATAGCGGCAAACTAAAAATGCAAGGTGGTGGTACTTTTAAAGGCAAAAAAATCACCTTTCACGACAGTTGTTATTTGGGTAGGGCAAATGGAATTTATGAAGCACCAAGAGCCGTTTTACAACAATTAGATGCCGACTTAGTAGAAATGAAACGCTGCAAAACCAAAGGATTATGTTGCGGAGCCGGTGGTGCACAAATGTTTAAAGAAGAAGAAAAAGGCGAACAAAGGATCAATCAATTACGTACAATAGATATGATGGAGAGTGGTGCCGAAGTAGTTGCCGCAGCTTGCCCATTTTGTATGACCATGCTTTCCGACGGTTTAAAAGAAAAAGAACACCAAGCAGAAGTGTTGGATTTGGCAGAGATTATCGTAAGCCAAAACCAATTGTAAACAGTCCTAAAAAATATTATTAGCCAAAAAATGTCACCATATGCTATTTTTTGATCTTAATATCGTTATAAATGAACGAAATTGATGATCTTTTTCGTTAAAATTTAAGATAAAAACATAAGTTATGACATACTACGATGACATGCCCTTTGAATCAAAGGTGTGGATTTACCAAAGCGACCGCGATTTTAGAGATGCCGAAGTGCAAGGTATCCGGCAGCGCATGCGCGAGTTTATGGAAGAATGGTCGGCTCATGGCAATGCTTTAAAAGCCTTCGGTGATGTCTATTACAACCGCTTTTTGGTAGTTATGGTAGATGAAAGTGTAGAAGTTGCCAGCGGATGCTCCATTGATAAATCGGTACATTTAATTAAGGAAATTTCTGCTGCTTTTGAAGTCAATCTGTTCGACCGGCTGTCTATCGCCTATATGCAAGGCTCCGATGTTTTTGTGGTTTCCAAAGCTGAATTCCAGCAAAAGGTTGACAAAGGAGAAATCAACGAACAAACCTTAGTGTTCAATAATCTCGTCAACACCAAAGCAACTTTTGAAAATATGTGGAAAATACCCCTGAAAGAGCATTATTTGTTCAAAGTAGTGGTATAGCAATTCTACAAATACTTGTTTCTTAAATTTTTTTTTGAAGCGAAACAGTGGGTCAACTAAAAAACGGTTGTCCCGCCATCCGCTCAAATGCCGTCACTACGTGAACGGCATAACCGCTACTGTCGGGGCTAATTTTCCAACCCTCTGCTTCGTACAATTCGTATTACAAATTGGTATAATGCATTAAATTCTTATCAATAAAATGATATATTCGTCCGTTTTAAAAATAAGATCAGTTGAATACAGAATTTATATTACAGGTACAATGTGCCGACTGCCCCGGCTTAATTCATAAAATTACGGGGGTGCTTTTCAACCATAATTTAAATGTGGTTCGAAATGATGAATATGTTGATCCGCAAAGCAATACATTTTTCAATCGTGCGCAATTTACAGGAGACTTTAATAGAGATCAACTAAATACAGAGTTAAAAGCTGCTTTATCTCCATCGGCACAAATTAAACTGCTTAGAAGTCGACAAAAAAAAATTGTGGTGTTAGTTACTAAAGAACATCATTGTATATCAGACTTATTGACCCGGCACGAATTTGGCGATCTCGGCGCAGAAATTAAAGCCGTTATTGGCAACCACGATGTTTTACGTAGCTTAGTTGAAAAATTTGACATCCCGTATTTTAATATAAGTCATCTAAACATGGACAGGGCGGCGCATGAAGATTTAGTCATCAAAAAAATAAATGAATTTGAATTTGATTACATTGTATTAGCAAAATATATGCGCATACTAACCGCCAATTTTGTTGAGCAGTTTCAACATAAAATGATCAACATTCACCATTCGTTTTTACCGGCATTTATTGGTGCCAATCCATACCGGCAAGCCTATAATAGAGGGGTAAAAATTATTGGGGCAACTGCCCATTTTGTAACTGCCGATTTAGATGAAGGACCCATCATTGAACAAGGTATTCACAGAATCAATCATCAATACTCCGTAAAAGAAATGGCAAAAGCCGGCAAAGATGTTGAACGCGATGTATTATTTAAAGCATTAAAAAAAGTATTTGAAGATCGTGTAATGATTAACGGGCACAAAACTATTGTTTTTTAAACTCTATACGAGCAGAACGTCTTATTATTTGCACACTTGTCGTATAACAAACCCTTGCATATTAAGAAAATCAGCTTAATATCAGATACTGCGATTGTTTATGTATATTTTTTTCTATTTTCGACCTCATAATTTTTAGCAATATGAAAAAATGGTTAGCACTCCTATTATTTAATTTTACTAACATCATTCTTTATGCACAAAATGAGATGGGCATAGATGAGCGCATTGACGAATTGTTTGGTCAAGCAACCGGCTGGTTTGTACAATTTATTTTTTATGCGATTCCTATCTCTAAAGGAGTTGCCGTTCCTTGGGTTTTGTTTCCTTTAGTTTTGGGTGCTTTGTATTTTACTATACGTTTTTCTTTTCCTGGTTTCAGGCTTTTTGGTACTGCCATTAATACCGTAAGAGGAAAATATGATGATGTAGAAATACATAAAACCGACTTGAACGTAGCAGATGGCGATAATCCAGATACCATAAGAATTGAAGGACAAGAAGGAGAAGTATCGCACTTTCAGGCGTTAACCGCTGCCTTAAGTGCTACGGTTGGTCTCGGTAATATTGCCGGTGTTGCGGTAGCTGTAGTTATTGGCGGTGCCGGTGCTACTTTTTGGATGATTGTTTGCGGCTTAATTGGTATGGCTTCAAAATTTGTAGAATGTACGCTTGGGGTTAGATACAGAGAAGTGGATGAAACCGGCAAAGTCTATGGTGGACCAATGTATTATTTAAGCAAAGGGCTTGGAGAAAAAAATATGGCTGGCTTTGGTAAAATTCTGGCAGTTTTGTTTGCTATTATGTGTATTGGTGGCAGCTTTGGTGGTGGAAATATGTTTCAGGCTAACCAGGCTGCGAGTATCTTTTTAAATACTATTGGTTTTAGTTCGCCTGCCAGTGGAGCCATTTTTGGTATTATCATGGCTGTGTTGGTTGGTATTGTAATTATTGGTGGTATTAAACGTATTGCCTCCGTTACCGAAAAGGTGGTTCCAATTATGGCAGCCATTTACGTGGGTGCGGCTTTAATTATATTAGTTATGAATATTGGATTGGTTCCTAAAGCCTTTGCAACCATTATTTCAGAAGCTTTTGCACCAACTGCAGTAGCTGGAGGTTTTTTGGGTGCCTTAATTCAAGGTTTTAAACGAGCGGCTTTTAGTAACGAAGCTGGTATTGGCTCTGCAGCCATTGCACACTCGGCAGTTAAAACGAACGATCCGGCTAGTGAGGGTATTGTTGCTTTATTAGAACCCTTTATTGATACTGTAGTAATTTGTACCATGACCGCCTTGGTTATAGTAATTGCCAGCTTAAAAGGAGATTTTGCTTTGGGTGCTGCCGACGGGGCTACAAAGTTAGCTAATGGAGGAGCTTCTTTAAGCGGTGTTGATTTAACTAACTATGTTTTTAATAGTACCATCCCAGGTTTTACTTATGTATTAACTTTAGCTGTTGTTTTATTTGCTTTTAGCACCATGATTAGTTGGAGCTATTATGGTTTACAAAGCTGGACTTTCTTATTTGGGCGAACAAAAACGATGGAAAATTTGTACAAATTTATCTTTTGTATTTTCGTAGTAATTGGTGCAGCTGCTAGCTTAGGCAACGTTATTGACTTTAGTGATGCCATGATTTTTGCTATGATGGTACCGAATATGATCGGTTTGTTTATTCTTGCTCCTAAAGTAAAAGAAGAGTTAGATAAGTTTCTTGCCAAAATTAGAAATGTATAATCTTGTAATTACTTGTTAGAAATTTACATTTAAGAACGATGAGAAAATAAATTTATAAACTCTGATAAAGCCATTTTTTGATAGACGAGTTGAAAAACGCAGGCTTAGAGGGGCTTAGACGAGGCTTTTCAAGGAAGTATATCGGAAAATGGCAAAGTCAGATGGTAAATTTATTTTTTTAACGTTCCCAAGCAATAAAAGATAACCTAAAAGTTCAATTAACAATGTTGAACTTTATATACGTTTCCATAGTTATGTTTGATATACATTCATAATTTTAACTCAAAAGCATATTATATGAAACTTTTAAAATTATTGACCTTAATAGTAGTTGCGCTATGGTCGTTATCGGGTTGTGTTTTTATCAACTATCAAAAAAAGATAAAAAAAGATCCCCTTTCCGTTAAAAAAATTGATTTGACCAATCGTTTTTTAAAAGAAGTTCCAAAAGCGGTTTTCGCTTGCAAAAATTTAGAAACTTTAATTCTGTTTAGAAATCGAATTAAAACGGTACCGCCTGAATTGTTTGAATTACCCAATCTAAAAAAATTAGTATTAGACAATAATCAGTTAACCGTATTACCGGCTGACATTGGGAAGCTCAAAAAGTTAGAACACTTGTCTGCCCGCTTTAATAATATTGATTCGATTCCACCCGAAATTGGAGCTATACCCGGATTAATTAACTTACGGTTAGACTATAACAAGTTATCTAAACTACCGCCCGAAATGTTTAATTTAACAAGCTTAGAATGGTTAACCCTCGCCGATAATTTTATTGAAGCCATACCAGCAGAAATTGGACAATTAGAAGTGATAGAATTTTTAGACCTAGGTGGAAATAATTTGGAGGCTATACCAGAAAGTTTTAGTAATTTATCTTCATTAATCGAGTTAAAAATAACTAAAAACGCGGGTTTATTAGAAATTCCACCTCAAATGTGTGGCTTGCGAAATTTAGAAACCATTTTTTTAGACCAAGCTGCTTTGGTCCCTCCTTGTTTGTTTACCGGCAGAAACAGTAGATTTCGATTAGTTTATTAAGGTTGAAATTAAACATTAAGTAGGTTATAAATAATGCATAAATTTAGCCTAACTTTTACTGTTTAATAGAGATCAAAAGGTAATTAATATTGTAAAATTTGTGAAAATATGTTACATAATTAAGATATTTGCAAAACGAGGTTGGTAGACCGCAAAAAATAAGCGAAATTTGCGTATATATGAAACAAACTCGTCTATATCAATATGTTACTATTTTACTTGTAAGCATTATGAGTTTACAAGCCAATGCCCAAAAGCATTCAGTAGCTCATAAATGGAGTGAAGTTTTATTGCAAGCCATTCGAGAAGATTTTGCTAGGCCCACCGTGCATGCCAGAAACCTCTTTCATACTAGTATCGTCATGTACGATGCTTGGGTAATTTTTGATACGACCAACACCGCAAAAACATACCTGCTAGGTAATACCTTAAATAATTTTGAATGTGATTTTGATAAATCAATAGCTACCGACCCTAACCTAGACGATTTACAAGCTGCCAGAGAGATGGCGATTAGTTATGCTGCTTTCCGCTTGCTAAGGCACCGGTTTAGAAACTCGCCGGGAAGATTAAATTCTTTACCTCGTTTTGACTCATTAATGATTGCCTTTGGTTATGATAGAAATTTTGGTTCTACCTTCTATGCAAATGGTAATCCTGCTGCTATTGGTAATTACATAGCCAAATGTATGATAGACTATGGTTTGCAAGATGGAGCTAATGAATCAGGCTCTTATCGAAATACTTTTTACCAACCGGTTAATGAACCTTTTTCTCCTTTTTTACCCGGTAATCCTGAAATTGATGACCCTAATCGATGGCAGCCATTATTACTAAATATTAGTGTTGACCAGAGTGGCAACCCCTTACCTTCGGGTGAAACTATTGCCTTAAGTCCGGAGTGGGGCATTACCCTACCCTTTTCGCTTTCGCCATTAGAATTAAATATTTATGAACGAGATGGAGATGAGTATTATGTTTATAAAGATCCTGGTTCGCCACCATACATGAATTTTGATGAACCGGATTCACTGTCTAATCCTTATCGTTGGGGTAATGAGTTAGTTTTAGTATGGTCAAGTCATTTAGACCCTGCTGATGGAGTAATGATTGATATTTCTCCTGGTGCTTTTGGCAATAATAAACAACTGCCTCCTACTATAAAAGATTATGAAATTTATTATGATTTTTACGAAGGAGGCGATATTGGAAGGGGACACGAGTTGAATCCTTCAACAGGTGAACCTTATGAACCAAATATAGTACCGAGAGGGGATTATACGAGAGTGTTGGCAGAGTTTTGGGCTGATGGTCCTGATTCAGAAACCCCGCCGGGTCATTGGTTTTCTATTTTAAATTATGTAAATGATCATGAACTTTTTGAAAAACGTTACCGGGGAGAAGGCGAAATTTTAGATGACTTAGAATGGGATGTAAAAGCCTATTTTTTGATGGGTGGAGCAATGCACGATTGTGCGGTTGCCGCTTGGGGTTTAAAAGGTTGGTACGATTATATTCGTCCGGTTTCAGCTATTAGAATGATGGCAGATAGAGGGCAATGTACCGATGCTAATAAAATTAGTTATGATGCCTTTGGTATTGATTTAATTGAGGGTTATATTGAATTAGTGGAAGAAGGAGACGACATGGCTGGAAACAATAATGAAGATGTTGGTAAAATAAAAGTAAAAACCTGGAAAGGACCGGATTACATTGATGAGCCAGAAACTGATAAGGCTGGGGTAGATTGGATTTTGGCAGAAAATTGGTGGCCCTATCAGCGCCCCTCTTTTGTAACCCCACCTTTTGCCGGTTATGTTTCCGGGCATTCTACTTTTTCGCGTGCCGCTGCTGAGGTATTGACTATTTTAACTGGGGATGCATATTTCCCTGGAGGAATGGGCGAATTTGCAGTAAAGAAAAATGAATTTTTGGTTTTTGAAGAAGGTCCAAGCGTAGACTTTACCTTGCAATGGGCTACCTACCGTGATGCCTCTGACCAAACTAGTTTGTCGCGTATTTGGGGCGGTATTCATCCACCCGCAGATGACATTCCTGGTAGGTTAATTGGCGAAGAAATTGGAACCGAAGTGTTTGATTTTGCGGAACAATTCTTTTTTGCTGATGTAGATAAGGATGGCTACAATGCCACCATTGATTGTAACGATAACGATGAAAATATTAATCCTGATGCCGAAGAAATAGCTAATAATGATATTGATGAAGATTGTGATGGTATCGCTCAAATAATTGATTTGGATATGGATGGTTATCATTCAGATGAAGATTGCGATGATTTCAATTCTGCCGTTCACCCCGGATTATTAGAAATTGCCAATAATGACATAGATGAGAATTGCGATGGAATCGTTTTGATTATTGATACGGATGGCGATGGTTTTAATTCTGCTGTAGACTGCAATGATAATAATCCTAATATAAACCCTGAAGCTATTGATATACCGAACAACGGAGTTGACGAAAATTGCGATGGCATTTTTGAGATTATCGATGAAGATTTAGATGCCTTTCACTCAGGTATTGATTGTAACGACAATGACCCCAATATTAATCCTTACGTAGATGAAATACCTAATAATGAGGTAGATGAAAATTGTGATGGAATTGCTTTAATCATCGATGTAGATAGTGATGGGTTTAATTCTGATGAAGATTGTGATGATGCGAATCCGAATGCCTATCCGGGAGCAGTTGAAATTTTGAATAATGGGATAGATGAAGATTGTGATGGGAAAGATAATATTACTTCAATACCAAATTTATCAGTTAACTATTTTAAGATTTATCCAAACCCGGCTACTGATTTTATTACGATTGATACTGACAATAAATATTTATTAAGTTGGGATATTTTTAATTTGAAAGGACAGCGTTTATTAACCAATACACAAGATAAAATTTTTAATGATACGATAACTGTTTCAATTGAAGATTTGAAAACCGGTACATATGTATTGAGCTTTACTTTGCCGGATGGCAACAAGGCAATTTCAAAATTTGTGAAAATATAGGTTTATAGCAGCATAAATTGCCTTATCATTTTTACTATTTGAAACCTTACAACGAGGGAGAAAAGTAACCAAACTAGCCCCGATTGCAGCGGTTATGCTGCCTGAAGCGCAGGATTTTGTCGCCTAGCCGCAGCATTTGAGCGGAAAGCGGGACTGCACTTTTTACGTGCCTCATGGTTTCGCTTCAAAAAAATAAATTCAAAAAACTATCGGATTCTTTTTTTAAAATAAACCATCAGTATAACTCCAAAAGCAACTAAGCCTAAGGCTATAAACTGACTTAACGATAAGTTGAACGCATACCGATCATTGACTCTGATAAATTCAATTAGAAATCGTTCAATGCCGTTTAACACCAAATAAATACCGAACAACATACCGGGTATCGTTATTTTTTTTCGAATGGCAACCAGAAAAGCAAAAATACCGGTGCCCATTACAAATTCGTAAACTGAAGTGGGCCAAACTGGTTCAGCCAATTTCGTGCTCATCGTTCCATCTGCCATTTCAAAGGGGATGCCTCTGCCTAAAACATTGTTAGGGTAATCATAAGCCCAAGCCCAATTGGGTAATCCAGGATTTTCTAATAAGTTCGGTTTGCCCCAATCGCCATCGCCACTAAAATGGCAACCTAAGCGACCTACCGCATAACCTAAAATTAAGGCGGGTGCGGCAACATCTAACATATGTACAAAAGAGAGTGCGCCTTTTTTCTTTTTCACATACCATGCTAAGGCTAAGCCGGCAGTAATTAAACCACCATAAAACGTTAAGCCGCTAAATGAAAATATTTGCCCCATGGGGTCTGCAAAAAAGTCTTCGTAATTTTCGATTAGACTCAGCAATTTCGCACCACCAACTCCGGTAATGGCAGCCAACACAATTAAATCGCCTACCAAATCGTGTGGACGGATAGTTTCCGTAACATCTACCGGTTTGGGATATTGTTTTTTTTCGGTAAGATGATTATAGTAAACCAAGCCTCCTAAAATTAAGGCTCCTAATAAGCCACCAATCATGTTTCCTTCAGACGATAAAATAAAGGCTTGCGGGTTTTCGACCAAAGTCATATAATTTATGCCACCATGCACTAACTTATATCCTAATAGAAAGCCAATTACCGCATTGCTAATCACACTCCATATTGAAAGTGGTTTTCCTCTGGTTATTTGCCGGGTAGTTGCTTTAAAAATTCCTAAGGTTTCCATTCTTCGAAATTCGTACTGTAGCCAAAGTGTGCCAGCTACAAAACCCAACGCCATAAAAAAACCGAAGGTTTGTATGGGTAATGGAAGGGTAAATCCGGTTAGGTCGTAAATTAAGTCTGTAATTGTTGGATACATTGGCTAAGTTAATATCTTATTTGACGATTGAGTAATTTTACCTTTAACGGTAAGATCTTCAGTTAATTGATTAAGAAAAATGTATTTAACGGAATTTAAGTGCGTGCCATCCTCCGGCATCTCCACTTTAATATAATTGTCCGTAAAACCTTGCATCATACTTTTGGTTTTACTTTTTTCAAATAAAACAGGTTTGGTTTGTGTAAGATGGCTTTCGTAAAATGCCCTTTTTTTCTTTTCGGATAAGATGCGTAATTGTTTGCTTCTTTTATGCCGGGTTTCTATTGGAACTGCTTCATCCATTTCAATAGCTAAAGTATTGGCTCTTTCTGAATAGGTGAAAACATGTAAGTAAGAAACTGGCAGTTCATTTAAATACTGATAGGTCTTTAAAAACAATTCATCCGTTTCACCGGGAAAGCCAACAATTACATCAACCCCAATACAACAATGTGGCATTACTTGTTTTATGTAATTGATGCGTTCTGTATACAAATCCGTTAAATAACGGCGGCGCATTTTTTTTAACAACACATCGGAACCCGATTGTAACGGAATATGAAAATGCGGCATAAATTTTTTGCTGGAGGCAACAAAATCTATAATGTCAAAATTCAATAAGTTGGGTTCAATAGATGAAATGCGGAAACGTTCAATATATTCAATTTCATCTAAAGCTTTAATTAAATCTAAAAACGATTCGGTTGCTTTCCGGTTACCAAAATTACCTTTGCCAAAATCGCCGATGTTTACGCCGGTTAATACAATTTCTTTTGTACCCTGTAGCGCAATTTCTTTGGCTTGTTTAACAACATTTTCTATAGTTGCACTTCTACTTTTTCCTCTTGCCAAAGGAATGGTACAAAAGGCACAACCATAATCACAACCATCTTGCACTTTTAAAAAAGTACGGGTACGCTCACCCGAAGAGTAAGATGGAATAAAAGCATCTACCTCTTCAATTTCGCCGGCAATGTATTTTGTATAATTACCATAATTTATCTTTTCATCTAATGCAACTAAATGCTTGTGCAGGTTAAATTTTTCTTTTGCACCCACCACCAAATCAACACCTTCAATTTCCGAAATTTCTTTGGGTTGCAGTTGGGCGTAACAGCCTATCATAATTACTTTTGAATTGGGTGCCACTCGTTTTGCTTGCCTCACTATTGAGCGACATTTTTTATCGGCATTGTCTGTAACCGAACAAGTGTTAATTACATAGTAATCCGCTCTATCTTCAAACGACACTTTTTCGTAGCCTTGTTCTCCTAATCTCTTTTCAATTGAAGAAGTTTCTGCGTAGTTGAGTTTGCAGCCTAAGGTATAATATGCTATAGTTGGTTTGATGATTTACTTTTTTATGATTTCTTCAAATTGTTTTAAAGTTACGATTTGGGTGTTTTTTACTTTTTTTAGGATTAATAAATCTTTATCTCCTGTAATGAGGAAATTTGCGTTTCCATCAATACTGAGATTGAGTAAGAAGTTATCTTTTGGATCTCTGCACAATTTTAAATTTGTCTTTACTGATATTAATTTCCCTTTACTTCTGATAAAATCAATCAATAGTATAATTTTCTCACTTGTAAAATATTTACGAAACTTTTCTTTTAGTGCAGTATCTACAATCTCAGAAATTAACTTATTTGAAAAAAGAAGTTGGACTTCATCCTTAGAAATTAATTCCTTTAAAAATGATCCTGTGGAAGAAATCAAAAAACTGATCCATAAATTACTGTCTATGACTATTTTTTTGATTTTCATATCTTTCGGCTCTTACTTTTTCAACCTCTTCTGTAATCTCTTCTAATGAAATGGGATGTTCTTTTCCTATCTCTCTTATTTCTTCAACAGCTTCCCAAAATTTCTCTTCTATTTCTTTTTTATCAATTTCAATCAAATTCAGTGCTTCCCACTCTTTAAGTGTTTGCTTCACTTTAGGATCTAAAACTGTAATGGTTAATCTTTCCATAATTTAAAGATAAGCTATTTATTTATAAAGTTGTTTTCTTGCGCTTCCACGAAAAACCGAAGCCTGTAAAATAGCCCCGATTGCAGCGGTTATGCTATTTTTATGAGGGCTTGCAGCGTTGGCAAAATAGCATTTGAGCGGAAAGCGGGACCAAAATTCTTTACGAGTTCCTACCTTTCTGCTTCAAAAACAATTAGCATAAATTTTTATATTTCAATCAATCAATACAAACTAACAATACTTGTCAAAAGCTGCTTTAATATTTTCGGCAATCATTTCTGCACTATTGCCTTCTATATGATGACGCTCAATAAAGTGTACCAATTCCCCATCTTTCCACAAACCCATACTTGGCGAAGAAGGAGGAAAGGGCATGCTGTGTTCACGAATACGATTAATCGCTTCGGTATCAAACCCGGCGAAAGCGGTAACGGCACGGTCGGGTTTTTTCTCCCCTTGAATAGCCATTTTTGCTGCCGGACGGGCATTTGCCGCCGCACAACCACAAATAGAATTAATGACTACAAAAGTTGTGCCTTCTGCTTTTATAGCAGTGTCCACATCTTCTGTATTTAAAACCTCGTTAAAACCAAATTCAGTTAAGTCTTGTTTTCTGGGCATTACATGTTCTGCTGGATACATTATATATTTATTTTTTATGTTATTAAATTAATTTCATAAAATGCAAGCATTTTATTTAAGGTCGCATACAATGCGACCTCTATTACAATCAATCAAAATTTAAATTTTGTATAACTGTTTGTTTAAACTCTTCTTCGGGGCTAATTAGTTCGGCAAGGGTCATTGGAGCTACCACTTTATCTACCGACAATTGAATCAACTGCCACAATGAGCGGATAGTACAATCAATAGAATTGTTGCACAACTTACCTACGCCTTTAAAGTTATCGCAAAATTGTTCGTCGTAAATATTGCCACCTAA
>CALHDG010000020.1 GCA_938023075.1 uncultured Chitinophagales bacterium
CTAAAACAAGAGCCATCATCTTCGGTAGCCGCCGCATCATAATTACAAGCATTTGGATCGGTACAACCGGGCACTGGATTCATAGAACCCATACAAGTGGTGCAATCTACATATACATCTCCACCGGTATTTGGGTCGCCATCATCACAGGCATCACCAACGTTAAAACAAGAGCCATCATCAACTGTAGCATCCATATTATAGTTACAGGCATTTGGATCGGTACAACCTGGTATATCAGATACACAAGTGGTAAGATCATTCGCCATTCCAGGATCGGCAGTACAGTTAGTGAAGTATGTGCCAGAGCCATCGCACATTATTGATTGCGTATCGGTTGTTGCACTTGTTTCCTCTACCCCAACATCGGTGCCCATCACTCCGGCAAAGGGACCGTCAGTTGCCATAAAGGCACCTTCATAAGTTATAAATTGATATTGAGTTCCGTCTAAGCAACTAACCGCTATTCCATCTGGTCCATTTTGAGGTACTACATTCCACACGTAATAATCAAAAGTGCCATCGCTGCTTACAAAGTCGCCACTACTTAAAACAACCGAGTCGTAAACTGTACCATTACTTCCATTATATAAATCAACCTGAACAGAACTTGGGTCGGAACCGGCAGTTAAAATAATTTCTACAAATTCGTTAACGTCCGTACCGCCATTATCATAATGAAATTCATTGATTTTTGCAGAGGCTGGACAACTGCCACCGATCATAGTACCTGCACACTCACAGGCAGCATTTATCATATCATTTACGGTAGTAGCATCTCCATCATCACAGGCATCGCCAATATTTGCCATAATTGCCGGACAATCGAAGGTTGGAGTTATTTCAGTACAAGTACAATCGGCGGCTATGGTTGAGGCATCACCATCACTATCTGTACAGGCATCCCCTATATTTGCCATAATTGCCGGGCAGTCAAAAGTTGGCGTATCCAACACACTTGATGGACAAGCGGAAACTGTACCGCTGGCATCAAAACAACTAGCCATACAATCGCCATCACCAATGGTGCCATCATACATTACAGAACTTACTAAGTTACCGTATGCATCTAAAATTTCTATGGTTTCATCATTAGAATTGCTCATAGCACCGTTCCAGCCTCCACTTAAATTGAAAGAACCGGCAGCGCAATTGCCTGAAATACCCAATGAAATACTTCCACCTGCTGGTATGGTTGTTCCTGCCGGAAAAGTATAGCCAAAGCCATTACTAATGGAGTAATTAGAGATATCAGCCGCAGTTGCTCCATTATTGGTAATTACAATATATTCACAATCTCCATCATTACCTTGATCGGTGCAAGGGTTAAAACTTAACTCAGAAATATAAATATCAGCTGGAGGAGGTGGAGTTACTTCGGTACAAGTACAATCAACTGCTATGGTTGAATTATCCCCATCACTATCGGTACACGCATCACCAATATTTGCCATTATTGCCGGGCAATCAAAAGTTGGCGTTACCTCCGTGCAAGTACAATCCGCTGCTATGGTTGAAGCATCGCCATCACTATCCGTACATGCATCACCAATATTTGCCATTATTGCCGGGCAATCGAAAGTTGGCGTCGTTAAAACACTTGAGGTACAAGCAGATGCTGTACCGGCTACATCAAAGCAACTCGCCATACAATCGCCATCGCCTATAGTACCTACGTACATTACTGAACTAACTAATGCTCCGCCGGCATCTAATATTTCGATGGTTTCGTCGTTTGAATTACTCATACTGCCAGTCCAACCGCCGCTTAAATCGAAAGTACCAGCCGGGCAAGTTCCCGAAATACCCAGTGAGATGCTTCCACCTGCCGGTATAGTTGTTCCGACAGGAAAGGTATAGCTAAAACCATTACCAATTGAATAACCTGAAATGTCTACCGCACTTGCATCATTATTGCTGATTACCAAATACTCACAATCTGAATCATTACCTTGATCAGTACAAGGGTTAAAACTCAACTCCGAAATGTAAATTGATTGAGCCTGAAGACACGAGCTTACTATCAAAAAGACTAAAGAAAGAGAAAATAACGTGTTGAAAATTTTCATAATTTTAATTAAGTTGTATAGTTTACTTTATTTTTTTAGGTAAGATGTCTTTCAGGTTTTCAAAGTCAAGTTAAGGAGAAACTTTGTGTTTTTTCAATATCACAAAGTACAAGTTTTTTTCTGACTTAGCCAAATTATGACCTAAGGAAAAAGTCTTTATCACCAAAATGCTCTTGGGCTAATTTGTTTTAACTTTAGGTAAAGATACTTCATGATTTAAGTGTTGAAAACCCAATTTTAAAGCACCAAAGGTCATTAATAATAATACTAAGATTAGTAAACCCCATTGCGATAAGGTTGGTATAGCTGGATTAGCATAGAAAAAAGGTCCGTCATCGCCATCTCCTGCACCATCAACTTCAAATTGAACAGGACCGATATTACCGGTTTCGGTAAAGCAAGCGGGCACATTGGCATCTGTAATAGTGGCGCTATAAGTTCCGCATATGAAAGGTCCGCCGGGAACGGTAAAGTTACCGTTACTATCAGTAACAACAGTAATTGATGTTCCATCCGTTGCCATAATCATAACTTCTAAACCAGATACATCGCAACCTTCGTCGGGTACAATTATACTTCCAGCAATCTCTTCCTCACAGGTGGTAATACAACTGCCATCATCACAGTTAGCAGTTGGTTCGTAGTTAGATGCCATCGAATTGGTACAACCATTAACCGGAGTAGTTTCATTTACGCAAGCACAAGTTAGCAGATCCCAAATTCCTCCGAAAGGTCCCGCATTACAATCCGTATTACATGTGTTATCATATGGATTACATGAACCATCATCGGTATCAGCTGACGGATCATAGTTATCTGCACAAAGATCAGTACATCCCGGATTTGAATAAACACAAGAACCATCATCACAGTTCACATTTACATCATAATTAATTGCCATAGGATCAGTACAACCCAGTATGCTTAGAACATCAACTACACAAGAACATGAAACTGTGTCCCAAATTTCAATATCACCCAAAATACAATCTACATTGCAAGTCATATCATATGGATTACATGAACCATCATCTGAATCGGCAGTAGCATCATAATTGTCCGCACAAAGGTCGGTACAACCCGGGTTACAAGGTGGTGCCTGACAAGAGCCATCATCTACACAAGCATTGGGATTAAAATTACAAGCGGTGGCATCCATACAACCTGCTATTGGATTACATGGATCTGAACAATCGGCGTTTCCGAAATCGCAAGTAGCATCATCACAATTGGCACTGGCATCGTAATTACAAGCGGTATTATCAGTACAGCCATTTATAGGTATGGTTTCATTGATGCAAGAACAAGTAGTAGCATCCCAAATTCCACCAAATGGTCCGGTTGTACAATCTACATTACAGGTCATATCATATGGATTACAAGAACCATCATCTGCATCGGCAGTAGCATCATAATTGTCCGCACAAAGGTCGGTACAACCCGGGTTACAAGGAGGAGCTTCGCATGAACCATCATCTACACAAGCAGCTGGATTATAATTACAAGCAATTGCATCGGTACAACCAAGCACTTCATTACAAGGGTTTGAACAAGCTGAGTTACTGAGATCGCAAGAACCATCGTCCACGCAAGCATTCGGATCATAATTACACGCTATTGCATCGGTGCAACCAAATATTTCATTACAGGGATTGGCACAAGCTGAGTTACCAAAATCGCAGCTATTATCATCACAGTTTGCATTGGGATCGAAATTACAAGCAGTATTATCCGTACATCCGGTAATAGAAGCAGTTGTAATGCATTCGCAGCCATCCCAAGCTTCAACACCATTATCGCAATTGTTATCATCACAGCCGCCAACCGGTTCTTCGGGTGTAAAACAAGTATTCCAATAATCATCCAAAACCGTATCTGCACATACAATTATGATTCGATTAGCGAAGTTGTAAAAATCAGAATTTATATTGGGACAAGTAGATAAGTCTTCTCCGTTGGTTAAAAATGATTCTACATTACTAAAATTTGGTGACATATATAAGTATTGCATGGAAACACAGCCATATTCATCTGGAGGAAAAGGGAGTGTGGTAGTCCAAATGTCATCACCCTCCGGATCTTGTAAATTGAATGGACAACAAAAACCATTAAATTCTCCAAACATAGCTACTTGTGTTCCTGGTGGCACATCACTGCAATTCATATTGATATTGAAGGTTACATTGATAGGAGGATTATCACAGGTTCCACAAATGCCGTAGGTATCGATAGGTAAAGCACCACCACCTGCTGGAATGGTGACTAAGCGATTGGAAAAATCGAAAAAATTGGTATTATACGAACAGGGAGCTCCACCTATAGCATCGTCTACCAAATTCTCTTGGTCTGCAAAGTTTAAAATGGCGTACTTGTATTCAAAAGTAGAACCTGGTACAGCACATATAATAGCTTCCCAAATATCATCTCCATCTGGATCTATCATAATATTGCCATCGCCAGAGAAACCATTGAAAGGACCGGTTACAACCGGTGGGCGCAAATCTGTATCAGCGCAAGTCATATCTAAAGTGAAAATTACTTCAACTTCACCTGCCGGGCAGGGAGGGAGCGCAAGAACATTATTAGAAAATGAAAAATTAGATAAGAATAGAAAAAACAGTAATACCAATGCAAGATTGGTTGTTTTGATTAAGATAGTTTTCATAAAATACATAGTTATATAAACTTCTTGATAAAAATAACTATAATTTTTTAATAAAAAAAAAGCAACCAGAAAACTGATTGCTTTATTTATTACTTATGTAAATAATAATACTATTTTTTAGGATATAAATTCAAGTTTATGGTGTTCCCAGAAATTTTCAAGGCTCCAAAAGTCATTAACAACAAAACCAGAATCATTAAACCCCATTGCGATAAAGTTGGTACAGCAGGATTGGCAAAGAAAAACGGACCATCATCTCCACTACCGGTTCCATCAACTACAAATTGAATTGGACCAATATCGCCAGTTTCTGTATAACATGCAGGTACATTTGCATCTGTAATAGTTGCAGTATAAGTTCCACAAGGAAATGGTCCTCCGGGAACTGTAAAGCTGCCATCAGCGGCTGTTGTTACCGAAATTGAAGTGCCATCAGGAGCCATAATCATCACTTCTAAACCAGCAACATCGCAACCGTCATCGGGAACTACAATTCCACCAACAATTGCTTCTTCACAAACGGTAAAGCAACTTCCATCATCACAATTAGCTGCCGGATCGTAATTGGTTGCCATTGAATCAGTACAACCATTAATAGGTGTAGTTTCGTTTATGCAAGCACACGTTGTTGTATCCCAAGTTCCACCAAATGCACCTGCGGTACAATCATCATTGCAAGTCATATTATAGGGTTCACAAGCTTCGGCGGTGCCAAAATTCGGTGCACAAGGGTCATCACACATGATGAATATACACGAACCATCCTCGCAGTTAGCTGAAGGATCGTAATTTGAAGCTGTTGAATCCGTACATCCATTAACCGGAGTGGTTTCATTGATACAAGTACAAGTTGTAGCATCCCAAGTTCCACCAAATGCACCTGCAGTACAATCATCATTACAGGTCATATTATAGGGTTCACAAGCTTCGGCAGCACCAAAGTTTGGTGCACAAGGATCATCACACATGGCGAACATACAAGAACCATCGTCGCAGTTTGCCGCCGCATCGTAATTGGTAGCTGTTGAATCCGTACATCCATTAACTGGTGTCGTTTCATTGATACAAGTACAAGTTGATGGATCCCAAGTTCCACCAAATGCACCTGCGGTACAATCATCATTACAAGTCATATTATAGGGTTCACAAGCTTCGGCAGCACCAAAGTTTGGTGCGCACGGATCAGCACACATCTCAAACATACAAGAACCATCATCGCAGTTTGCCGCCGCATCATAGTTAGTGGCACCTATATCGGTACAACCCAATACCTGTGCTTGATCTATTATACAAGAACAAGCATCAGCAGGGTCAACTATTTCTGTATCTCCAACACAAGGATCGGTATTACAAACCGGAGCTTGTAAACAAGAGCCATCCTCACAAGTGGCATTAGCATTGTAATTACAAGCTACAGGATCGGTACAACCCAACACTGTTGGAACATCAACTATACAAGAACATGTTGTAGCGTCCCAAATTTCAAGATCACCCATGGTACAATCGGTATTGCAAGTCATATTATAAGGTTCACAGGCTTCAGCAGCACCAAAGTTTGGCGCACAAGGATCGGTACACATTTCAACAATACAGGAGCCATCATCGCAATTCGCGTTCATGTTATAATTGGTAGCACTTGGGTCGGTACAACCCAACACTTGTACTTGATCTATTATACAAGAACAAGCATCAGCTGGGTCAACTATTTCTATATCACCTGCACAAGGATCAGTATTGCAAATTGGAGCGGGTTGGCAACTTCCATCATCGCAATTAGCCGTTGGTTCATAATTACAAGCTGATAGATCTGTACAACCAAAAACTTGTGGTTGATCTATTATGCATGAACAAGCATCAGCAGGGTCAACTATTTCAACATCGCCTGCACAAGGATCGGTATTACAAGTTGGAGCCGGCAGGCAAGGATTTGCCGGATCATCACAAACGGCATTTGGGTTGTAATTACAAGCAGCAGCATCGGTACAGCCGGCAATTCCACCACAAGCTGCATCGGTAATGGGTAAAATTTGTGTGCCTAACCAAATTGAACCGGCTAATAAATCATTACCGTCACAAATAGCGGTTGCAACAAAATCGATAGCAGCACCATTACATGGATCAACAGGAGGCGTAAATGGAACATCAATACAAATTTGCATTCCACCACCAGAACCATCGACTGAAATTCCTTCTATTGTTACCACTGTATTAGCATCCAAAACCACATCGAAAGTAACACAAAATTGAATGGTTCCAGCATCTGGACAAACACTAGGTTCTTGCTCTGCAGAAACAACAGTTGGACAGATAATACATTGATCTTGACAAGCAATGGTTTGTTCTGGTATAGTGATACTTACGGCACATGGGTTGGGTTGTTCCATCCCGTCTGCATCCGTAAAAGTTGTATAATTTTCGTATAAGGTTTCGGGTAAGATGGCATCGCTTACCGGACAGCCGTCCATTCCTGCAGTTCCCACATTCGTTAAGGTTTCACATACTGTTGCCCCATCGGCAGCAATAATTTCAATAATACCTAAAGTTGTACCATCACAGGCAGGAGTTTGTGTAACATTTGCCGTCCAATTGGGGTTTGGAAAAATTTGAACCAAGATTGGATTTAAACCTCCAATTGTTAATAATGGAATAAGATCATTTAAGTTATCACCTGTTTGCATCACTGCAATTGGAGTTGTAATATTTAAATCATAAGCCACAAAATTATCAGGACATCCCGGATCGTTGTAAAATACTGACATAATCTCCAATGAAAGTTCATAAGGAGCGCAAGGGTTGGTTCCGGCAGGAACAATGGCTTCAAAACAAAGCTGTCCGGTTGCAGCGGGGTCAATACCGCCACCACTAAGGTAAGAAGTATTTAAGGTAACCGTTGAAGGAGCACCATCAATAGTTAAATTGTAATTAAATTGAACGAGCGTCGGATCGAAAGTTGCCTCATCAACAGATACATCAAAACATAATGATAACAACTCATCGGCGCATACTGCGGGAGGAAGCGTTGGCAAATTATTATCATTTAAAATTACAAGTGGACAGGTAGTTGGACCACAATCAACTACAGTTAAGCAAACAGCCGCAGAAGAAGCATAACAAACATTACCTAATAAAGCACCTATTTGGGCGTTTAAAGCATCTAAGGTTGCCCCTGCCGTTTGAACAGAGCCGATTGGATTACCAAAAGAACCCGCAAAATCAAGTGCCTCCTGTAAATCGTTTAAGCCGGGCATGCCATCATTTACGCCATTGACTAAATCGTCTATCGCCTGATTGACACCCATTATTCCAAAAGTATTGTCACAATCTAAAATTGGACATAATTGACTTGCTGTTGTTAACAAAGTATTAATAGCAGCTAAATCAAAAGTAAAGGCAGTATAACATATCTCATCACCATCCATTAATGTTGATGTATCAAAACTTCCATCATCAGAAATTGTGCTAATAACCCCATTGATTTCTACCACAATTTGTACATCTGGCAGAGAGGCGGTTGGCAATGCAAATGTTACGGCATCACTGCCATCGCTGCACAAGGTGGTTTGACCAGGATCAGCCAAACTACCAATAGTTGATGGTGTAACGCACACTCCGTCATCTAATGGTGTGCCTGGACAAAACTCAAAAGAACCTTCATCAATATATGCTTGAATAGTAGCGATATCTGCTGCTGACATGGTGTTTCCTGTATTGTTATTCATTGCATTGGTTACTGTACCATTAGCACAAACTACACCACCTACCTGTATAATGTCCACTAAAGTAGTACCCGATTGTATTTCAGTACCACATTTTGTACCACCGGTATTAAAACCATCAAACGTGGTTAAATCTAAGCCGCCGGCTGCTCCACCATGGCAAGTAGCAGTATTACATCCATTATTTTGAAATATAGTAACAACATCGCTCCATTGATAAGAACCATCGGCACAAGAACCTTGAGCTTTGGTATTTACATTACATAAAACTAACGTTGAAAGGATGCCTAGTAAGAAGAATACGTTTCTCATACTACAAAAGGTTTTAAATTTCTGCTAAAGTAAGGTTTTGATTTATTTTATAGTAAATAGATAATTGAAATTTTTCAGATCAGATGCATAAAAACGGTCATTTGTAAAACAATTTGGCAGTTTCACTTCATACCACTAAAAAAGCCCTCATAAAATGAAGGCTTTGTATAATTTAATCTTGGTATTGAAAATAAGCTATACCGGATTTCTCTAATTTACTGATTCGGTATATATCAACTGCCTAATGGTTAAACGCAATGCTCCAAAGCTCATCATTAATAAAGCCAGAATAATTAACCCCCATTGAGACAAAGTTGGCACTTGTGGATTTTCGGTGAAATTTACCCCATCGGCAGTGCCATCGCCATTTACAGTAAAAGCGATTGGTCCGGTAATTCCACCAGAATCGCTATAGCAACTTGGCACGTTAGCCGTTAATTCAGCGGTGTAGTTACCACAAGGATATAGACCCATCAAGCTATAATTTCCATCAGCATCTGTAGTAGCAGTGCCCAGAATAGCACCTGTTGAATCGTAAATAGTTACTTCAATTCCTGCCGGAGAGCAACCGGTTTCTTCAACTACTACGGAGCCTGTGATCATGTCTTCACATGGTCCTGTTGTGCAAGTACTATCATCACAATTAGCAGCAGGATCATAATTATCTGCAGTACTATCGGTACAACCAAGTACAGTAACAACATCTACCACACAAGAACAAGTGGAAGCATCCCAAATAGTTAAATCACCCATTAAGCAATCGGTATTACAAGTGGTATCGTAACCTGCACATAAAGACGGATCATCCATGGTTGCATTTTCATCGAAATTGGGATCGCAAGGATCTAAACAACCGGGTGTTCCACCAATAATACAGGCACAATTAGCGGCATCAAAAGTTTCACCTGCCGCACAGCTTGGTGTATTGGTTATCATACAAGTAGCAGCATCAAAAGCATCGGTAGTTAAGTCACAGCCATCATCTGGATTAGGAGCTTCATTAATTACCACACAATTTACATCATCATATGAATCTACGGTTAAATCACAACCATCATCTGGATTTGGAAACATACAACTGCCATCGTCAGTTGTTGCATCAGGATTATAGTTATCGGCACAAGCATTGGTACAACCCGGTACAGGGTCGGTTGTGCATAAACAATTAACCGAATCAAAAGTTTCCCCTGCGGCACAGTTTGGTGTATTCGTTATGGTACAAGTTGCCGCATCAAAAACATCAGTCGTTAAATCACAAGCATCATCCGGGTCTGGCGGTGTGTTGGTAACGGTACAGGTAGCCGCATCAAAAGTATCGGTGGTTAAATCGCAGCCGTCATCGGGGTTTGGCGGGTTACACGAATCAGGACACATCGTATTTCCTAAATCGCAAGTGGCGTCATCACAATTGGCAGCCATATTATAATTGCACGCATTTACATCAGTACAACCTAATACCTGTGGTTGGTCAACTATACATTGGCAAGGGTCAGCGGGGTCAACTATTTCAGTATCGCCAATGCAAGGATTAGTATTACAAACCGGAGCCGATATACAAGGATTTTCCGGATCATCACATACAGCCATCGGATTAAAATTGCATGCTGTAGCATCCATACAACCGGCAATACCACCACAAGCTGGGTCGGTAATTGGCAAAATTTGAGTACTAAGCCAAGTAGTACCAGCTAGTAAATCAATTCCATTACAAATGGCGGTGGCAGTATAATCAATGGCTACTCCATTACAAGGGTCGAATGGTGCGGTAAAAGGAATATCTACACAAATTTGCATACCGCCAGCCGAACCATCAACCGAAACACCTTCCACCGTTAAAACAGTGTTGGCA
Organism: uncultured Chitinophagales bacterium; assembly: GCA_938023075.1. Classification (GTDB taxonomy): domain Bacteria; phylum Bacteroidota; class Bacteroidia; order Chitinophagales; family JAHDHT01; genus CALHDG01. Next base: position 10,612 of record CALHDG010000020.1, read on the forward strand.
TCAACCACCATATCAAACTCAACACAAAAAATTACCGCACCCGCATCGGGGCAAATATTATTAGGTGGAATTACGTTAACCACAGCCGGACACATAATACATTGATCTTCGCAGGCAACGGTTTGCTCAGGTATAGTAATACTTACCGCACATGGGTTTGGTTGTTCCATTCCATTAGCATCGGTAAAGGTTGTATTATTTTCGTATAAGGTTTCTGGTAAGATGGCATCTGTTGGTGGACAAGCATCCATACCAGCAGTACCAACATCAGTTAGCGTTTCGCAAAGTGTTCCATCTGCTGCATAAATTTCAATAATACCTAGTGTTGCTCCATCGCAAGCAGGTGCTTGGGTAACGGTTGCCGTCCAATTTGGGTTTGGATAAATTTGTACAAGAATTGGATTTAAACCGGCAATACCTAATAAAGGTATCAAAGCATTTAAATCGTCACCCATTTGCATTATCGGTGCGGGGTTAGTAATATTTAAATCGTAAGCTACAAAGTTGTTTGGACAGCCAGGATCGTTATAAAATACCTCTACAATTTCTAATGAAAGTTCGTAGGGTACGCAAGGGTCTGTTCCAACCGGCACTGTTGCTTCAAAACAAAGTTGACCGGTTGCATTAGGGTCAATAGCAGCACCACTATTATATATGGTGTTTAACACTACCGTTGAAGGAGCTCCATCAATAGTTAAGTCATACCCAAATTGTATAAGAGTAGGGTCGAAGGTGTCTTCATCTACATTTACATCAAAACACAATGAGAGTAAATCCTCGGCACAAACGGCAGGCGGTAAATTGGGTAAATTAGCATCATTTAAAATTACTGTTGGGCAGGTGCTTGGTCCACATTCAACTACAGCTAAGCAAACAGCCGCAGAAGTAGCATAACAAACATTACCTAATAAGCCACCTATTTGGGCATTTAAAGCATCTAAGGTAGCACCCGCCGATTGAACAGAGCCAATTGGATTGCCAAAGGAACCTGCAAAATCAAGTGCCTCCTGTAAATCGTTTAAACCGGGCATGCCATCATTTGCGCCAGTCACCAAATCATCTATCGCCTGATTAACGCCAGGAATCCCAAAAGTATTATCACAATCTAAAATTGGACATAATTGACTTGCTGTTGTAAGCAAGGAATTGATAGCAGCTAAATCAAAAGTAAAGGCTGTATAACATACCTCATCACCATCCATTAATGTCGATGTATCAAAACTTCCATCATCAGAAATTGTGCTAATAACACCATTAATTTCAACCACAATTTGTACATCTGGTAGAGAGGCAGCTGGCATCGCAAATGTTACCGCATCACTGCCATCGCTACATAAAGTAGTTTGACCAGGATCCGTCAGACTTCCAATAGTTGATGGTGGAACACAAACCCCATCATCTAATGGTGTACCAGGACAAAATTCGAAAGCTCCTCCGTCAACATATGCCTGAATTGTTGCAATATCTGCTGCGGACATAGTATTTCCGGTATTGTTATTCATCGCATTGCTTACTGTACCATTCGCACAAACCACTCCACCTACTTGTATAATATCTACCAAAGTAGCACCCGACTGTATTTCAGTACCACATTTTGTGCCACCAGTATTAAAACCATTAAACGTGGTTAAATCTAAGCCACTGGCTGCACCACCATGGCAAGTAGCAGAGTTACATCCATTATTTTGAAATATAGTTGCAACATCACTCCATTGGTAAGAACCATCAGCACAAGAGCCCTGAGCATTAGCATTGATACAACAAAAAATTAGAGCAAACAATGTAGCTACTAAAAAGTATGTTTTTTTCATGTTAATAAAATTCATAATTCGGGCTAAATTATCATTTTTAATTTAGAGGAAAAAATTTATGCTTGATATAGAATGTGAAAATCTTACAAAAGGAATTTTTAAGCCTAATAGAATAGTTAGGAACAATCATTTATCAAAAAATTGAGGTTGTTTTTATATTGGGAATTCATTTAATACACTTTTCTTATATTCGCACAATGTTAATAGTTCTACATATGATGAAATTTAATAGCGCATCAATTTTTATCTTACTCTTTTGCATTGGTATTGCTACCGCACAGGAAGATAGAAGATTATTGACCATTGATAGAATTTATGCATCTGGCGAATTTAGACAAGACTACCATCCGCCGATAAAATGGATTGAAAAAGGAGAAGCTTATATTACAATGGATATGCAAAGCGGAGATTTTGTTCGCTATGAAACGGCTTCACAACAATCCTCAACCTACTTATCTACCCAATCATTAATACCGAACAAAGGGGAAAAACCGCTTAGAGTTGAAGATTTTACGCTTTCGAATGACGAGAGTAAAGTACTGATACTGACTAACAGCAAAAAAGTTTGGCGAAGTAATACGAAAGGAGATTATTGGGTTTACGATCTCAACACAAAAAAATTGAGTAAAGTGGGTAATCAGTTTCCTGCATCGAGTTTAATGTTTGCCAAGTTTTCTGATAATAATAAATTTATTGCTTATGTGCACGAATTTAATATCTATCAAGAAAATTTTAAAAATGGAGAAACCAAACAATTAACTAAAGATGGAACAGAAGATATTATTAATGGCACCTTCGATTGGGTTTATGAGGAAGAATTTGGTTGCCGGGATGGTTTCAGATGGAATAAGGATGGAAAGTACATTGCCTTTTGGCAAGTAGATGCGAGTAATATTAAAGATTTTTATATGCTGAATAACACAGATGATAACTACTCAAAGGTTATACCGGTTCAGTATCCTAAAGTTGGTGAAAATCCTTCTGCGGTAAAAATTGGTGTAATACATACCAAAAAAGGAGCAATTAATTGGGTGCCGGTTCCGGGTAATTCAAAAGCCCATTTTTTACCACGTATGCAATGGATAAATGTTAAGGAAGTATTAATTCAACAGTTGAATCGAAAACAGAATCATTTAAAGTATTTCATATATAATGTATCTACCCAAAAAATTAAAGAAGTGTATAGTGAACAAGAAGATACATGGGTAGATATTGATTATCCTGATGTGGCTTCTAATAGTTGGGGAATGACGGATGAATTAGTCATAGAGGATGGAAAAGCTGTATTGAGAATGACTGAAAATGGCAATTGGAGGCATGTTTACAAAATTGATTTAAACACTAACGATAAAACATTGATAACCAAAGGAGAATACGATGTAGCGGACAAATATATCGCAACCGATACCGACTTATATTTTAATGCTTCACCTGACAATAGTACTCAACGATATTTATATGCTACAGACCTATATGGTAAGGGCAATTTAAGGAAAATCACCCCCACTTCATTTCAAGGAATTAACCGCTATGATATTTCGCCCAATGGTAAATTTGCGGTTCATAGTCATAGCAATTCTACCAAGCCCCGAACACAACAGTTGATTAGTTTACCCGACCATAAAACCATAAAACAGTTGGTAACTAATGAAAATTTTATAGCAAAAATGGACAGCTTAAGTTTGCCTAAAACTGAGTTTTTTAAAGTAACTACAGATGAAGGTATTGAAATAGATGGTAAAATGATGAAACCGCAAAATTTTGATCCCACAAAAAAATACCCCGTTTTGTTTTACGTATATGGCGAACCTGCCGGACAAGTTTGTTTAGATAGATGGGAAAGTATGTGGCGTATGATGTTAGCTCAACAAGGTTATTTAGTGATTATGCTAGACAACCGCGGAACGCCATGTTTAAAAGGCAGCCAATGGCGTAAGAGTATTTACAGAAAAATTGGACAAATAAATGTAGATGATCAGGCAGCAGCGGCGAAAAAAGTGATTGAATGGGATTTTATCGATTCGAGCAGAATTGCAGTACAAGGTTGGAGTGGGGGAGGTACGATGACGCTTAATTTATTGTTTCGATATCCAGAAATTTACACAACCGGTATTGCCGTTGCGGCGGTTGCGAATCAATTAATGTACGATAATATTTATCAGGAACGCTACATGGGTTTGCCGAGTGAAAACGAAGAAGATTTTATTGATGGTTCGCCCGTTAGTCATGCTAAAAATTTAGAAGGCGACCTATTGATTATTCACGGAACAGCTGATGATAATGTGCATTACCAAAATACTGAAATGTTGATGAATGAATTGATTAAACACAATAAACAATTTGACGTGATGCCCTACCCAAACCGGGCACATGGTATTTATGAAGGTAAAAATACACGCAGGCATTTATATACTTTAATGACTAATTATTTAATGGAACATTGCCCGGCAGGAGGAAAGTAATCCTTCCTATTTATTACCTACAAATTTAAATATTTGTTTTAAAATAAAGTACCTGCAACGTCTTCTTCATCGGCTTCTGGTAACTCTAATTGTTTTACCGAAGGGATGGCATTGCCGGCAATACCTTTTATAGAGCCATAGAAATCGGTGGTGCTCATCAATACTTTTTCTAACTGTTTTTCCCGTTGTTTCCAAATGGTGTTCATGGCGCGTTTTTCTTTTTCAATGCCTGCTTTTAAAGCGGTGAAACCTTCAATTATGGCTTCTAACTGCATTCTAAATTCGTTACCCGTTAAATATTGATACAGCATATCCATTTTATCGCCTTTGTTTTCTTGCGAACTTATAGATTGATAAATCTTTATCAACGACTCCCTCAATACAAAAGAAAGTCCTTTAAACTCTTCTAAAGTACATACCCAAATGCCGTCAATTTGCCCAAGCCGTTCCATATTTTTGGGTAATACTTGAGTAACAATTACGCCAATATCGGCACCGGCGGCACGCATATCTTTTTTGAGTTTTTCAATCCAAGTTGGTTGAAAGGCTTTGGTACGCTTGCTTTCATAGTAAATTTTTCCACAATTGAGGACCTCGCGTGTATTGATAATTTGAAGGCAATCCCCGCCGGCTGCTCCTTTTTTTATTTCTTGTACCGTATCTAAACTAAAATTGTTTCTCAACCAATCTTCAATAGCTAATTCTTGCACTTCCCCTTGTAATTGCATCGATCCTTGCTCCGATTTTCGCTTCATTTCCTCTGCCAATTTCATTTGATCCTCAATTTTTTTTTGATACTCTCTTTCTTTTAAATCAAAACGTTCTCTTTCTTTTTGTTTTACTTTCTGTTCTATTTCTTCTTGTTTTTCCAGCAATTTTTTTTGTAATTCCAACTCTCTTTTTTCCCGTTCTTCTTCCATCAACTTTTTTTGCTGCATAAAAGTCACCTCTTTTTTTTGTAATTCTAACAGTAAAATACTTTTATCCTGCGCCTCTTTTTCTAAGGCTTCCATTTGCAAAGCCACTTTTTCAACTGCCTTATCGCTTTCTTTTTGTTGTAGTTCTTGCAACTTTTTGTTTAAGCGTTGTTGAAACAATTCGTTTTCCCGTTTTTTGGTTTCTTCTAAGGCTTTTTCACGTTGTTTTAAATCGTTTTCTTTGTGCGCATAACTTTGTATAGCTGCCTGCAATTTTTCTTTATATTTTTCTTGATAAGCTAATTCTACTTCTTTGTAAAAAACATCTTCTACATTAAAACGATGCCCACAATTCGGGCAGTTGATATTTTGTTTTTCAACCGGCATAGCACAAAATTATTATTTATCTAAGGAATGATAAAAAATAAATTTACCATCCGACTTTGCCATTTTCCGATATGCTTCCTTGAAAAGCCTCGTCTTAGCCCTACTAAGTCTGCGTTTTTCAACTCGTCTATCAAAAAATGGTTTTATCAGAGTTGATCAATTTATTTTCTCATCGTTCCTAATAAACCACTATTCGGTTACAATGCCAATTTATTTTGACTTAATTTTTTTAAGATTACCATTTTATTGATCTAAAGAAATTTTACAGAAAAGAATTGTTTTAAGTTAAGTGAGTAAGTAGACGTTAAAATGGAATCATAAAATGTACAGATTAAATATAATTTCAGATTATATTGACAATTAGGCTTCCAAAAAAAAACTTGATGGTAAGCAAGGTTACCCTTTTTATTTTTAGCTTTAATGGCTAATAAGGAATGAGAAAAAAGTAATTTTACATATTGACTTCGCTATTTTCTGATACACTTCGTTTAAAAGCCTCGTCTTAGCATTACTAAGCCTGCGTTTTTCGCCTCGTCTATCAAAAAATTGTTTTATCATAGATAGTCAATTTTTTTTCTCATCATTCCTAATAAGAGAAATAAGTAGCGAAAACATTTTTTATTTATTGAAAAAATAACGTTCCGAAATATTTATTTTTAAAAAGTATAATTGTTAATTCATAGTTTACGATGTGCAATTCTTAAAAGCCATTTTTTTATTGTCAAGACCACTGAATCTCTTTTTTGTAGTGTTAACTATGATATTGGTTCGGCAATGTATCGTGTTGCCTGCCTTTAGCCATGTAGAAGTGCTGCCGGCTTTAAACAATTTATGGTTTGGTCTGTTAATATTATCGGTTGTTTTAATTAGCGCTGCCGGTTATTTAATTAATGATTATTTTGATGTAAAAGCAGATGAAATTAATAAACCTGATAAAATTATTGTTGGTCGATTAATTGAAAGGCGATGGGTGATGTTCACTCAAATTATGATGAATGTAACCGGGCTTTTGTTGGGCTTGGCTTGTGCAAAAGCAGTATATCGTCCGCATTTAGTAGGTTACCATATATTTGCCATTTGTTTATTGTGGTATTATTCTACCCATTTTAAAAAACAAGTATGGATTGGCAATGTTGTTATAGCGCTGTTAACTGCCTTAGTATGCTGGATAGTTATCGCATTTGAATGGTATACTTTAGCTGTTGGTAGTTTTGGCATCGAGACTTCTTCAAACATGTTAATAATTGGTTTGGTTTATACCCTCTTTGCTTTTTTAACCAATTTAATACGAGAGATTGTAAAAGACGCAGAAGATATAAGTGGAGATACCGTTTTACAAGCCAATACTATTCCGTTAAAATATGGCTTAAAAACTACCCGAAATATTATCATTGGTTTCTGTATACTTACAGCATTGGTTATATCCGTTTTCTTAATAATCCACTTTAAAATGAGCAGTCAATTGAATCTATTTCTATTTTTGATTTTACCTATATTTGTATTTTCTGTATTGATATATAAAATATGGAATGCCGATACTAAAGCAGATTACCACCAATTAAGCAGTCTGCTTAAATTAGTGATATTTTTTGGAATTTTAAGTATGTTATTTTTATGATCGAAACCTTATCCAAGTATACCATAATCTTAGCTTCGGGCTCACCTCGAAGAAAAGAACTGTTGACTAAAGCAGGCTTTCAGTTTAAAGTGATCTCTTCTGATATTGAAGAAACTTATCCTGATGATTTACCAACTGATCAAATAGCAGCATATATTGCCGAACAAAAAGCCATTGCAGTAGACTCAACTGTAAAAGCAAGGCAAGCCCTAATTATTGCTGCCGATACCATTGTAATTCACGAAAATACAATTTTGGGTAAACCAAAAACCAAACAAGATGCCTTTGAAACCTTGCAACGTTTATCTAACACTAAACACCAAGTCATTACAGGTGTCTGCATAAAATCAACTAATCAAACTACTAAATTTAGTGCAACCACTCAGGTTTATTTTGATAAATTATTGGATGCGGAAATTGAGTACTATGTCAATAATTATGAAGTGATGGACAAAGCCGGCTCTTACGCCATTCAAGATTGGATTGGTTTGAATAAAATCAATAAAATTGAAGGTTGTTATTTTAATGTAATGGGTTTGCCGGTTAGCTTGTTGCGAAAAAAATTAGCTTTATTGGTATGATTAATTGTATAATTATATTTATCTTATTATGAATATCAATTAATTAATAATGAGTAATGAATAATTAATGACTCTACGTTGGAAATTTATACAAAGTTGACTATACTTGGCAGTGCATCAAAATAAAATAACATACGCTAAGCAATTGGATGAACAAGATTCTTTGAAATCGTTTCGTTCTAAATTTCATATACCCTTGCAAACCAACAGCAATCCCTTTATTTATTTAAGCGGCAACTCATTAGGACTTCAACCTATAACTGCTAAAAGCCATATTGAACAAGAATTAGAAGACTGGAAAAATTTAGGGGTTGAAGGACATTTGCACGCTAAAAACCCTTGGTTACCGTATCACGAATTTTTGACCGAATCAATGGCACGTTTGGTCGGTGCAAAACCTATTGAAACCGTCGTGATGAACACCTTATCGGTTAATTTACATTTAATGATGGTTTCTTTTTATCGCCCAACAAAAAGTCGATTTAAAATTTTAATAGAGTCCGATGCTTTTCCTTCCGACCGTTATGCTGTGGAGTCTCAAATCAAATTTCATGGTTTTTCACCGGAAACAGCTTTGTTAGAATTGAAGCCACGCCCTGATGAACACCTCATAAGAAAAGAAGATATTGAAGCGTTGATTGATCAACAAGGTGATGAAATTGCACTTATTTTAATTGGCAACACTAATTACTACAGTGGTCAATTTTTTGATATGAAAACCATTAGTCATTTAGGGCATCAGAAAGGTTGTGTAGTTGGTTTTGATTGTGCTCATGGTGCTGGTAATGTACCCTTAAATTTACACGATAGCGGTGCCGATTTTGCCGTTTGGTGTACTTATAAATATATTAATGCTGGTCCTGGTAGTTTAGGTGGATGTTTTGTAAACGAAAGACATGTTACCAACAAAAATCTACCTCGTTTTACGGGCTGGTGGGGTCATAATAAAATAACCCGTTTTAAAATGGGCAATACCTTCGAACCTATACCAAGTGTTGAAGCCTGGCAATTAAGTAATCCTACTATTTTTTCAATGGCAGCTATTAAAGCTTCCTTAGCCATTTTTGATGAAGCAGGTATTGAAAACCTAAGAAAAAAATCGATACAGTTAACCGGCTATTTAGAATTTTTAATTAATGAAATTGGTTCAGAGGTGATTTCGATTATTACACCATCTAAGCCCAATGAAAGAGGTTGTCAACTTTCTATACAATTAAAACACGCCGATAAAAATTTGTTTGAAAACCTGCTTAAAAAGGGCGTTATTGCTGATTGGAGAGAACCGGATGTTATTCGGGTAGCCCCAACACCCTTGTATAATAGTTTTGAAGATGTTTTTCGATTTGTTACTATTTTGAAAGATCAATTAGCGTAATTCATTTGTTTCGTATAGATTAGTCGCTGTGCAATAAATGATTTTAAAATAAGATTATCTTTGTAAAAAAAAAGTGTGATTATTGCCAATCCTATATACGATGTAGTTTTCAAAAGATTGATGGAAAACGAAAAGGTAGCTAAATTTTTTATAGCCACTTTATTGGATAAAGAAGTTATTTCAGTAGAAACACGACCACAAGTATTTACCTATGATGACGAGTTAATTGGTCTTCGTGTTTTTAGGTTAGATTTTATGGCTATTATTCAAACAAAGCATGGTCATCAAAAAATTCTGATTGAAATTCAAAAAGCAAAAAATGAAATTGACCTGATGCGCTTTAGAAATTATCTTGCTGAACAATATAAAAAAGAAGACAATATTGAAGAACAAGAAACCATTTTACCAATAACTACTATTTATATACTTGGTTTTAAATTACCAGAAATAAAAACCGCCTGCCTTCAGGTTGAACGCTACTATAAAGACTTACTTAAAAAGGAAATTATTGAAGTAAAAAGTGAATTCATAGAAAAACTAACACACGATGCTTTTGTTGTGCAAGTAGAACGAATTAAAGGTAATGTTAAAACACGGTTAGATAAACTACTGAGTTTTTTTGAGCAAAAATATTTTATTGATGACACTGGTGTAGTAAAAGAGTACAACTTTGAACCTACTGACGAAATAACTAAACTGATGCGGGATATTTTACATCATTCTGGTGTCGATCCGGTTTCAAAAAAAGAAATAGAACAAGAACGTGAGGCTTGGCGCAGTGTTGATGCTCTTTTTGCTAAAGAAAGAAAATCTTTTAAAAAAGCACTCGATGAAAAAGACAAAGCATTGGATGAAAAAGACAAAGCATTGGACGAAAAAGATAAAATTATTGAGGAATTATTAAAAAAATTGAAAGAAGGAGATTCTAGTTAAGCTATGGAAAGAAAAATACATATCAACGGGCATTCGCACTTACTGCCATATCCTGAAGATATTCCTCCATTTATGAAGGAGAAAGAAATTTTTTGGGTTGATAAAGACCGGAAAAATATGCTGCAAAAAGGTTGGAAAAGACCGGTAACCGATTCTAGTTTCTTTTTGAATGAGAAGTTGGAGTGGATGGAGCGGAATCATATTGATCACGCCGTAGTACTTAATTTGTCGCAATTGTATGGCAATGGGTTACGCTTAGAAGAAATGAAAAAAGTATTGCGTTTTCAAAATGATTTTAATGCGAAAGTACAACATGACCATCCAGATAAATTTACATGTGGCTTTGTAGTACATACGGGTTTTGTTAGAGGGGCACTTTGGGAAATAGAACGCTGTGTAGAAGAATTAGGCTTGCGTGTACTTTGTTTGCCCACCCACTTTATGGATTCTATTGGTACCTGGCGCAGTATTTTTGATGAAGATATTGAACCAGTATTAGAGTTGGCAAATGAATATGGATTAGCCGTTGAAATTCATCCCTACGATGGGGAAAAATTTATAAAATTAGAGAATACCGCCTGGCGATTTCACTTAGTTTGGATGTTGGCTCAATGTGCCGATGCTTATCACTTCTATACCTTAAATGGCTATCATGAAAAGTACAAAAATATTAGAGTGTGTTTTGCCCATGGCGGTCAGTTAGCTCAAATTAATTTGGGTAGACGAATTCAAGGTTTTGATGGTAGACCCGATTTATTTGAAGGTAAATTTCATCCTCGTAAAGCGGTTGGGCATCCCAACATTTTTTTTGACACCCTGGTGCACGATACTGCTTCACTTAATTTAACGATTCAAAGACAGGGAGCCAAACAAGTTATTATGGGGTTAGATGATCCATACCCTTTAGGTGAAATGGAAAGCAAACCGCAATCATCTTACCCAGGTAAAATTTTAGATTTGGCTATTGAGGAAAAACTCATTAACCAACAAGAATATGATGAAATTTGGAAAGACAATGTTTTAACATGGTTGTTTGCAGCAAATGATGAAGCTAAAAATAGTTTATTAAGTAAAATTTTAGATGTTCGTAATTTAGTTACTAAGTAGTCAGTAAAGCTTATACTGTCGGTTAATTTGGCAAAATTAAAACAATTACTTCTTTAGAGAACACCAATGTTAATGCCATCCCATTCTGATCGTAAAAGGCTAAAAACTACTGTATTTTGCAAAGCACCTTCAAAAGAAATGAATTGTCGCAACACCCCTTCTTGTTTAAAATTTAAACGTACCGGTATTTTAATACTTTGTATATTTTTTTCGGCAACCCGTATTTCAATACGATTAAGCTGAAACTCATTAAACCCATAATCAATTATATTTTTAGCAGCGTAAGTCATAATTCCTTTTCCTTGCCCGGTTTTACATAGCCAATAACCAATAGAAGCTTTTCTATGAATAGTGTTGATGTTATGCAAATCAATCAAACCAATCAAATCATTAAAATACCAAATTTCGGCAACAAACATGGTACGGTCTCGCATTTTACGTAAACTTTCTTTAACAAATTGTGTGGTATCTGATACTTTGGTGGTACTTTTTACCCATGGCAACCATTTACCAAATTCTGTTCGATTGATGTTAACCAATTCAAAAATTTTAAAAGCATTTTCTACCTTTAACGGTCTTAACTTTACTTTTTCAAAAGTTGCGCTCACCATCCAAAATTATAAATTATTTTTTAATGTTGAAAAATAAGGGAAGGCTTCGACTAAACGACTTCCATACCAGGAAAACATGGTTCCATCAATTAATAATATTTTAGTATCTGGTAAAATATCTTTGTATTTTATAAGATGCTTTTGCTTAAAGGGAAAAGGTTCTGATGATAAAAGCAAAACTTCTGGCTTATGCATAAACAATTCTTCCTTACTAACTGTCGGATATCTATTTTGTTGAGCAAATACATTGTTGAATCCAGCTAATTGCATCATAGAATTTATATAGGTATCGCCACCGGCAACCATCATCGGTTTATCCCAAATCATATAGGCGGCAGTTCTTTCAGTATTATCTATGTTATGATCTAATTTCGATAGTCTAATTTTTTGCACAATCTCATCAGCTTTGTTTTTAGTTTGTAACCGACTGCCAAGTTTAGAAATCATTGCTAAGGCATCTTCAAAAGTTTTAATGTCACTTAGCCAAATTGGTATTTTCTCTTGTAAGCTTTCAATTTGTTCTTTATCATTCTCTTCTTTATTAGCTATAATCAAATCAGGTTTAAGATCAAACACCCTTGCCAAATTAACGTTTTTTGTACCGCCAACTCGTGTTTTACTTCTAAACCATTTTTTTGGAAATATGCAAAATTTAGTAATTCCTATCACTTCATTATCTAAGTCAAAAGCCGACAATAATTCAGTTATTGAAGGCACTAACGAAATAATTCTACGCGGTTTTCCAATTTTATCACTATATTGCATTGAGAACAAAAGATATTTTGAAACTTGCAATATAACCTACTTTTAACTATGTTTATAATCAAATAATTAATTTTTAATTAAAAATATAATATAATCACATATTAATATATGAACTTAACCAAAGTATTAAAAAATGAAATTAGAGATATTCCAGATTTTCCAAAAGAAGGTATTATTTTTAAAGATATAACCCCTGTTTTATTGAAACCAACTTTATGTGAGCAATTAGTTGATCATATTTTAACCAATATAAATCAACCTTTTGATTGTGTAGTTGGAGTTGAAAGTAGAGGCTTTTTATTAGGTATGCCTTTAGCCATAAAAGCAAAGGTGCCTTTTATACCGGCAAGAAAAAAGGGGAAATTGCCTGGTGAAACTGAATCATATACGTACACTTTAGAATATGGAGAAGCCACACTTGAAATACATAAAGGCCACCTTACAAAAGGTGCAAAAGTATTAATACACGACGATTTATTAGCAACTGGAGGTACCGCATTAGCAGCATCTAAAATTGTACAAAAACTTGGTGCTGAAGTTGTTGGATTTTCCTTTCTGGTTCATTTAGCTTTTTTAAATGGAGTGGATGCTTTAAAAGATATATCTCCTAATATTCATACAATTATCAAGTATTAATATAATTTGGAATGATTTTAGAACCATAATAACTGTAATTATAATTAATTAACCAAAATTTGCTTTAGAATAGGCTTTAAATTAAATTGAACACTAAATGCGTTAGAGTTTAATACAGGTATTTAATTTTAGAGAATTAGCTTCAGGGATAAATGTACAAGTCTCTTTAAACTTAGCTGGTTCAATATTAATCTGCGGCAACTTGCTGTGTTCGGTTTGATCTTATTCTATATTTTATGAATCAAACATATATAACCAACCACTTAGGCGAGGACCGTGAAAACTATTATGGTGCGGTCTCTCCTCCAATCATAAATTCTATCAATTTTGCTTTTGACTCTGTTAATCAGATGAGAGACAATATGCGAGATGAACTAAACCACTCTATATATTCGAGTGGCTGTAACCCAACCGTTGCCATTTTAAGAAAAAAGATAGCTGCTTTAGCCGGTGGTGAAGATGCTTTGATATTGAATAGTGGCAGCACTGCTATGGTTACGGCAATACTTTCTAATATTGAGTATGGCGATCACATCATTTGTGTCGATAATCCATACTTTAATACCAAAAAATTATTAGACGGTACCATTAAAAAATTTGGTGTTACTACTAGCTATATTGATGGAAAAGACGTTGCTAATTTTGAAAAAGCAATTAAACCGAATACCAAGTTAATTATATTGGAAAGCCCTACTTCCATAACTTTCGAGATGCAAGATATTGAAGCTGTTGTTAAGTTGGCAAAGGCTAATAACATCATAACTATTATGGATAATAGTTATGCTTCTCCAATTTTTCAAAAACCATTAAAACTTGGTGTAGATATAACTATACATTCTGCTACCAAATACTTAGCTGGTCATAGTGATGTAATAGCTGGCATAATTATTAGCTCTAATAAGTATATCAAAAAAATATTTCAGAATGAATTCTCCACATTTGGAGGAGCGATTTCTGCCAATACCGCATGGCTTCTTTTGCGTTCTTTAAGAACCTTTTCACTCCGTATGAATCATATCTCACAAAATACGGAAACCGTTATTGCTTGGTTAAAAAACCATCCAAAAGTTAAACAGATTTATTACCCTTTTGACAAGAACAATTTGCAATACGATTTAGCAAAAAAACAAATGACCAAAGCTTCTGGTTTGTTCTCTTTGAAACTTAAAGTAGAAAATGCCAGAGAGGTTGAACGCTTTGTTAATGCTTTACAAACCTTCCATCTTGCTGTTTCCTGGGGTGGTCACGAATCGTTGGTTTTTCCATTATGTGTATTAGCAGCCGATAAACACGAATTTTGTTGTAAGTTTTCTTTTGATTTAATTCGCTTTTCAATAGGTTTAGATGAACCGGATGATCTTATTGAAGATTTAGATAGAGCTTTAAGTATTATTTAACCCATATAAATAACAAACATTATACTGTTATGAAAATAAACGGACAGTCTTATCATTCTATTTGGCTTCACCCAACCGATAAAAATATTGTTCAAATTATCGATCAACGTTTTTTGCCACATCAATTAGTTATAAAAGATTTAAAAACTGTAAACGATGCCTGCTTTGCTATTAAAGAGATGTTGGTTAGAGGTGCTCCATTAATAGGGGCAACTGCTGCCTATGGTATGTATTTCGCAAGTTTAGAAGTAAATTCAGTAAATGAATTAGAAACTTACCTAATAGAGGCGAATGAAAAATTATATGCTACCCGGCCTACTGCCATTAATTTACAGTGGGCTTTACAAAGGCAATTAAAAGCAATTGGTGCTGTATCTAGTTTAGAAGAAAAAAGAGGAACGGCTTTACAAACTGCTCAAGATATATGCAAAGAAGATATAGAAATTTGCAAGAATATTGGCTTACACGGCTTACCACTTATTGAAGAAGTGAGTCGACAAAAACAAGGGGAGCCGGTCAATATTTTAACACATTGTAATGCCGGTTGGATAGCTACTGTAGATTGGGGTACGGCAACTTCTCCAATTTATCAGGCACATAACAAAGGCATAGCCGTGCATGTTTGGGTTGATGAAACCCGTCCCCGAAATCAAGGTGCAAAAATAACTGCTTGGGAGTTAGGTGAACATGGTATTCCACATACCGTTATTGTTGATAACGCAGGTGGACATTTGATGCAACATGGCATGGTTGATATGTGCATTGTTGGTACAGACCGAACCACCTATACCGGTGATGTTGCCAATAAAATTGGTACTTATTTAAAGGCACTTGCAGCAAAAGATAATAATGTACCCTTTTATGTAGCTTTACCATCAACTACTATAGATTGGGAATTACAGGATGGATTAACGATTCCGATTGAACAACGCGACAGTAAAGAAGTAACTCATATACAGGGTTTAAGCAATAAAGAGATAACTAAAGTACAATTAACACCAGCAAAAAGTAAAGCAGCTAACTATGCTTTTGATGTAACCCCTGCGCGATTAATAACCGCATTAATTACCGAAAAAGGGATATGCGAATCAAGCGAAGCAGGTATTTTAAATTTATTTCCTGAAAAAAAGCAGCAGGTTTACGAGCAAGGTATATAATACTACTTAACTCAAGTTTCGTTAGTAATTTTATGGACTATTAGCGAAGCCATGTCATCTCTACCGTAGGGAGAAAATCAGCCTAAAGAACTGATTTACTATCTGTTAGTAGTAGGATTTCTCGTTTCACTCGAAATGAAAGGCAGCATCAGAATATAATAATATTTTGATTTACTACCGAAACTTAAGTAAGTTTTAATGCTTTTCTTTTTTTTTATAAAAGCTTCGACAAGTTTATCAAAGTGGTTGATACTTTTCTATTTTCAAGTTCCGCCTATTTTTCTTTCAACGAAGCACCGAAGTTTGCAAACTAGCCCCGATTGCAGCGGTTATGCCATTTTGAGTGGCTTTTGCGGCGCAGGCAAATGGCATTTGAGCGGAAAGCGGGACTGCCTTACATAAAAAGCCTGATTGTTTCGCTTCAAAAAAAAAATTGATGCAAAAGTGTAAACAGCTTTGTGAATTTGGTTGAGTGATATTAAGATTTGGAGTTCAAACAATGTACACTATATTGAAACTTTGTCAACCAAACGCTTAGCAAGGTCTCTGCTATTCTCATCAGTAGCTAACAAATCAGCAATAGAAGGCTGACCGATAAAATTAACAGCCTCCATCGTTTGTTCAATTAAGGCAGGAATGGATAAAAAGGCTAACTCATCTTTCAAAAAAGCAGCAACGGCAATTTCGTTGGCAGCATTTAAAATACAAGGAACATTGCCCCCTTTTTCCATCGCTTGGTAGGCTAAAGTTAAACAATGGAAGGTGCTTTTGTCGGGTTGCTCAAAGCTTAGTTGAGGATAATCTAAAAAATTAAATCGTTTAAAACTGTTGTGTAAGCGGTTAGGGTAGGAGAGGGCATATTGAATGGGCAGCTTCATATCGGGCAAACCTAATTGGGCTTTCATTGAGCCATCTTGAAATTGAACAATAGAATGAATAATTGATTGTGGGTGAACGATTACATCAATTTGATTGGCTTGCAAATTGAATAACCATTTGGCTTCAATCACTTCTAAGCCTTTGTTCATTAAAGTAGCAGAATCGATGGTAATTTTTGCGCCCATTTCCCAATTAGGATGTTTAAGTGCCTGCTCTTTTTTTACGGTAGATAAAAATGTACGGTCTTTTCCTCTAAAAGGTCCACCCGATGCAGTTAAGTATATTTTTTCAATAGCATTGCCGGTTTCCAAACATTGAAAAATAGCGGAATGTTCTGAATCAACAGGATATATATTGACTTGATGTTTTTTGGCTAAATTCATAATTATTTCACCGGCAACCACTAAGGTTTCTTTGTTGGCAAGGGCAATATCCTTTCCGTTTTCAATGGCTGTTACTGTAGGTGCTAAACCGGCAAAGCCTACTAATGCCGAGAGCACAATATCTACATTTGAATCACTAACAATTTCGAGCAAAGCCTCTTTTCCAGATAAAACAGTTGTTTCCTTAACTGAACTTTTTACTTCTGCATATTTTTCTTTATTAGTAATAGCAATTTTGTTAGGCTTAAATTGATGGCTTTGTTTAATTAATAAATCGGCATTATTGTTGGCGGTTAAGGCATATACCTTAAATTGATCGGGAAATTGTTGGATAACTTCTAAGGCTTGTGTACCGATAGAGCCGGTGGCACCGAGAATAGCAATATTTTTCCTTTTTTTGATTTGGTAATATTAAGAAGATTTTGCGGATGTTCAAATTCAATTGCCTCATTTTATTTTGACTGGCATTTTTTATTAATATACAGATTTTGAGGTAGGGATTAAAGGTAAAAGTTAATATTTTTCTACTTAACATAATATTAATTATAGGAAAATCATTTAAAATTTAGAATTCAAACAGAATTGACCAAAAATATAAAAGTTTAACTTTATATTAAGTTAATTAAATTATTGATAATCAAAAATTTATAGCAATAAAAAAGTCCAGACAAGAAATTTCTTATCTGGACTGAATTTACTGATCTAATTAAATTTCATTAAGTAATTTAAGCTATGGTAATACTTTTCTTTACGGCTTTCGCTTCTTCTTTTTTTGGTAATACAATACTTAAAATTCCATGGCTGTTGCTGGCAGAAATCAAACTGGCATCAACGGTTTCTGGTAACGTAAAGCTTCTTTTAAAGCTACTAAAGTTAAATTCTCTTCTGGTAAACTTTAAAGTTTCTTTGTTAGTGTCTGCTTCATTTTCTGTTGTTGCAACCTCTTTGCTAATGGTTAACAAATCATCATTTACCTCAACATTAATTTCATCTTTAGCCACTCCTGGTACGGCTACTTCCACTACAAACTGATCTTCCTTTTCTACAATGTTAACAGGTGGTACAAACTTCGAGTTTGGTAAATCGTTCATTATTTTTGGTATATCTACATTAAAAATACCATCTAATAAACTGGCAAAATCATTTCTTGAATTTCTTTTTGTCATTCTCATATTAATTATCGTTTTAAATTTTAAAATTTATTGTTTGATAAGCAATAGTTCAAATGTCGTTCCAACGCAAAAAAAGCAACAGAAATGATAAAAAACCGGTCAAAATGAGAAAAATTTATGACAATTTGTCAAAAATAAGTAAAATATAATGACAAAATGTCACTGCAAAACAATCGAGCAAGGTTTTACAATATCGGCGGTAAAGTTGGTTAAAATTTTTACATGAAAGCCTTCATCTAAATGAATTTCATTATTAGCCAGGTAGCTAACATTTCCATCGGGCATATCTGCCGTAGAGGTGATTTTGTTAGAAGCCTGGTAGACATCTGAAATAACAATATTAGAATTTTGTTGTGTGTGAGTAATTGTACTTTGAGCACATTTAATTGGCGCATTGCAGTTAGCAAACAAAAACAAACTTTCTAAAATGGAAATTAAATTAGCCTCCATAGCAATAGAATTTTGCTGGGTATCGGTTATCGTAAAACCGATAGACCCAAATTGAAAATCACTTTCAGTAAAAAAATAAACAAAACCTTCACCGGCTCTCAAATTATTGGGTTCTACTGCTCCATTACCATTAAAAGTAACGTTGTAAACACCGCTTCCACCGGTAACGTTTAAAATATTAATTTTTAAGCCTTTTTCTCCATTATAATAATCGCAACCCCAAACCAGTATGTTTTCATAAATTTCATACTCTACGTTTATAACATTTGTGTTGTTATTTGAATATAACAAATTTGTGAAAAATGAAATTACTATTAAGCATATAATCAGGTATGTACTATTCATGAGTTGATATTACGTTAATTATATTTGTTAGGTTTCATAAAAACCAAATTAGAATATTTTTCTAAATGTGAGATTAATTCGTTTATCTACTTTTTGCGCCGTTTTAGATAATTGATGTTTATAATAATGTTGTGTAGCTCCTTTCATCAATAATAAACTTCCGTGGGCTAATTTAATTTTTTGTCTGATTTTTTCGTTTTGCTTATTTTTTAAATGAAAAATCCTAGCCGCCCCAAAACTTACTGAAGCAATTACAGGGTTTTCTCCCAATTCTGGTTCATCATCAGCATGCCAGCCATTGCTATCTTGCCCATGGCGGTATAAATTTGCCAAAACACTGCTAAAGGTATGTTGACAAAAGCTCTCTACTTTAGTTTTAATGTTTAATAAAGTGGGTGTCCATAAGTTAGTTTTAAGTTTAATGTTAGAATAGCTGTAGTCAAAACCTTCATCTCCATAAAATGCTTGCAACCTGGGTACTGCATAAACTTTACCAAACATTTTTATAGAGTCTTGTTGCCATTTAATTTCTTTATATAGCATGTTTAACAAGGTATCCGCTTCTTGTGTATTAAAAAAATTAGAAACATAGCTTACGTTTGCCTTGGGTAAATTAAATTTCAACACATCTTCAGTCATCATTTAAATTTTAAAATAAATTTGTTATCTTTATAGTAGCTAAGGATTGATGAAAAAATAAATTGACTATTAATGATAAAGCAATTTTTTGATAGACGGGCTGAAAAATCTTATCTTATCTTGGTTGGGTTAAGAAAAGATTTTTTAACGAATTATATCAAAAAAAGAGCGGTCAGCATGTCAATACAATCTTTTTCATTCCTTGAAAAGCTAATTTAATGAAATCCTTTTTTTTGCCGCATATTATTTTTTTAATTTTTGTAACGTTGCACGCAAGTTCGGCAAACAGAATTTGTAAAACTGGGGTATACAATAGTTTGTTACAAGATAATAGATTGAATGCCATAAGTATACAAAATGTTTTAAATCAAAAACATTTTTCCGATTCTATTTGTATTCCTGTAGTGATTCATAATGTTTATCATTTGCCAGAACAAAAAATTGACTATAAAACGGTAAAAGCCCAAATTGAAAGTCTTAATCAAGATTTTAACGCTACTAATGTAGATGTGGAAAAAGTAGCCCCCAATTTTAAATCATTAATAGCCAATGTAGCTTTTCGTTTTTTTCTAGTCAATAGAGATTTAGAGGGTAACGTTTTTGATGGGATTAACTACAAGCGAAGTGAAATTGACACTTTTAATATGAATCAATACCCTAATGTGAAATTACCATTAAGTGGCATTAAGCCTTGGAAACCTCGTGAATATGTTAATATATGGGTATGCAATTTAGAGGCTGGCATTTCAGGTTATGCCTCCTACCCTGGCACAATGCCTAATGAGGATGGTATTGTAATCCATTATCAAAATTTTGGGAAAGAAAGTCGTACAGTTAAACCGCCTTTTCACTTGGGTAGAACCTTAACTCATGAGTTCGGTCATTTTTTTGGTTTAAAGCATTTATATGGGAATGAATTGAATAGCTGTGCAGATGATGATGGATTAGCTGATACTCCAAAAACCAATAAGGCGTATAGGGGCTGTCCTCAACTTGGTGAAAACCGTAATGTTTGCAATGATCCTTATTCAAAACAAGATATGGTGCAAAACTTTATGAATCATGCTAATGATGATTGTATTCATATGTTCACCCAAAACCAAAAAGCATTGATGCAATATCATTTAATGCAACATAGAAATATGTTAATTCATCAAAATTGTTGGATAGAAAGCAATTATACAGCTGTTGATGCTTCTATACGAATTCATACAAAACCTATTGTAATCTGCAACCTCTCCCCTACTCTACAACTTGATATTTGTAATCATGGATTAACAGATATTCATTCATTTAAAATTGAAAATACAATAAGTAATTCTGTTTTAGAGAACATGCATATCACTCCAAATGAATGCATTACTTATGAGTTAGTGCTAAGTAACATAGCTAATCAACAAGATATTACCGTTCAATTGACACAGGTAAATGGTTTAGCTAATGAATTTAATATTAAAAACAATTCTGATACCGCTACATTTAAATTTTTATCGCAAGCAAATTTTCCCTTTAAAGAAAATTTTATGACTGACCCGCAATGGATAACTCATACTACTAATGAAGAAGATACATCCGATAAAATATGGGTTTTAGAAAACCCTGCTGATTTAAATAGTGGTTGTTATACTATAAACAAATTAGGAGTTAAATCTACTCAACAAGTTCATTTACTACACCTGCCCTATTTTAATCTTGCTGAAATTTCAGCCAATAGCAAAAATGAAAATCTGAACCTCTGCCTTGATTTTGATTATGCTTATTTTGCATCCAACATACAAGAATTCAGCCAGGTGGATGGTATGATTGTCGAATATGCTTCCGTTTGTTCACCCGATAGTTATCTCACTATCTGGGAAAAATGGGGTAAAGATTTAGAAACGACATTGTACGACTCCAATACAACTAACTTTCCAGCATCAAATAATTGGCAAACTGTTCATCAAAATCTACCTATACAAGCAGATCAGCATGATGAATTACTCTTTAGAATTCAATTCATTTTGAATAGCAGTAATACTTTTTTTATTGATAATTTTTCATTCAAATTTTGTGAAAGTATTCCGTTAAACATTCAAAATTATTTAACCGAACATTACGCCGGTGTTTTTCCAAATCCTTCTTTTGATGGGCAGTTTCACTTATACAGTGCCAATCCTAAAAATTTACCAATTAATGTTGAAGTATTTGATGCTTTCGGTCAAACTATTGATCAATTTCAGTTTCAAAAGCACTACCCACTTCACTTAAATCACTTTCCAAATGGCTGTTATTTTATCAAAATGCAATTTGAAGGTCAAATCTTGAGTAAAAAACTTATTTTATCAAAATAAAAAAGTAACTCCTTCGCTTAATAATAGGTATAAAATTAATCAAAACAATAATCACCATGTTTAGGTACATTACATATGTTTTCGTTTTCGCTTTGACATTTCAATACACTATAGTATTAGCACTGGGTGAAGTTGAAAGATGCAGTACAGAAAAATATATGCAACTTCAATTAGCTAATAATCCGAAATTACTAACAAAAATCGATGAAAATGATCAAGCTGCGAAAGATTGGCTGGTCAATCAGAAAGAAAGAGGCGCATATTTTAAAACTAATCAATCAATTATTACTATTCCGGTAGTTGTGCACATTTTATATAATGAAAATGCACCCGAAGATAATTTGTCTATGGAACAAATTTTATCTCAAATTGAGGTATTAAATCAAGATTATCAGTTGCGGAATCCGGACCGGAATAATATACCAGAAATTTTTCAAGATGTAGCCGCAAATATTGATATTGCATTTTGCCTGGCTTCTCGCGACCCTAATGGAGCTTTTACCGATGGCGTTACCCGTACGAAGTTACCCGCAGATCTAATTACTTTTACTTTAGAGGATGATCAGATAAAACGCCCCGAATTAGGTGGGGTAGCTCCCTGGAGTAGAGATCATTATTTAAACATTTGGGTAGGCAGATTAGAAGAAGATGTATTGGGTTATTCTTCATCGCCAGGTTTTAGTGCTAGTATTGATGGTGTTGCCATTAGCACTCGTTATTTTGGTAAAGGTAGTCAATTTAACTTACATCCATCTTACAATAGAGGCAGAACAACCACACATGAAATAGGACATTGGTTAGGCTTAAGACATACTTGGGGTGCCAGCGAAGAAAATGGCTGTAATTTTGATGATGGTATTGAAGATACGCCTAATAGTGCAGCACCCTATTATGATTGTCCTTTACTGTCTAATTCTGTAAGTTGTGATTCACAAGATATGACCATGAATTTTATGGAATACGTGAACGATGTATGTATGTATATGTTTACCAATGGACAAAAAGAACGGATATTGAGTGTACTCAATACTACACGCAGTTCATTGTTCGATTCGAAAGCTTGCCAAAATATGAGTGCAGAGGTGGATGCCAGCATCAGTGTAAAAAGTATTGAAGAAAATTATTGCGGAAGCAGTTATCCTTTAGAAATTGATATTACCAATGTAGGGCAAAATTTAATTGAAACCATTAATATTGAGTACCGGGTAAATAATGGCAATAATTTTAGCTTTGAAAAAACACTTAGTCTTAGCCCAAGAGAAGTAGAAACTTTATTGCTTGCTACCATAAACATTGCCGGCGAAAACTTGATTGAAGTAGTGATAACCTTAGTTAACGGCACCCAAGATCAAAACATTGAAAATAACGATATTACTTTTTCAGTTGTTACGCCAGCTTTTGCAACAATACCATTAACCGAAGGTTTTGAAGGTTCTAACCGTTTTGAACAAGATGGTTGGAGAAATAATAATGTTGACCAGGATAATTTTCAATGGCAAATTTCTGACCAGTATGGTGCACCACCTAGTGGTAACGGTAGTTTGATCTATAATAATTTTTCAGGCGATTCTATCAACAACCCTCGTAATACGCTCGATCATTTAATTACGCCTGCCTTAGATTTAGGGAATGCTGTTGCGGTTAATTTTTCGTTTGACCGGGCATATGCCAGATATGATGCTCAGTTGTTTGATGGCTTAAGTTTGTCGTACTCTACCGATTGTGGCAATTCGTGGGAACAATTTTGGTTTAAAGAAAACACCGATTTAGCTACCTTTCCTTTTGATGCAGACGATGGCAATCCTTTTTTTCCAGCAACGGAAGATTGGGAAGTAGAATCGATTGACTTAAATCAATTAGCTGGAGAAAAAGAAGTGTTGTTTAGAATTACCAATATATCTGGTTGGGGGCAACTATTGTGGCTTGATAATGTTAACATCACCGCTATGCTAACCAATGTTTCAACCTATATTATCAATCAAGGAATACAACTTTATCCCAATCCTACAAATGATGGTTTGGTAAATGTAGCCATTGAAAATGAACAACATCAATTTGAACAACTCAACATTTACAATACGTTTGGACAAATGATTGTTGAAGAAACGCTCCATCCAACTACAAAAAATATACATTTAAATTTAAGCGATCAGCCTAATGGAATTTATATAGTTAATATTTTGAATAAAGATGGATTTCATAGTGTGCAACGTTTGGTGATATCGAAAGATTAAGTTTTTGTTCTATTGCGGTTTTTAAACTACCCCGACCTTTTTCTTTAGAAAAAGCCCACCTACCGATGTGTCGGTACAGGCTTTTCAAAATTTATAGGGGAATTATTTCGGCTTACCTTATATAATATAAATCTGCTTCCATTAAGATGGTAGGTGTTCCATTTTTTTAACTAAATGGTTTTAGAAGAAAGAATTCAATTAAACAACTTAACTATAAGTTGTTTTTTATGAAGAACTGAAGAATGCATTGGTATTTTCATCTTTTCGACATGTTTATCAGAGAAGTTAGTGTTTTCTTGTTTTTGATTGTTGGTTTTTATTGTTGTTTTACGAAGAACCGAAGTTTATAAATTAGCCCCGATTGCAGCGGTTATGCCATTTCGAGTGGCTTTTTGTCGCGCAGGCAAATGGCATTTGAGCGGAAAGCGGGACCCACCTTATTATAAAGCCACAAGTTCTCGCTTCAAAAAAAATAATTCGATAGTGTTAACTAATTTATTGTTTAGATAAACTTGTGCATCTTTCTTATTGGATACTTGCTATAGCAAATGTTCCACTACATCGCGAATGGTTACGCCTTCGGCTTCGGCTTTGTAATTTTTAACGATTCTGTGCCGTAAAATGGATAAAGAAACTGCTTGCACATCTTCAATATCTGGAGAGTATTTACCTTGTATAGCGGCATGGCATTTGGCACCTAATACTAAATATTGCGAGGCTCTTGGTCCTGCGCCCCACGATAAATATTCGTTAACTGCATCTGAGGCATATTCTGTATTTGGACGGGTTTTAGAAGCTAAGCCTACGGCATACTCCAACACATTATCGGCTATCGGTATTTTTCTAATTAACTGTTGGAAGGCAATAATTTGCTCTCCGTTAATAATTTTTTTCAACTGGGTTTGATTACCTGAAGTTGTATTTTTTACTACTTGAATTTCTTCCGCAAAGCTCGGATAATCTAAGGTGATGTTAAACATAAAACGGTCTAACTGCGCTTCTGGCAATGGGTAGGTTCCTTCTTGCTCAATGGGGTTTTGGGTTGCCAATACAAAAAAGGGTAAGTTTAACTTATGCATCGTTCCTGCTGTAGTAACCGACCGTTCCTGCATCGCCTCTAACAAAGCAGCCTGTGTTTTGGGCGGGGTACGGTTAATCTCATCTGCCAAAATAATATTCGCAAAAATGGGTCCTTTGGAAAAAACAAACTTCCGGTTTTCGTCTAATAATTCGGCTCCGGTTATGTCCGATGGCATTAAATCTGGTGTAAACTGTATGCGTTTAAAAGAAAGATCCATTACATCGGCAATGGTATTGATGAGCAAGGTTTTTGCTAATCCTGGCACCCCTACTAACAAACTATGCCCATCACAAAAAATAGAAATTAATACCTTTTCTACTACATCGTGCTGACCAACGATTATCTTACCAATTTCTGCCTTTAAATTTTGAAACGTTGAAGCCAAGGCATCAACCGCTTGCACATCAGATTTATTTTGAACTGTTGTATCCACTATATTTATTTCGATTTATTAGAAAGCTTGAATGTTAGTAAGCGGCTGCAAAGGTAACAGATATATTTGATTCTATAGGATTTTTAATGGAAATTAAGTGGCTGAATATTAGTTCATCGCTTACAATCTGTTTCATTAGTTTCGATTAGGAATGATGAGAAAATAAGTTTATCATCTATGATCTAGCCAAGAAAAGTGTTTTGAAAATGTAGATGAAGGAATTTCGCTTTACATTAAGTTGAAAAATGAAAATCCCGATCAATATGAATTTGATAATGAATTTGACTTAAACAGACTGGGTTATGCTTTATTAGCAACAGATAAAACCAGCGATGCCATTAAAATCTTCCAATTGCTTGTTAAAGAATTTCCCGGAAAATCTAATCCTTACGATAGTTTGGGGGAAGCTTATTATGAAAACGGTCAAAATGAGTTAGCTATCAAAAATTATGAAAAATCGTTACAATTGGACAAGAATAACAGTCATGCTGAAGATATGATAAAAAAAATAAAGCCAAGAAAATAACTATACCAATTTGATTATAAAAGGTGACATAAAAGTTTTGGATTTAATTTGGTGAGCTTGAGACAAAAAACGCAGGCATAGCCAGAGGCTCAATCTACCGCAAGACTTTTCGACTAGTGGAATGAAATCTTCAAGTCTTTTTGACTTGTTATGAATACCTTACCTAATCTACCACAATTCTTTTCAACTTTCCAATCGGAGCTATTTTAAAGACTTTTGTTTTTCGTGGATACAAAGGCAATTTAGTATTACACTTTGAAGCGAAAGGCTTCGGGTTAAAGGATGACCATTTTGGGTTATATAATTTTTGTTTGATAGATGCATACTATATAATTATTTTGATTTTTGGCAATAAACACTTAAATTACGTATTCAAAACAAATCGCATGCTAACAACAATGCAAGTATCGCAAGAATTTTTACTGACCATTGATGATTATTATAAAATGGAAGAAGTGGGCATTATTCCAAACGATGCACGGGTTGAGTTAGTTTATGGCAAAATTCGATATATGAGTCCGATAAATAGTCCACACGCATACGTGACGGGC
>CALHDG010000021.1 GCA_938023075.1 uncultured Chitinophagales bacterium
TTGTAAACCCAAATATGGATTGGCAGTTGTTCCATTTCCGCCGCCATTACCTGGTGCTACATATTGATAATTGTTGCTTTCTGTAGGATAAGCTCTTGTTGTCGCTTGAAGCGTTGTAGTCGTTCCACCGCCGTTGGGGTCGGTTAAAGTTAAACGAATATCATAAGTGGTGTTGGGTTGTAAAAACATGGCACTGCCTGCATGATGATTCGCATTATAAGTTGAACCATCTATGATTAAACCCGGATGTGAGCGCATGGTAATCGCTCCTTTTTTGTAAGCACCATTGCCCTGTTCTCTAAATTCTATTTGAAGGCTGCTGTTTAAATTGGTATCGCCACTAATGTTGTAAAGAATGCCGATGTGTTCGAAGGTTGGGTCTATTTTAATGTTGCCTGGGGTTACGGCATTTTGTGCTATTACAAAATTAAAGATGCATAGTATTGTGGTGATTGAAAATAGTTGTTTCATGTTGGTTATTTATTGATGATTAAATAATTTATTTATGAGATGTTTTTTTTACAATGATTGATGTTTTATCGTTACCGGTTATTTTGTTGTTTGCTGATAAAAAATGATTCTACAAAGAACCGAGGTATATAAAATAGCCCCGATTGCAGCGGTTATGCTATTTTGCAGCGCAGCATATGCAGCGTAGCAATAGCATTTGAGCGGAAAGCGGGACCCAAAGTTTTTATGTAGCCTACTGTTTCGCTTCAAAAAATTGAACCACGTTTTACATGCTTATTTTGTTTAATTTAAAATGCAATTAGTTTTTATTTTTTATTGATGAATAAATGAATTTTTATATGATATTTTGTTGTTGCTGTTATTGGTAATAGTTATAAAACATAAACCAACCGGTAAATTTAAATTTGCAGTGTTAATAGTGATGGGCGCATTTAAACCATTGATGCTTTCATAAACCTGCAAAGATGCATCTAATATTTGAATAGTGTAACCGGTGGAATTGCCGTTTATTTCAAATATATTATTATTGGGTGTAGATAGTATACGGATTTTGTTTGCTCCTATACAGATATTGGTTACCGAATTTTGAATATATGCTCCGGCTGGTACTAGAAAAGCCCCATCGTAAGTGAGTTGATTCATTTGAAATAAAGGCAAGTCTTGCATAGTTGGAGGTGGACAATCTTCAACAACATTTTCCTCCACATATTCATAAGCTCCAATATCAAAAGCAGCGCCTTGCGGACGAGGGGTTTGGTCAATGTCACCGGCAACTTCTGAAAGCGATGTACCCTGATTGACTACAGTAGTGTTGTTGGTATTTAAACGAAGGTCTCCTAAGCTTGGATTGACAAACCAACTACTTGCTGCATTGGTATAATTGGTGGTAAGTGTTGCCTGTCCACCATTGCGCGAGGTTATGGATTGATTGGTTAAGTTATTCGTAATTTGAACATTGGTAGTTGCTGCCCAACGGTATTCAATTGCCCTGGGATAAGCCGCCAAATAAATTGTGTTATTATACACCTTGGTATCAGGCGAGTGTTCCAAACCAATACCTACATCATCAAAAGGGTGATTGCCATCATTATAAATCATATTGTTGCGGATGATGCCGCCCACAATTCCATTGTCAACATCGTTACCTAAACCAAAACCAATTCCACGGTCGCAGTTAATAATTACATTTCGTTCAACGGTATTGTTTGAACCGGTTCTCCAAAAGTGAACGGCATGTTCGGCAGTAAATTCGGAAGGACTGGCAATATTTTTAAAGATATTATCATTTACCATCCAATTATCACCTTTGTGAACATCAATTCCACCAATGTAAAATTGTGGACCGATACCTGCCGTATATTCAAACAAACAACATTGTACTATGCCGTTATCTGCACCATCGCCTCCACCAGTTCCTTTCAGCATTTGCTCACGAGTATTTTGAATTTTAACGTTGTGTACAAACAGGTTGTCTCCAATAACTTGAATGGCGTGATTACCTACTTCTTTAATGGTTAAATCGGCAATGGTTACATTATTACCAACTGCATATATACCATTTTCGGTATCGGGTAATACATCGCGCATGCCGCCTCCGGTTAATACTACGGCATCACGGTTTCCCGAAGCACTTCTAATCACCACATTGCTTGCAGTAAGATATGGGTAAGATGCCGTTGAAGCGACCTCGTAAGTACCATCGGCAATTAATATGGTCATATTGCCACCGTTGTTGTTTGCTTGCGAAATGGCATTTTTAAACTGTTGCACCGAATTTACGTTTACTATGGTTCCGATAGTTAAATCGCAAGGGGCAACCGTATTGTTTTCAATTTGGGAGATGGTGCAGTTGCAGTTTTGAGCTATTGTTATATTTAAGATGCTGCATAATAGTATCATAGTTAAAATATATCGTTTCATTGTTTTTTATTTTTTTAAATGATGAACAAAAGTGGTATTTTTATTTGATAAGATACAATGTTAATCAAACATCATTTTCTAATCCCCACAAGCCCCAATATAAGCCTTCAACTCCGCACCTTGTTCCAAAGTAAACCCTTCTAAAAATTGTATTCTGCTGGCAGCAATAAAGCTAACATCGGCATTACTATTAATGGTATTATTAGCAATTATTTCATTTGCCTGGTAACTTTCTATGCCATAAATATCATTATTTATAGGTAGTATTTGCCCGCAATTTGGAGTATCGTTATTTCCGTACTCGTAGGCACCGGCATCAATTACGCCGTTTGAAATAACTCGATTAATAAAGCTGGTGGGATGAATATAAGATTTATTGGGCGTTAAAGAATTTCCGTTAACTACAGCAACGTTGCTACCAAAATTGATGGCTGGAGAATTTACAGTTAACTGATAATTAAAATTGGGTTCATCTTCAAATGCAATATTTTCAATATTTTCATCTATGTAATTGTTATTAAAAGTGTATGAAGTTTCCTCAATTGTTTCATCATATCCAGCAAATATATTATTGCTAATATTTGTAATTGATGTTCCATCTGCAATATCTAAAAAAAGACCTTTTGTTGTTTTTCTATTTACAAAAGTATTGTTAATAACATATATTTCGTGCGAAGCCATGTTGATTAATCCTTCTAATCCATAACCTAATAAATTAATATTAGTTGCCACTGCTGATTGCATCAATAAGTTGCCCATTACAATTGAAAAACCTCCATTCGGTAAATCTATTAATCTGCTGGATTTGCCTTCTTCTTCATCCATTATTCTATTGTAAAGAATGTAATTTTCATTGGCTCTTGATTTTAAGTTATGCCCAACCTTTGCGTGATGCGAATAATTATATTGAAAAGTAAGTTTGTTTGCATGACCTATATATAAGTTATGGCTATATCCATCTTCAAACCCATTGCCGCCAAATTCAGAATATTCAATTAATATATCTCCATCATAAACGTTGTTTGTTAAAATTCCATTTTCATTATCGTGAAAATAACAGTACCTTACGGTAAGTCCAATACCATCTAACCTAATACCAGCACCATTTTTATCAGGTACTGTAGCTCTGGAAAATTCAATATTCTCAACGGTAATGTTATTGCCCTTTAGTACCCAAATTCCTTTTCCGTAAATATATTCACCATTCGCCATTAAATGAGGCTTACCACCTACACCTTTTATTAATAAATTATCAGCTGTCCAAACTGCCAGGGCAGCTTCACCAATATAGTTTGCTGCATCTATTTCAATAGTGTCGCCATTTTGTAAAACATTGGCGTTGTAAAGTGCATTTGGACTAAGATAATTTTTATTAGCCCCAACCCGGTAAACATTGGCTGTTGTATTTAAGCTAAACAAGGTTACTATTAAAATGAAAAGTGAATTTCTGACGGTTGTTAAATTTTTCATAATTTTTATAAATATTAAAAAGCAAATAATTTCATCAATATGATGTTAAATTTTTTGTAGATAGTTTTCTAATCCCCGCAACCCCCAATAGAAGCCTGCAACTCCGCCCCCAACTCCAAAGTAAAACCTTGCATAAATTGAATCCTATCACTTGCAACGAGGGTAACATTAGCGTTACTAAAAATAGTATTGTTAACAATAATTTGCGAAGATGCCTGATAGTTGACAACACCAGAAATATCGTCATTTAAGTCTAAAATAACTTCGTTTGGACAGCTCGAATCATCGGTAACTATTTTAAGTTCACTAAAACCAGCACAACTTAAATCGCCATAGCTTTCTAAAACCGTAACTAATAAATGCTTGGTGGCTAAGCCATTAAAATCAGGACCAGATTCACCAATATAATCGCTCCTTGCTGTAGCTTGGGCTAAGTTGAGTTCTCCCCAATAAGTCCAATTCGTTTTATTTAAAGAATAATCTATACGTATTCTTTTTGCTCCATAACTCAAATAATCCGGGTGATTAATATTCCAAATGATACTTTCATACAGGTTTTTAATTGCATCAAAATTATATAAAATCCAATGCGAATTACCAGAGATATTGTTTGGGTTAGCACTTTTTTGACAACTTACCCATGCATCGGTAATGTTGGTGTTGTGCCGTTCTTCTAAACATTGACTTTTTAGTTGCACTACTAAGCCTATAATTATTATCGTTGTTACTATCTTTTTCATTTTTTGTTGGATTTTAAATTTGAGCAAAACCAATGGGTGCTTGAGCGTTTGGCGTGTAGAAATTACTTAATCCCGGGCATATATTGCTGGTAATATCATTATAACTTAATCCAAACCAGCGGGCAATTTCCGCAAAATATTCATCGGTGGAAGTGGTTGGTATTACTATGCCTCTTTGTTCGGCTATTTGAGGGGCACTCAAAGCTAATGATGGATAGGTGCCAAATATTTGCCCGCCATTGATAACATTAGGTCCACCCATAACCATTACATTGCCGCCCCAACCGTGATCGGTGCCGTTACCGTTTGAAGTTAAGGTTCTGCCAAATTCTGACATTGTAAAAGTCAATACTTCATTTTGTTTGCCTATAGTTTCTAAACATTCATAAAAATTATTTAAACCTTTGCTTAAGCCGCCTAAAAATCCGGCGTGTTTTACTGCGGCACTTTCTGGACCATCTGCCGGACCACCACCGTGGAAATCCCAACCACCAAATGTTAGAAAAAATATTTGCCTGTTGAAACCTAAAGCACTTTGCCTGCTAATAATTTTGGCTACAACTTCTAAGTCCTGGTCTAAATATGAAGGATTATCAATATTACAAGCCCAAGCGTTTTCCGAATAATAATCAAAAATCTCTTCATTCAATTCCCCCGACATTTCAATACTTTTTTTAATGGTTGCATTAAAGGTTTTCTTAAAAATGTCGACGTGCGTTTGTGCCAACATATTATCAATAGAAGTTGTGCGGGTTAAGTAAGGCGGATAAGTAGAATCGGGTACATATTTATTAATTGTACTTGCTCTATTGTATGCGCGGTCATACTGAGTAGCCATTTCTACCACACTTTCACCGCTTTGAAAAATATTGCTGCCACCCATTGATATATTCATCGAAACATTTTGATTGCTATTGCCTGTATATACCAAATCTGCTATTCTGCCTCCCCAACCTTTTAATTGGGCTTTATCATAAACCGCACTATGCCATTGCATAATTTGGTCGTTATGCGAAAAAAGATGTCTGGGTTTTTTGGTCAAAATATGGTCATAATTGTTGGCATTTACCGGTTCAAGCAAGGTGCCTACATTGGCTACAAAAGAAAGCTTGTTTTGGTTAAATAAATTTTGAACATCGGGCATAGCCGGATGCACACCGTAACCATTTCCGTTGCCATTTAACGCTAATATTTCGTTGGCAGGTATGGCAATACTTGGTCTTAAAGCCGCATAATCGTTGTATGCATTTTGGCCGGTAGGCATTAACATATTAAAAGAATCGTTACCGCCCGGCAACATAATGCATACCAAAGCTTTGTAATCATTTAAATTGGTGTTTAAAGAACTCGCCGCGTTTAAGGCTTTTAAGTTGAGTAAAGTATTTAAAAATGTAAGCGAACCCAAACTGGCACAACCCGTAAGGTTCATAAATTTTCTTCTTGATAAATTATTATTATTTGACATAAAATTATTTTTTAAAGTTTGTGTGTATATTAACCTGATGTTTGTTTAGTTCTATTCTTTTTAGAAGCGGAACAGTAAAGCAATTTAAAAAGGGGCTCCCCGCTATCCGTTCAAATGCTGCGGCTATGCTTCAAATGCCAACGCTTCAGGCAGCATAACCACTACTATCGGGGCTAATTGTCCAACTTCATCCGTACTTAAAAGCATTTCCCTAACGGATAATAGCATAGTCTGGTGAAACAGCCATTAGAAACAATGCAGTTGATACCCGCTTTTTTAAATGCCATTCGTCATCATCATTATAGCAATTATTAAAATAATCTTCATTTATTGAACTTATAATCTCCCTCATATAAAGCCTCGTCTCGTGGCTTAAATTGCCATGAGCAAAATACAAGTCTAACTCATTTATCAAAGCCTCTATGTCGCCATTGGCTAAGTTTTTATAGTCATCCATATTTAAAAAAACATAATTTACTATACCAGAACTACTATTCTCAAGGGTGCCATATTTATGCATCAGTACAACTTCGGGTTCCACTAATGTGTTATTATTAGCCGGGCAGGTAACCCGCAGCATATCGTCAATTTTATTAATGTAATTTACGCTTGATAAGGAGTTGTGAATTTGAAATTCTGGTGCTACCAAATTTTGACCGGCAATACAACCATTGGGTGCATAATGGGCTTGAAAAAAGTTAAAAACACTTTTAGCATGCAATAAATATTGAGGGAACTTTGTACCTTCATCATTACCATATAAAATTTTTGCACAACACAATTCATTATTTGAATTTGACTTGGGCAGATGTCTCAATAGATGCGTATATCTAACAAAAGGTTCTTTCAGTTTACTATCAATATCTACCGTATTTCCATAACAGTTTCTGGTTTCTTCATCTAACAAAATAGCTTTTACAACCGCCCCCATATCGCCTCGTACTCCATTTCCGTTGTTGTTAAAAACCTGGCTTATACGTTCAATATATTGAGGACTTGGGTTAGATTTTACTAAAAACTGAATCAATTTCTTACCAATAAAAGGACCCACATTTGGATGCATAAATAAGTGATGAACTGCATCTTCAATATCTTGCATGCCAGTTTGACCTGCTGGAATTACGTAACCATTCAACAAATTTTTAGAACCAGGTTCGTGAAAGTCTTCTACTATTGCCATAGGAATTCTGGCATCTGCATAATACAAACCTGTTTCAATATGTGGTGTACCATTATCCCAATGGTTATCGTGAAAAGCACCAATTCTTAAACCAGTAAATACCTTGGCAAATTCTGCCACATCTTGATTATTGTAGGTTGGCACCGCAATTCCATTCGCATCTGTAATTGGAG
Organism: uncultured Chitinophagales bacterium; assembly: GCA_938023075.1. Taxonomy (GTDB): domain Bacteria; phylum Bacteroidota; class Bacteroidia; order Chitinophagales; family JAHDHT01; genus CALHDG01. The sequence goes on from CALHDG010000021.1 coordinate 7,420, forward strand.
AACCATCCATATTTAAATTATCTAAACCAATAGAAAACAATTGCATAACCTCCCGTGCAAAATTTTGATCGGGGAAAGTATTTTCTTGCAGATTTGTTTTTTTATTGCCCAAATGATTTAAATAAGTACCCATTACCGGACTAAGGGTTACATCTAATAACAAATCTTCAAAGTTTCCCAAGGCATTTTTGGCTAACACATCGTAATATGCGGTAGGCGTATCTCCAAACCAACCAATTCTAACATTGTCTTTATTAATTACAAATATTTCTGATAAAGTTAATGCAACCCGATGTCTCAATAAGTCCTCATTTTTCATAGTATAATCCCAATAGGCATGATCAAAAAAAATGGCTGGAGGTCTATCCGGTATAAAACAATCCGGATTCGAATCAGGACAAGGGTCCAGTAAATGCCTATCCAAAACTTCTTGTGCTTTATCCCACATGGTATGTTCATTATATGGCATTTGAATTTGTTGGTCTATCCAGCCTTCAAAACCAAAATTCAGCACATCTTCCACATGCTGTTTTTCAAAACCTAAGGTAGCTTGCATTAAAAAACGGACGGCTTCGTTCCGTTCAAAATCATTACCTGAACCATTAATGGTGTTGATGGCATCGGCTCGAGCTGACCAATTTGGGTCTTGATGTTGGTTGCTGGTTTCAACCGTTATGCCGTTGGTTTGCCCACTGCCGATGTAGGCTTGGGCTTTGGGCTTGAGGGTACTTGTTGTTAGAATAATTAGGATAACAATAGTTTTTCTCATGGTTTAATTATTTTGTTTAAAATACAAACATTATTCAATTTAGATTGTGTATAGGATTAGGGAGTTTCACAATCATTTACTAAACATCTTCCGCTTTCTTCTTGAAATATGTATTTGGTTGCCATCTTTTAAAATAAGATGAGCTACCGGTTTTAAAACAAGCTCCTCAACAAATGCACTGTTTACTAAATGTGATTGATGTGGACGAAGAAAGGTTGTGTCATCTAACCGTTTTGCATAGTATTTTAACGTTTTGGAAGTCAATACCGGTTTAGCCTTATTTTTTAGATAGTTATTGGTATAGTTGCCACTTGCTTCAAAGCGGATGATTTGTTGGATGGCGACAACTTGCTTTTCTCCATTAATGGTTAAGGCGAGCTGTTGAATGGTTTTAACTTCATCTGCAACCTCTTCAACAATTTTAAAATTTTCATTGAGCAATACCATATTACATTGTCTGGCTTTAAGCATACTCAAGATGTCTGCATTTAAATCGTTTAGATTTAGTACTACCAATTTAGCTTTATTCGGTTGTTGGTTCATGAAGGTTTCCATTTCAGCTTGTTCAATTGTTTGGCTTGTTGATTGTTTATTTATATTGGTAAATTGATTTATCATTTTTATTTGTTTTAAATTGAAAAGTATTGATTTTCAAAAGGGCTTTCTTATTGTTGTTATGCTGGATAATCAGTTCTGCAAGCTTTATGGATTTTCAGTATGACGAGGATTTTTTTAGAATAAAAGAATTATGACATTTCTCAAAGAAATGTCATAACCTCAATATTTATCTAATCGCAAGCCTCCGTAGTAGCTCTAAAATTACCCCTGATTGACGTACCAGGTTCAAGTGTTATCCGTTCAACTGCTGTATATATTACTGTATTGTCTTTAGGTACAATCGCATTTGAAATTAAGGTATGATTAACGGAATAACTACCATTAGTAATGGCACCAGTCGGGTTAAGAAACTCCGGGCAGACACTACCACAAAGTAAATTGCCAATGCTGTCGTAAATAGGAACTTGTCCATTAATTTTAATGCTAACTGTTTTGCTGTTATTATTGGAATCTGTAATAGTTACCGTATAATTCCCCGAGATTAAATCATTTACTTCACTACCGGTTGCTCCGTTACTCCAATTAAAAGTATAGGTATCATTACCTAAAGCATAAACTTTTGCCGAGCCCAAAGTACCATCGCATTGTTCATCGCTAGTGCTTATCGAAACTGGAATGTCAGTGTTGGCATCTGAACCTGAACTTAATGAAATGAAAAGACCTGTACCATTAACCGGACTTAATTCGCCACCGCCCGACATAGCGTTGCCACCCCCAATGGTAATTAAAAATGGATTGGTTGGATCTACATCCTCTGCAATCGCAATTATTTTTGCCAAGACTCCACCTATCGATACATTGGTTTTATCTTTTCGAGTTAGTCCAATATCCAAAGCATTAATATCTGCATGGTATTTTGATATAGTTTCATGAGGTACTAAAACAGATTCACTAAAATCTACCTCAACACTGCTAATCGGAAGATTACCAAAATATATACTACAAGTTAAGCCATGTGTACTGAAAGGCAAACCAAATGCACTTTCTGCATATAAATGATATTCAATTATTTGTGTATTGTTTTCACCTGGTATGCTACTTAGGGGTTCTAAGCGGAAAATTACGGGGCTGCCTGTAAACATTGCCGAAACAGGTGTATGTCTTTTTCCGTAATTATTAACTAAGCTAAGTAAATCTGTTGAGTTAACGATACCATTACCATCTCCATCCTGAAATTTTCCATTTACGCCATTTACCTGGTTGAACCAGTCCAACCCATATTGAGCTACCCAATTAGTGCTTGCATTTGGGCGAACGGTGCCTTCTTCATCTTCTGCCAATGCCCAATACAGCAAATCTAAAATGTTGGCAGTGCCATCATTGTTAAAGTCACCTGGATAAATAGGGTTTAATGCATCGCAACTGCCGGCAGCATTCAAACAAAAATCTTCCCAAGTAGCATCAAAGTTGTTTCCATCGCTTACATCTTCATTTTCATCAAAATAATCAGATTGTGGTAATTGAATACATAAAAATTTAAACAAATTACTATCGTAACATCCACTTAAGTTGTTATTATTAATATGAAACAATCCTAATTCAACCAAATTACCAAAACAAGGTGGGATGTTTCCGGTTAATTGATTATTGCTCAGAGCTAAATAATCTAAATTCGTTAGATTACATAAATCTACTGGAATTTCTCCACTAAATAGATTGTTATTTAAAGCTAATCTAACCAAGTTAATTAAACTACCCATTTCGAATGGTATATTGCCACTTAGTTGATTGTTATTTAAACCCATCAACTCCAAATTACTTAAGTTGCTTAGCTCAGGTGGAATTTCGCCGGTTAATTCATTATAATATAAAGATAAAGACCTCAAATTGTATAAGTTGCCTAATTCTGCAGGTATTGTACCAGTTAAGTTATTGCCACCTATATTTAAACTAGTTAAATTAAGGCAATTCCCTAATTCCGGAGGTATAGATCCGCTTATTTCATTCCTCACGAAATCCAATTTTTCCAAGCTATTTAATTCACCTATTTCAGGTGGTATGTTACCCGTTAAACCTTCATTTTCGCCTAAATCTAAATAGGTCAATTCACATAAATCTCCAATTTCTGGTGGTATACTTCCAATCAAATTATTACCATCAGTATTTGGAGTTGGCGAATCAAAATTTACGTATCCATCTAAATCAATACCAGTTACTCTACCGTTTTCTAATCTTATTCCATACCAGGTATCCATTGCTTGCATCAAATCCCAGGTGTTTGTCCAGTTGGATCCATTAGTTGAATTGTACAATGCAACTAAAGCCAGTGAATCGGCTGTGCGAGTGCAGGGGTCACAAATACCGGCTTGTGTTGCACAAAAATCTTCCCAAGTCGCATCATAATTACGACTATCAATACGAACAATTCCTGCACATAAATTCAATAAATTTTCGTGAAAGCATCCACCCATCTGATTACCTAAATTAAAATAGCTTAGAGAATCCAAGTCTCCTAATTCGGCAGGAATTAAACCAGTAAAATTATTGCTAAAGATACTTAGCCGTTCTAAGTTAACTAAGTTACCTATTTGAGAACTTAAACCTCCACTTAACTCATTTACAGATAAAGTTAATGCCTCTAAGTTAATTAAGTCATAAATTCCAACCGGTAAGCTACCTGTTAGCTGATTATTACGTACTCCTAAATACTCTAAATTTTGCAAACCCCCAATTGTTGAAGGAATACTACCGGTTAAATTGTTGTAATGCAATTCTAAAGATTTCAAATTAATTAATTTACCAATTTCATCGGGAATAGAGCCACTTAACTCATTATTATAGAGCTCCATTTCCTCTAAATTAATCAAGTCCCCAATTTCGCTTGGAATAGGACCCTCTAAAGAATTATCTTGTAGTCTTAAATTTATTAAGTTCAACAATTTTCCAATTTCACTCGGAATAGAGCCAGTAAGTTGATTATTTTTTATAGACATGTTCTGTAAAGAAATTAAGTTACCAATTTCATTAGGTATTGAACCGCTAAATGAATTGTCAGAAAGACTTAAATTTACCAAACTACTCAATTGCCCAATAGTTGAAGGAATAGTACCGCCTAGTAATGGATTGCTGTGTAGCCTTAAATCTTCTAAATTACTCAAATCCCCTATTTCATTAGGAATAGTACCCACCAAATTGTTGTCGTATAATAATAAACTTCTAACACAACCTTCACTGGTTAAACCTACTTTAAACCATGTGTCCATAGGTTGATTCAAATCCCACGTATTCGTCCAGTTTGCGCCATTGGTTGAATTGTATAAAGCGATTAATGCAGCTTTGTCTTTAAGCGGATCGCAGGTAACATCGCTATCAGTACAATCGTTTCCAACGCCTACCGCACACCAAGCAGTTTGGGTTTGAATGACTTCTGTTGAGTTTTCTCCATATAAATCTTTAGCGGCTTGTATTGAACCTTCGCGGGCATCTGCATAATTGCTGTTTGGAGTTAGATAGACCGTTAAATTACGATAAGCAATTTCAGCTGCTTTATTCATTCCAATAGGTTCTACTACATAATATTCATTATTATCATTTACTACTGTACCACCTTCACTTAATAAATAAAACCAATAGTTTTGTACACCACTGTTGTAATGTACTCCACAATAATCATTAAAGGATTGGCAAGGTGGATTTATTTCATACCAAAAATCACCTTGATAAGTATCGGGTTGTTGGGTTAACATAGTTGGGTCGTTTGGATTGCTTAAACTTCGTAAACCATTTTTGCCTGCTCTTACTGTAAAATCTGCTCCTACAATCCAATCATTTCCTCCTGTGCTTAGTGCCTCCACTACTTCTCCAAATATATCGGAAAATGATTCGTTTAAAGCACCCGATTCGCCTTGGTACATTAAATTAGCTTCGTATTGTGTAATCCCGTGCATCATTTCGTGGGCAACTACATCTACTGAAGTTAAGCTACTAAATGTTATGTTATCACCATCACCATAGGTCATCCAATTGCCATTCCAAAAGGCGTTGTTAAAATTTACGCCATAATGTACCCAACTGTAAAGCGGCATGTTGTTATTGTCAATACTATTTCTACCAAAAGTATTTTTAAAATAGTTGTAGGTTAATTGGGTTGCCCCATGTACTTCGTTAGCTGTGGGATCGCTGTCAAAAAAATTGCTGTTGCTTATAATAGGAATTTGAGGATATGCTCGGGTATTGTTTGCAGTAAATACCTGCATCGTAACAGGACTGGAACTTTTTAATATGTTTTTATTACCACCGGTATAAGCCGTAAAATTGATGATACCAGCATAATTACTGGTTCCACTTGCTGGAACATCTCCATTTTTAATTTGCTCAACGGTGCTTAAAATGTTGCCATTTTGTGCATCAACATACACCAGTTGACGGGTTAACGGTTCAAGGGCGTAAATATCAAATTTGTAGGCTAAGCGGCAATTTGCTGCTTTTTGTTTAAATGAAGGATCGACAATTACTAAATCGGCACAAGGGTAAAATGTTTGGGTTGTATCTTGCTCAACCAGTTGTAGCATGCTTTCGTGAGCAGGGTCGTTCCATGCATATAAGGTGGCATTTATGTGTTGTAAAGCAATAAGCAAAGCATCAGATTCGCTAATGGCAGCTTGTGTATTGAGGTTTAATTGTTCAATTAGTTGCCCGTTAGCAAGTTTTACTATTCCGTTTTTTTCGTGGATTTTATATACGCCACCTTCAACAGGAATTCCTTTATGCATATGCTGATAACTAAAGTGTTTAATCCCGAACAGATCAGTTGTCGTTTTTATAAAGGATAAATTATCTGCCGGTTGTAAGTTTAGTATGTCCTTATTTTGCCCTAACTGTTTGGCAGAAAGTTTTGTAGTAAGAGCTTTAGCTGTTAAAGGTGCTAAGGGATCAAATTTTAACCAATTGGTATTTTTGAAAGTTACTTCAGTTTTTTGCTGGGCAGTAAATTGTAATATCATTAAACTGCAAAGCATCGTTAAGATTGATTTTTTCATATTTATTAATTTTAATTTGTTAATTTCGTCATTTAATACATCTACAATTTGGCTCAATTTTTTATTGGATAAGGGTTTACAAACTATCCCCGGTTTTCAAGCCAATAGGCTTTGCATGGTCTTTTGCACACTTACAATCGAGGATTCCGTTTTTTCGGAACTGGCATTGGAGTAAAAAGCTGGAATGCTCTGTGTGCGAATTACACTTTCCGCTTTTATTTTTTTTAATTTGATATAATTGCCTCATCACAAATCAAATGTATAGTTAAAAACTACTATATTTATTTACCTTTTTAGGTTAAAATAAAATATGAAGCTTTAATTAAAATGTGTATATTAATGATTATCTGTAATTTTCAATTCAATGAAGCAGGATACAAAAGAGAAAAGTAAAAAATATTTAGGTGTCAAATTATTACAAACTTTTTCTGAAAAGGAGTTGAACGACTTTGAACAGTTTATTTTATGTAGCTATTTTAATAAAGATGAGCGAATAGTCGATTTATTTAAAGTTTTAAGAAAGTCTATATTAAGGGCATCTTTATTTACAACTGAATTACAATTGTTGTTGTATGCTAAAGTTTTTGATGATGAAATACTAAATGGACAATTAAGCCATAATCAACAACTTTTACTAAATGCAAAAATGAATATTTTAATGCGTTTGGCTAAACAATATCTAATTACAGAAGCATTAAAAAATAACAGCACCTATCAAAGCGATTTGATAAATGAAGAACTTTTAAAGCGTCAGCAATATTTTTTGTATTTGCGGGAATATAAAAAAACAGCTAAACGCTTAGATAAAACTGACAAAGACAAAAGCTACTACGAACATAAAAAGAAAATTAGCCAAAAACATTTTGAATATTTGCAACAAAGTGGACTTTTGTCGAAGACAAATAATTTAGATGAATTACAATATTATATAGATGTTCAATATTTATCTGAAAAACTGAGTTATTATATTACGCAATTAACCTTATCCAACAAATATGGAAAACTATTTAACAATAGCTTAATACAAACGACTGAACATTTAATGCAATTACCGGTTTATGCTAATCATCCTTTATTATCTGTAGAATGGGCAACTATAAGTTTAATACAAACACCAAGCAAAAATGCCTACACTAAGCTCTTACAAATGATTGACAAACACGAAACGTCCATAGCTAAAGAAGACTTGATTGGAATATACATAGTGGTCTCTAATTTTTTAGTTCAAGCTATCAGAAAAGGGCAGTTTTCGCATCAGGATTTGTTTCAATTGTATACGGTAATGGATGAAAAAGATTGTTTGTTACAAGATAATTTTATGCAAGCTGCCAGCTTAAGAAGCTATGTCATCGGAGCTTGCCGAACCAATGCTTTTGAAAAAGCCCTGCAAATAGTAGAAAAATACCGGCGGTTTATTCGTAAACCTATTAGAGAAAGTGTTTATCATTTTAATTTGGGTGTTGTTGCATTTTATAAGAAAAATTTTGATTTGGCATTACATCATTTCATTCGGGTAGATATTAACTTTAATATTCAATGCCGGATTATGATGCTCAAATCACATTACGAATTGGATAAAGAATATGATGAACGGACGTTACAAATTTACCGCTCAGCAGAACGTTTTTTTAATGAACATAAGAGTTTAAGCCGGACACGCAAAACTGCCTATAAAAATTTTACTCGTACTTTAATCAACGTATACCGCATTAAACACCAAGCTACCAAAATGACTTTGGATAAAGTAAAAACCAAACTAGAGGGACAGGAACTTAATAGCGATAAAAGTTGGTTGCTGGAGAAAATTGGCGAGTTGGAATAAGGTTTCTAAAACTCTTTTGATCCTTATTTATCAAAACAATATTATTTTTATTGCATATTTAATTTATAGTTTTTTTGAACATCTTCAGCTTTCTTCGGGCAATACGTATTTGTTCACCATCTTTTAAAGTTAGATGAGCCATAGGCTTTATACTTGGTGGTTTAACAAAAAGCATGTTCAATTTAAGGAGCTTAGCAAAAGAAAATATTTTTATGGTTGTTATGAATTAATAAAACAAGAGATACTTAATCGCGCAGTTGTTCTTATGGAACCGAGGCAGGTTGGTAAGACTGTTATGATCTATCACGCAATTAAAGATCTTATCAATTCAAAAGTCAACCCTAAAAAGATACTTTACTTTAGTTTAGATATAAAAACGCCTTAGAGCCAAGTTTTACTTTGGCAAAATGGCTACGCGACTAATATCGGACACAAATAATTTTCAATGGGCTTACACTACGGAAGATACTGCGCCTTCAAAGCTCCGCATTGAATTAACTAAGTGGACTTTAATTGATAAATTTCAAATTATTTTATGGTCTTCTTTTAGTAATAGTAAACGCTCCAAATTGATTAATACAGTTTTCTGGCGGGCAACACAGTTGCGGTGCAGTAGTTAAATCGGCGGTTTCGGCTGAAATACAACCAAATTCACTGAGGCACCTGGCTCTAAGGGTTACAGGGTTAGCATCGTACTGCGGTTGGGTAGTTGACCAGGTATTTCCACCATCAATAGAAAACTCTAAAGTAGAACCTGCCGGACAAGCAGTATCAACATTTATACTTCCGGCTACATCAGGATTACAGGTATTATCTGTAACACTAATTGCCGGTGCAGCGGGTGTAATATCAACACAAATATTTATGGTTATCATAAAGGCACTACATTGGCTGGCACTAGCCATGCCATCAGTACCTTTTGTAAAGGTACTACAACCCTGTCCGGTAATTTCAATGGTATTATTACACGAATCAAAAATAGTACTATCGTTAGCAGGGTCGGCAACAAATATACCACCTTCGCATATAGTACCATCACAATCAATAAAATCTTTTAAGAAAAGTTGCTCACCTATGTTCCGGTCGCAAAAAATAGTATCCACGGTAGTTATGGCGTTATTTGGGCAACACTCAGTTTTAATAGCAATTCCTTTGGCAACATCTCCTGTTGCTGCCGGGGGTACGGCTCCTCCTAAATCATTAAGATTGGTATCGTACTGTTGTATACAATTCGAAAATTGGTCTCCTCTTGAAATGAAAAACGTGCCAGTTGTTTCGCTATACACTATGCCTAAAGCAAAGAAAAGCCCGTCTAAATCGGTAGTTGAATCGGTTGTATCCCATGGTGTAGCCGCTAAAAATGCCCCATTAGGATCGTATTTTAGCAACCTGCCTGCCCTTACCACACCAGTTACACCAGAAAAAATTTCTTGCATCACAACATAAATGTTACCGTCCAAATCGGTTGTAATTCCTCTCAATTCACCATGGGGTAGTTCATTATCTCCAATATTAACTATATTATCTCCTCCCGCTATAAATGGTTCAACACAAGAAGCGCTTCCAAAATCAGCTTGCGTATATTGGAAAACAGCATTCCTACCAGCATTGGCCGGTGCTGAAAGATCAGATTGAGATGTGGAATACATAATATTTGTATTAGGATCTATAAAGAAGCCCCAATCAGACTGACCTGAAAAATCGACATTTAAGCAAAGAGTATTTGTTAACTCCCCGGTGCAAAGGTCATATTCATTGATTAGCTCATCAGGGTTCGCTCTATCAGAGGTTGTGTTAGTATATAAAGAATTGCCTACAGAACCAAAATTAAATCCATCATCATTAATAACAAAGTCTGATTCGCTAAATATTTCACCTTCACAGGTTAATTTTCTGATATCACCCGTTTCTCCAATATAAACATTACCATTTATATCAGTAGTCAAGCCGTGAGGGCTTGGTAGTTCTGAGATGGTGCCACCCGGATACCAGGCATCACCTCCATTAAAAATTTGTGTAAGTGTACCATCGGCAGCTACCGAATATTTATGAACTTTTCCTCCGTTAGAGGTTTCGTTAAGGAAAATATACTCGGTACAATTACAATCTTGAGCAATTCCATTATAAGATTGAAAAATAAAAAACACACTAACTATTAGTAATGTCCACTTAATGCATTGATTTTTACTGGTCATAAAAATTTATTTATAAAATATGATTATAATTAATTTATCACACAAACTATAATTCGGAATTTTGTGAAGCATACCAAATATTTTACCTACGTACAATACATTATTTAGGTTACAAATATATACTGAAACCTCATCATCGTTTGCAACGAGCATGCCCGGATACTGCATTTAGCAATGCATTCAGGCGCAGCAAATACCTTCCTCAACCTTAAGCGGATACAAAAATTCTAAATCAAGCTCTTAAAAAAATGGAAAAATTGCACCAAATATGACTACTTTTCCACCAAAAATAATCGTGCCAAGAAAAACAATATCATTTGCAGAAAAGCAAGATCAATGGTTAAAATTTGTAGTTGCACAAGGATGAAAGCGATTATGTTAGAGATTTAGTAAGAAAAGATCAAGTGAAAAACGCTGAATTTTATGCTACGTTGTCTGCCATTGAAGCAGGTTACCAAAGTGGAGTGAGTGAACGCAACTTAGGGATGGTGACAAAATAAATTACTCAAATTGTGGTAGATTATTTTTTTTACTGACGAGGCGAAAAACGTAGGCTTAGCCAAAGCTAAGACGAGGCTTTTCAACGACGACAGGGAGAAAAAGAATCAGTACAAATGGGACAAGTTTTTTTGTCACATTCCCTTCGATGAAATTTGGATGCAAGCTCAACAAGAAATTGACAAAGCTAAGGAAAATGGCTAAATTCAAATGATCAAAAAAAAACCGAAAGAGATTTAATTGTGAAAATGTTAATGCTCATGAAATAGCAAGAGAGTATATCAACGAAGTTAAAGGAAGCAACAAATTTTTTCAATCGAATGTCGGAAAATTTATTAAAGATTTCGAACAAGAATGGAACAAAAAGAAATTAAAGAAGCAAGAACAACTTGAACTAAGCCAATGATCTTTACACCCATAACTAAATTTTATTTTTTGTCCTTACCAGTTTTAAAATCAATACGTTTTAATAGTTTTTTGCTCAATAAGATGAATTTTTGACATAATATAAATTATAGTTTATTGAGGTAATTATAGCACAATTCAAAGAATTTCAATCCAATTCGTAAAAACTCAAACCCCACTCAAAAAGTCCAACAACCTCTGTGGAGATTGCCTATTATCCCAAAAACCAACTACAATAATATGCGTTTCGGTAACTTGATACAACAAACTGTAATTTTTGATGACAAGCAGGGTTCTTGTATTAGGATAAGTGGTAGCTTTACCAAGATGCGGGAATGTTTGCAATAACTTGGTAGTTGCTTTAATTTCCTTATTCAATTTAGTTGAAAAAACATTACTTTGGTTTCTTTCGTTCCAATAGTTAAAAACGTAATTTCTTTGTTTTACAGCAGTTTGAGTCCAAACAATTGCTAATAGTTCCATTGTTTATCCAATTCATCCAATTCTTTTTCTGTAATTAGCTTACCTAATTGAATATCATTTTCACTCATTTGCAGCATTGCTTCTTGGGCTTTTGTTAAGTCAACTATTTCTTGTTCTTTTTCAGAACCAAGCAAACGGTCAATAGTTTCTAAAAACGCTTGGTCCTTACTGGCTTTTACTTTGTCTATTATTTTCGTTTTTATTTGTTCTATTGAAACCATAGTTTAATGTTACTTCTTATAATTTTTTTTGCGTTCTAACACCTAACATCCAACATTTCAAAGATACTTGAATTTGTTTAGAACTCCTAACTGCCTCACAAGCCAAATTATCTTACCTTTATAAAATGGAATATCTTACAGAAAGAATAACATTAGATGAATACTTATGCAACGGCAAACCAACTATTAGAGGCAAGCGCATAACCGTGCAAACTATTTTAGAGTTTTAAGTGCAGGTGAAACATAATTCTTAAACAATATCCATCTCTTGAAAGCGAAGATACTAAGGCTTGTTTAAACTTCGCGTAATCGTTTAGAGGGAATTAATTAAATAGTAAACTAAACATAATCTTACCCCAAACCCAAAACACTCCCAGCCTTAACCTCCAATGCACTAACTCCATCCCTCAAAAACCTATCCACCTCAACAGCAGCCTCACGACCTTCAGAAATTGCCCAAACCACTAAAGATTGTCCGCGGCGCATATCGCCGGCAGTAAACACTTTAGCTAAGTTGGTTTTATAATAAATATCATCCACATTGCCACGTTTAGTGAGAGAGATATTAAGTTGTTTTAACAAACCTTCATATTGTGGATGTACAAAACCCATCGCCAAAAACAACAAATCGCAAGGGATGATGCGGTCGGTGCCTTCTATTTCTTGCATTTGCATGTTGCCGTTTTCGCCTTGTTGCCAATTGACTTCTACTACTTTAATGCCGCTTAGGTTTTCGCCATCTTCGGAGACGAAGGCTTTAGTTAACAATGCCCATTCACGATCGCAACCTTCATCGTGAGAGGAAGTGGTTTTTAAAACCATAGGCCAAAGCGGCCAAGGGTCTTTTTCGGTTCGCTGATTACCGGGCTTGCCTAAAATTTCTATTTGGGTAATGCTATTGGCTTGCAAACGGTTACTGGTTCCAATACAATCGGAGCCAGTATCGCCGCCGCCAATTACTACTACGTTTTTACCTTCAACAATAATATTTTCTTTATTAGAAATTTTATCACCGGCAACCATTCGATTTTTCTGCTCTAAATAATCCATCGCATAATAGATGCCTTTTAAGTGTCTACCAACAATATCTAAGTCTCTGGGTATGGTTGAACCGCCGCATAATACAACCGCATCATAATCATTCACCAATTCATCCGCTTTTATATCCACGCCAACATTGGTGTTGGTTTTAAACTCCACACCTTCTGCTTTCATAATGTCCAATCTACGATCAATCACCTCTTTCCCTAATTTGAAATCGGGAATGCCGTAGCGCAACAAACCGCCTATTCTATCACTTCTTTCAAAAACGGTAACGCTGTGTCCGGCTTTGTTCAATTGGTCGGCGCAGGCTAAACCTGCCGGTCCGCTGCCAACTATAGCTACCGTTTTATTGGTTCGTTCAATATTGGTTATAGGTGTTGCCCAACCATTTTCATAGGCTTTTTCGGTTATGGATTTTTCAATAAATTCAATTGTTACCGGTTTTTCGTTAATACCGAGCACACAAGCTGCCTCACAAGGTGCCGGGCAAATTCTACCCGTAAACTCCGGAAAGTTGTTGGTGGAACTCAAAATCTCAAAGGCTGCTTTCCAATCTTCCCGGTACACCGCATCGTTAAAATCAGGGATTAAATTACCTAATGGACAACCACTATGACAAAAGGGAATACCACAATCCATACAGCGGGCAGCCTGTTCTTTTTTATGGGCTTCATCACTTTCTAAATAAAACTCGTTGAAATGGGTAACCCGCTTTTCAGCAGCTTCCGTTTTCGGCAATGCTCTTTCGTATTCTAAAAATCCATCTACTTTTCCCATCTTAACTTGCTTTAATTTTAATCAATCGTTCTTGTTTTTGTAGCGCTAATTTGTATTCTTCCGGCATTATTTTAGTGAAATTCTTTTGCTCGGTCTTCCAGTTGTCCAAAATATGTTCTGCAATTTTACTGCCTGTATATTTTACGTGATTTTCAATCATGGTTTTCAAAAGAACTAAATCATTTTTATGCGGCGTTTCTATCAACACCATTTCCGTATTAATATCGTGCGCACTTGGTAAATCTTTCATATCGGCATCATACAAAAAGGCAATACCGCCGCTCATACCCGCTGC
>CALHDG010000022.1 GCA_938023075.1 uncultured Chitinophagales bacterium
GGTATTTTTACCCGGCGACATATTAACATTGAAAGCATTACGAGTTCGGTGAGTGAAATTGAACATGTGCATCGATATACCATTGTAATTAAGGAAGAGTTGGACTTGGTGAAAAAAGTAGTGTTGCAATTGGAGAAGCAAGTAGACGTGTTAAAAGCCTTTTATCATTACGAAGAAGATACGATATTTCAAGAAGTAGCTTTGTTTAAATTAGCAACTAATGTGGTTGAAAGCGGGATGCGCTTGGAGCAAATTTTAAGAGATAACCATGCCCGTATTTTATCAATAGAAAAAGAATTTTTAGTGATTGAAAAAACCGGACAGGAACACGAAATAAATACCTTATTTCAAAAATTAAAACCGTTTGACATTTTAGAGTTTGCTCGTAGTGGAAGGGTAGCCATCACTAAACCAATGAAAACCGTACAAAAACATATTGAAGATTTACAGTTGGAAAAGGAGATAAGATAAGAAGCCTGAAATAAGAATAATTAAAAGATAAATAAAATGGAAAAACAAAACTATACCTTAAGTGTGTTTACTGAAAACAAAGTGGGCTTGTTACACAGAGTGAGTGGTATTTTTACCCGGCGACATATTAATATTGAAAGTATAACCATTTCTGCTAGTGAAATTGAAGGGGTGCATCGTTTTACCATTTTAATTAGTGAGCCCTTGGCATTAGTAAAAAAAGTAACGCTTCAATTGGAGAAACAAGTAGATGTGTTGAAAGCCTTTTATCATACAGAAGATGATACTATTTTTCAGGAAGTGGCTTTGTTTAAATTGGCAACCAATATTGTAGATAGTGGTATGCGTTTAGAACAGATTTTAAGAGATAACCATGCACGCATTTTATCGATTGAAAAAGAATTTTTAATTATAGAAAAAACTGGGCAAGAGCACGAAACGGATGCTTTGTTTCAAAAACTAAAACCTTTTGGTATATTAGAGTTTGCGCGCAGCGGCAGAGTTGCCATTACTAAGCCCATGAAAACAGTTCAAAAGCATATTGATGAACTGCAATTAGAGAAGGCAGAGTAAAATAAAATTTATATGATTTTCAGTTGTACCAAAAAAGTATTAGACAAAATTAAGAAGTATAAACTGGTTGAAACAGAAAAAGTAGAAGTTAGTCTTTATAATTGGTACATTGATGCTATAATATTAGAAAGAAAAACCTATTTTCTGTTCACTAACTCCTTAACCCTGTTTAGTTTTTTTGTGTATGCTGGAACCAAAAAAGAAATACAAAATATTGAACAAATATTTTCTACTAAACTCACTAATCAAATTTTATATGAAATTGGCGATTCCAAACAATATCTTGATGTAGCTTTTCCTCAAAACCAACTGTTTCGATTTACTAAAACCAATAGTCGATCTGTTTTAGGTTCTATGAATGATATCAAAGAACAAATAAAGATTCAGCTTTGGCATAAAGGAGAACTGAAATTGACCTATAACTTGATTAATAGCCTTATTACAAGATCTCCTATGGGCGCATTGAATTATACCACCCCTCGAAAGAAAATGAAGGAGGTTTTAGAATCAAGATTACTTAACTGATTTTTTGTGTTCTGCTCATTTAAAAGGATGCTGAATTTGATAAACAGAATTTTAATCTCCCACTAAATTTTTTTTTTTGTATAACCATAATCCGTATTTTGCTTGCCATAACCATAGAAAGAATCTCAAATAAATGAAAAAAATTTTAGTTGCCAACCGAGGAGAAATAGCTTTACGCATTATGAAAACCTGCAAGAAAATGGGAATACAAACCGTCGCAGTATTTTCAGAAGCTGATAGAAAAGCCTTGCACGTTCGCTTTGCTGACGAAGCCGTTTTGTTGGGCCCGCCGGCGTCTAACCAATCCTATTTATTGGGCGACAAGATTATTGACTATGCCAAACAATTAAAGGTAGATGGCATTCATCCGGGCTATGGGTTTTTATCTGAGAATGCCACATTTGCTCAAAAAGTAGGGAAAGCCGGCATTCAATTTATTGGTCCGAACCAACATGCGATAACCACGATGGGAAGTAAGTTAGCCGCAAAGGCTGCCGTTTCCACTTATGATATTCCGATGGTTCCCGGTACAGATAAAGCAGTAACAGATCTTAAAAAAGCCAAAGAAAATGCAAAGGAAATTGGCTTTCCGATTTTAATAAAAGCCTCTGCCGGTGGCGGTGGCAAAGGCATGCGTATTGTAGAAAAAGAAGAAGATTTTGAAGAGTTGATGAACTCGGCGGTTAGAGAAGCCGAAGCCGCCTTTGGCGATGGCTCCGTATTTATAGAAAAATTTATTACCCAACCCCGCCATATTGAAATTCAAATATTGGGGGATACGCATGGAAATATAGTTCATTTATTTGAGCGCGAATGTTCTATACAAAGGCGACATCAAAAAGTAATTGAAGAAGCACCTTCAGTCGTGTTATCTGCTGAGTTGCGAAAAAAAATGGGACAAGCTGCAATTAATGTCGCTAAGTCTGTTGATTATGTAGGTGCTGGCACAGTTGAGTTTTTGTTAGATGAAAAAAATAATTTTTATTTCTTAGAAATGAATACCCGGCTTCAGGTAGAACATCCGGTAACTGAATTGATTACTAATATTGATTTGGTAGAACAGCAAATAAAAGTAGCCCGCGGAGAAACCTTATCCTTTAAACAAGAAGATTTACAATTTGAGGGACATGCGATGGAACTTCGTCTGTATGCCGAAGATCCCTTAAATAATTTTTTACCATCCATCGGAACTTTAGAAGTGTATAAGCCACCGGTTGGAAAAAATATTCGTTTAGATGGGGGTTTCGAACAAGGTATGGACATTCCTATCTATTATGACCCAATGATTGGAAAATTAATTACTTATGGTGCAAACCGAAACGAAGCCATTCAATTGATGATTGAAGCGATTGATGATTTTAAATTAGAAGGAGTTAACACCACCTTAGGTTTTGGCAAATGGATTATGCAACATCCTGAATTCATCAATGGTAATTTAAGTACCAATTTTATCAAAGATTATTTTAAACCGGAATTTTTAAAACCCGCATTAACTGAAGAAGAGGAATTAGTTGCTTCGGTTTTGGCAACGAAAGTCCTCCTTAATAATTAATTCCAATCGCATCGCGAACCATATCCATGGTAATTCTGGCATTGATTCTTGCTTTTTCGGCACCGTGCTGCATTACCTCTTTTAAATAGGTTTCATTATCATATATACTTTTGGCTTTATCTCTTATTGGAGCAATAAATTGTTCCACATCGGCAGCCAATTGTTTCTTTAAATCTCCGTAACGTATAGAACAATCGTTGTAAGCATTGTTAAAAGTAGTTATAGTTTCTTCAGTTGAAACTAATTGCATAATGTCGAACAAGTTTTGAATTTCAACCGGTTTTTCGCTGTTCGGTTCTGTGGGTCCACTATCGGTTTTGGCACGCATTATTTTTTTAGAGTTGATTTTTTCATCGTCCAATAAAAAAACAGCATTGCCTTCGCCTTCCGATTTTCCCATTTTTCCACCACCATCTAAGCCCGGCACTTTCACTAATTGATCGCCAAAATTAAAAGCAACCGGTTCAGGAAATACTTCTTTTTCGTACAAGCGGTTAAAGCGGTTTACGTAATTGCGGGTCATTTCTAAATGTTGCTCCTGATCTTTTCCAACCGGTACTTTATGTGCCCGGTGAATAATAATATCCGCCGCCATTAAAACCGGATAAGTCAACAAACCGGCATTGATTGTTTGCCCGGCTTTTCTAACCTTATCTTTAAAAGAAGCCGTTTTTTCCAACTCCCCTTTGTAAGCAATCATATTCAACAACAAATACAATTCTGGTATTTCGGGTATATCACTTTGCACATATAAGGTGCAAACCTCCGGGTCTAAACCAACTGCCAAATAAGTGGCTAACATCTCCCGCACATGATGCTTTAATTCAGTTGGATTAGGATGCGTTGTCAACGAATGATAATCGGCAATAAAAAAATAGCAATCATATTCGTGCTGCATTTTTACATAATTAACAGCAGCACCAAAGTAGTTGCCCAAATGCAATTTCCCAGTGGAACGCATACCACTTAAAACGGTTTCTTTCATTCAACAAAGCTACGAAACATCATTATAAAATAACAGTCTTTTTTTAGAAGCGAAGCAGAAGTTGTTATGGGAAACGGTCTCCCTGCTTTACGTTCAAATGCTGTTTTGCAGGGTAATATATGCAACAAAGCATTTGCATTTGAGTGGAAACCGGGAGTAGTGTTTGCTTAAAAAGTTTCGCTTCAAAAAAAAATATTTAATTTATACCAAATTGACATTATTTGTTAAACAAATTTGGTTTGATTGTTGCCGGTACTGAACTTAAAATTCAGCCGATGTATTTTCGTTAAAAATATTAACCCTAGCCGCTGGTATTTTCTTGTTTTGGATTGCCACTATTTTTTCTTTCTACGAAGAACCAAAGTTTGCAAACTAGCCCCGATTGCAGCGGTTATGCCATTTGTGCGAGGCATTGCAGCGTTTGCCAAATGGCATTTGAGCGGAAAGCGGGACGGGTGTTATTATAAAGTAAAATGGTTTTGCTTCATAAAATATTAAAAAAGTATCAACTACTTTCTTGGTTAGATAATCTAGTCCAAATTGGTATAATTAAGTCTTCAAATCAATTAACGAAGAAACGGGAAAAGAAACTTCTAACTCTTTTAAGCTATGTCGGTCGTATACGCCAAGTTCAAATATAAAATTTTTAACGGTGTCGTTAGGCGTGGTATCGTAATAATAGCTGATAGGGTGCACACCACCCGGCGGAAACTGCCACATGCCATCAGCATTTTTAGGTGGTTCGGCGGTCAATTTACGAATCAACTCGGGTGCACATTCTTGTTCATTTAAAATGCTTCTACTGTCGCTAATAACATAATAGGGTATGCCAAAACGTTTGCAAGCCAAAGCAATCATTAAAGTACCGGCTTTGTTTATAAAATGATTGCTTCGAATACCATCGGCGCCGGTCAAGGCAAAATCAATTAACGATAAAAATTTACCAACGGTAACGTCTTCTATATAATTCACTTCATAACCCAATGAGGATAAAATTTTTGCTTGATTTTTACCCTCCGAGGTTGGGCGCGAAACAGTTTGATAAATTTTGGGCTTTACTTCCATAGAAGATATTTTGTTGAATAACTTTTGTACTAAGCTATTATCACCGTGCAACAAAATGGTTTTATCTTCTAAATTCACCGTATCTATAAAATGATCTAATATGTTGTTTTCGACCGATTTCCAATGTTTTTCATATTTGTCAATATGTAATAACAATTCTGTAGAGGTTAACTCAGATTTTTGCTTGGTTTGAATCAATAATAAAATATGATTTAAGTAGTGGTAAAGTTTAAAGATATTTGGGTGGTCGGAGATTAACTTGTTGACACTTTGCAACAAGGTTTCGCCCCAATTAGAAGCCGTAAACCCTCCTTGTCGGGTTAAAAACTCGGCAATAGCCTGCATACTTTGTGCGGCAATAGCCGAAGAAGAATAGGTGCAATTGACAGAAAGATTAATTAAAGTTTGTTTTAATTGTAGCATCGAATGATTAAATCGCTTAACTTCTAATTTTTATTTATTCAAAAAAAATGCTTGTGTAACTTGTGTTTAAAAAAGTTATTTCGCAATATATAAAGTTATCTTTGCTATTTCTTTATTCAGCAGTAATTTTTTTTAAATTTTAAAATAACTTATTAAAAATATCTTCAACGTCTTTTTCGTTTGGCTTGCTGTTTTTGCCGTGTTTTTTGTGCTGCCTTCCGCTCCTTCACTTTTTTTTGTTGTTCTTTTTTACGTAGTTTAATGGTTTGCGCCCGTTCTCTTTTTCGTTGCTTAGCTGCTCTTTCTTTTTCTTTTTTACGAAGTTTTATAGCATCAAGTCTTTCTTTTTTTTCCTGATTAATCGCTTTTTCACGATCTTGTAATTCTAATTTTTTAGTTAATACTCTATTCCGCAATTCTTTGTTTTGAATTCGTATCTTTTCCTTCTGTTCTACTTTTTTTTGTTTTAGTTTTTCTTTGGGCTTTATCTCATTGTTAATAAAAAGGTCAGGTGATTGCCAACTGACCGTATCGGTAGATAAATTAAAATCGGTATCAGGAGTTTGCGACTTTTCAGGCACAACTTTATCCAAACTTTCTAATATAGAATCGATTAATTGGTCATCATTATTTTCTTGAGCAATACCCAAACTGATAGTTGCCACAATAATAATTAGCTTACTTACAATAATTTTTTTCATTAAATATGATTGAATTAACAAAAAAGCACGTACTTTTATTAATCGTTTTAGTTTTGATCCTATTTATAACCAAATGTCAAAGCTATTATTATAAAAATAAAATAAAATGAACCAATATAAATTTTGTATAGTTTTCATATCCGTAATTGGATGCCTTAGTTTGTCTAGCCTTTCTATGGCGCAAACCATTAAAATCCAACCACAAGAAAGCGAACCATATATTCACGATACCTATCAATTGTTTTTAGATTTTGAGATTCAATCCATACAAAAAATTGAATATGAAAAAGAAAACAAACCTTTAGAAGGTTATTTAGATGAAGACAAAACTTCTATTGTGTTAGATAATTATGATGGTAAAAGTAGAGTAAAAGTGACCTGTAAAGATATTTTTGGGGAGACCCACGAAATTATTAAGAGCCGGTGTTTTATTGATCCTTATGAAGCCCTTTAATTACTAATTGTTTTGTATACTTGCCATCTAAAAATGTATTTATGAAAATGTATACGCTCCTTATTGGTCTTTTGTTTATTTTTTGGGCTTGTAATGATACTTCTTCAAATAATAATGCAGCTAGCTCAACTAAGGCATCTAACCAAAATATAAAAGTACTTGGTGATAAAGTTGATAAAATTGACATTGTAGATGGCTTACAACAATGGACGGTTTATAAAGATGAGGTGTTAATTGAAGAAGGGGAAGTATGGAACAATGAAAAAAATGGAAATTGGTTAGAATTTCATCCTAACGGATTTATTAAAACGAGTACCACTTATTTTAAAGGTAAAAAGAATGGAGCCTATTTGTTGTTTAGTAAACGAGGTAGTTTGCAAGAACGTCATTATTACAAAAACGATTTATTAGATGGAAAAAAAATTAAATACACCCTAAGTAAAATTGTAATGGATGAACAATATGAAAAAGGACAATTGAATGGACCAAGAACTTTATATTACGAAGATGGCACTATACAAGAAGAAGGCAATTTTAAAAATGGTAAGCGAGAGGGTAACCAAAAATGGTATGATCAAGAAGGTAATATAAGTATTGAATTTGACTATAAAAATGGAGAAAAGATAGAACAGTAATGAAAAAAGTATATTATTTAAAAAATTGCGATACTTGTAAACGGATAATTAAAGAACTTGGCATTGGCGATGAATTTGATTATCAAAATATTAAAGAGGAGAAAATAACAGCTAGAGAATTAGATAAGATGCAACAATTAGCAGGAACTTATGAGGCACTTTTTAGTAGACGAGCCATGAAATACCGTCAATTAGGCTTACACGAAAAACAACTGACTGAAAAAGATTACCGAAAGTATATTTTAGAAGAATACACCTTTTTAAAACGCCCGGTTTTTATAATTGAGGAGGCTATTTATATTGGTAATAGCAAAAAAGTAGTTGCCTCAATTCAACAAGCATTAAGTTAATATTTTTATACAATAAATAAGATAAACCATAATGGCATTAATTAATTTTGGTGGTACCGAAGAAGAAGTGATCACCCGTGAAGAGTACTCTTTAGAAAAAGCAAAACAAAATTTAAGTAACGAAACTTTAGCCGTTATTGGGTATGGAGTTCAAGGTCCGGGGCAGGCATTAAATTTAAAAGATAATGGCTTTAATGTAATAGTAGGGCAACGGCAACCTTCAAAAAGTTGGGATAAAGCTGTAGCGGATGGTTGGAAACCGGGAGAAAATTTATTCTCCATAGAAGAAGCCTGCGAAAAAGGCACCATCATTTTATTTTTATTATCAGATGCTGGGCAAATTGCCGCTTGGAATACAGTAAAAACACATCTTACCGAAGGTAAAGCCTTGTACTTTTCGCATGGCTTTGGCATGACTTTTAATGACAAAACAGGCATCGTTCCACCCAACAATGTGGATGTATTTTTAGTCGCTCCGAAAGGCTCCGGCACTTCATTGCGGCGCATGTTTTTAGCCGGTAAAGGTTTAAATTCCAGTTACGCCATTCATCAAGATGCTACCGGCAAAGCCTTTGATCGATGCATTAGTCTCGGTATTGGTGTAGGCTCCGGCTATTTATTTAAAACCGATTTTAAACGTGAAGTATATTCTGACCTTACCGGAGAGCGCGGCATTTTAATGGGCGCCATTGCCGGTATGTTTGAAGCACAATATAATGTATTGCGTAAACATGGGCATACGCCATCCGAAGCCTTTAACGAAACCGTAGAAGAACTCACCCAAAGTTTAATGCCCTTGGTTGCCGAAAATGGGATGGATTGGATGTATGCCAACACTTCAGCTACCGCACAACGAGGTGCTTTAGATTGGCGACATAAATTTAGAAAACTCAATGAACCCTTATTTGAAGAATTGTACCAAAGTGTTGCAAGTGGTAAAGAAGCCGAACGGGTAATTGAAGCGAATGGTCAAGAAAATTACCGCGAACAATTGGAAGCAGAATTGAAAGAGGTACGCGAATCAGAAATGTGGCAAACCGGTGCTGAAGTTAGAAAACTGAGACCGGAACGGAATTAGCTATACTTGTTTAGGTTGAGGTTTGGGCTTTTTTAATTCTGGATTTTGTACTAAGTAGTTAGTCAAAAAGTTTAAAATTCAGCCTAATCATGTATAACACAAGTTTATCTAAACAAGATAATAGTTAACACTTTTTTAATATTTTTTTAGAAGCGAAACTATTTGGCTTTATAATAACACCCGTCCCGCTTTCCGCTCAAATGCTATTGCTTGGCTGCATATGCCGCGCGGCAAAATAGCATAACCGCTGCAATCGGGGCTAGTTTAAAAACGTCGGTTCTTCGTAGAAAAATAAAAAACGATGGCAGTTGAAAACAAGAAAGTATCAACCACTTTGATAAACTTGTCAAATTCTATTATGAAACACAATCATTCCTTTACAAACTTCTCAGTCATAAAGAAACCATCTTTTTGGATACTAATAAAATATAATCCTTTTTCTAAATGATCAACCGGTATTTGTTGAGTTTGATCACCTTCATATAGATACATTGTTTTAGAAGAAATAACTTGTCCATTCATTGCTTGGATGGTTATGGAGTAACTGCCGGCTTCAACGTTTTTCCAATACATATTTAAGTTGTTGTTAGCAGGCGTGGGATAAATAGAAAGACCAATTGAGACCGTTTGACTTAGATTCAAACTACTAAAGTCTTCTTCTTTAAAAATAGAAAATGGTTCTTGATCTGTTGGGCTCCCTTTTTCACCACAGTCACTCAAAACATTTAAAACATAGGTGATTTCATCGCAGTAATCAGGATAAATGGTACTGCAAGCCATTAGGCGAATAACCTCTGGTCCAACATAATTTTCTGGCGAGGTATAACTAAAACAATTGCCATCTAAACCAATAGTTCCTGCCGAGTTTAAACTAAAACTTATAATAGAATAGCCTGAGTTTCCGGTGCCTTCCATTTGTTGAAATAGACAAAATTCAGGACATATTGTTTCACTTTCGCCTGATTGAACACAAGGCAAGCTAACCACCGGATTATGGCAACTTCCCGCTTCACAATCTTCCTCTACCGACATTATTGCCGTTAGTGTTTGGCAATCGGTAGTATCAATTTGGTTACAAGCCATAATGGTAATGGTGTCAACTCCAAAAAATGAAGGTAAGGCATGGTATTCTATACAACCAGCTTCATCAATATCTATACTACAGAAAAAATAGGTATTGTCTACTTCGGCAAAAACATCCTGTTCTCTTAAACCACAAAAATCTTCAGGGCATAACAGCCTTCTTACAACAGGTTGGGTACACAATCTTGGTACGGTTGAATTATCCACATAAATGGTAACGGATTCATTAGAGATACAAGAACCATTGGATGAATTAACTTGATAGGTAGTCGTTATATCGGGCGTGGCAATTGGATTAGAAGCAGTAGGATTATCTAAACTTTCTTTCGGACTCCAGTCGTAGTTGCCGGCACCACTTACATTTAGCTGAGCGGTAGAACCTGCACAAATTGTTTGGTTTTCTGAAACTGTTAAAACAGGAGTCTCTTCAACAGATACTTGTATAGTGATGTTTGCCATGCAAGTTTCATTTTTACCGGTAACGCTATACATAATATCTTCAGTTGGATTAGCGGTTGGATTACCAATTGCAACATCGCTTAAGTAAAGATTGGGAGACCAACTATAATCTTCTGCACCCGCTACATTAAATTGAATCATATCACCTTTACAAATAACATATTCTGTTTCGGATAATAATTCAATTTTAGGTTTTACGTATACTACCGCATTTTTTTCAACAGCGCAAGTGCCGTCTAAGTTAGTGGCGGTTAAAGTATAAGTAGTATTTTCGGTTGGCGATACTACCGGATTACCTACAAAAATATTGCTAATATCAATCTCCGGTCTCCAACGGTAAGTACCTGCACCATTGGCAGCTAATTGAAGGCTTTCCCCTTCACAAATTTCATAAGGACCTTCATCAAAAACCAAATCGAAACCCGCTTCTACTTTTATGGTAATTTCATCTGTATCAGAACAAAGTGCATCATTTGCATTAGAAACTAATACAGTATAAGTAGTAGTAGTTAATGGTTTTGCAATAGGGTTGGCAATGTTCGGATCGCTTAAACCTTCTACAGGTGACCATTGATAAGTAGTGCCACCAGTTGCCATTAACTGAACTTCTCCACCATCGCATACAGTGAGATCATCTCCAGCATCGGCTATAATGTTTTCTTCTATATAAATAGATACCTCATCTGTTTGAGCACAATTACCTTCCCTATTAGCAATGGTAACTGAATAAGTAATAGAGGAGGATAAAGTGGCAACCGGATTGGCAATATCGGGATTGCTTAAACCTGTGGTGGGCCACCAGCTATAAGTATCTCCTCCACTGGCTTCCAATTGTGCTATGCCACTGGAGCAGATCGTTTGATCTAAACCTGCATCAGCTTCAATAGCTTGTTCAACAATTACGCTAACTGAATCTACCACAGTGCAAGCCGTTCCCATATTCATAGCACTGTTAGCAGTAACTATATAAGTGGTGCTCGT
This sequence comes from uncultured Chitinophagales bacterium, assembly GCA_938023075.1. Classification (GTDB taxonomy): domain Bacteria; phylum Bacteroidota; class Bacteroidia; order Chitinophagales; family JAHDHT01; genus CALHDG01. Next base: position 11,336 of record CALHDG010000022.1, read on the forward strand.
TTCTGGTGAAGCTACCGGACTACTAGCTAAAGGATTATCCAAACCTTCAGCTGGAGACCAAACTAAATCTAAACTGCTTGTATTAAAAGCACTTATTCTCACCAATTCACCAGAACAAATCGTAACATCATCGCTGGTAGAAATACTGGGTGGAGCAACTACGCCAATTATAACTTCCTGAGTATTGGCACAATTCCCTTCCGTACCAAAAGCGGTTACCTCATAAACTGTGGTAGTTTGAGGCGCGGCTACCGGATTAGGAATAGATGGATTACTTAAACCTATTTCGGGCTGCCACTGATAAGTAGTTCCGCCTGAGGCGAACAATTCAATATCATCACCTGCACAAATGGTTTGATCGGCTATTGTTTCAACTGCAATGCTTGGCATTACATTTACCGTTACATTTTTTGCTACTTCACATCCCTGTTGGTTAGATGCCGTTAAAGTATAAGTCATTGATTCAGCTGGTGTAGCAATTGGGTTCGCTATAGTAGTATTGCTTAATGCTATATTTGGACTCCAACGGTAATTTTCTGCACCGGATGCAAACAATTCAGCTGACTCACCGGCACAAATATTAAATGGACCTTCATCGAAATCAAGTTGGAAACCATCTTTTATCACAATGGTAATTTCATCTTTAGCTGGACATTCGCCTTCAACACCATTACTTACCGTAACCGTATAGGTGGTTGTTGAATCAACTTTAGCAATGGGGTTGGCTATAAATGGATTGTCTAACCCTTCTATAGGATGCCAGTTATAGTTTGTTCCGCCACTGGCTTGTAATTGAATATTTTGCCCTTTACAAATTGTTAAGTCTTTACCAGCATTGGCACTAATAGCACTATTACCTTCCTCATTCACCTGTATATTTACTTGTGCTATAGAACTACACTTCCCCTCATTATTAGAAACGGTTACCTGATAATTGGTAGTTGTATCGGGTGTAGCAATTGGGTTGGCTATGTTTGGGTTATCCAATCCTTCAATTGGTGACCACGAATAAGAGGTGCCTCCAGAAGCACTTAATTGAATCGATTGATTGATACAAATAGTTTGATCGTTTGAAATCTGAACTTCTGGAGCATTCAAATCCAGAATATTTACCGCAACATCAGCTACCACTTTACAACTGCCTCTTTGGTTAGATGCATTTAATATATAAACCGTATTTTCTAATGGCGAAGCAACCGGATTCGCAATGTTAGGGTCACTTAAACTTTCTTCAGGAGACCAACTGTATTTACTCGCACCGGATGCGTTTAATGCTATGGTTTCTCCTTTACATATTTCGTGAGGTCCTTCATCCAAAATAAGATTGACACCTTCTTCAACAGAAATTTCAATTTGATCTTTTGCCGGACATTCATTTTCATTTCCATTGGAAACTAAAACTGTAAAAATGGTCGTGGTATCTAATACCGCAATTGGATTAGCAATGTTTGGGTCACTCAATCCCGTAGAAGGAATCCATTGATAGGTTGTTCCGCCACTGGCAGAAAGTTGCGCATCTTGTCCACCACAAATAGTGAAATCTTCTCCGGCGTGGGCAACTACTTGTGTATTGGTTGCTTCACTTACTTCAATAAAAACCGTTCCTTTAGAAAGGCATGAACCATCATCATTTAAAACACTTACTTCATATGAAATACTTTGTAATGGAGTCGCAACGGGGTTTGCAATATTCGGATCGCTTAAACCTTCTTCTGGAAACCATTGATAATTTGAGCCACCTGCTACCGATAATTGAACCGGATCTCCAGCACAAACTGTTTGTGTATTTGTTAGGTCAAAAGGCAAACTTTCATTTACAAAAACCGTAATAGAATCAGGTGTACTGCAATTATTATTTCCACCACTTAACACTCTATAAGTTGTTGTTTCTATAGGATTAGCAACAGGATTAGCGATGGTTGGATCGCTCAAACCATCAGCAGGAAACCATATATAGTTGATTCCACCAGTTGCGTTTAGTTGATGGCTGTCACCTAAGCAGATAGTAATATCTTCTCCAGCATTTACGCTAATTTCATCTGCTACTGTTATGGTGATTTGTTTTGTAATAAAGCAATTTTGATTGAAAACAGTTACCTCGTAAGTTGTTGACGTTTCAGGACTTGCGGTTGGGTTGGCAATAGTGGCATCGCTTAAACCTGTTGTTGGAAACCAGGTATAACTTGTTCCACCAGAAACGCTTAACTGAGTAGATTCACCTCTACACAAAGTCATATCTTCACTGGTTATAATAGAAGAAGAATCAAATACATTCACCTCCACTTGTGCCTTGGCAATACAAACATCTGAAGGGTCATTAAAATTAGAAACCGTATAAACCGTGCTTTCGTTACCTGTAAAAACAGGATTGGCTATGGAAGCATCGGATAAGCCGTTGGCGGGTTCCCAACTGAAAAAAGTACCGGTTCCATTGGCTTGTAAGGTAGTGCTTTCACCATGGCAAAGTGTAATTACCACTTCTCCAAGGCTTAAAGTGGGTTGATCTTCAACTATAATTAGAACTTCATCAGTTATCATGCATCCACTTCTGTTGGTTACTGCAACGGTATAGCTTGTGGTACTTTCGGGTCGGGCAACGGGATTAAAAACATTAGTAGAACTTAAACCTTCTGCCGGACTCCATTCAAATTCAATACCACCTCTCGCTTTTAAAGGTATGGCATCACCTTTGCAGATAGTCTGGTCGTGACCAGCATCGGCAAAACCTTCGCCACTTACGGTAATTAACACACTATCGGTGTTAGCGCAGCCCTCAAAATTTTCATCAATTACTTTAATTATATACAAGGTGGTTTCTTGTGGAGAAGCCACCGGTTGCTTACTTAAAGGGTTGTCTAAGCCTTCGGAAGGCTCCCATAAAATGGCGACATTTTCAGGTACTCCCTGAACGCTTAATTCTAATTGTTGCCCCTTACATATAGTTTGATCTTCGCCAGCATCAATTTCACAAGTCTGTTTAGTTTCTGCATGATAGTGAATAGAGCCAAGACATTCAGTGATTGTAATGAATTGTATAGAACAAAACAATATGCTAAACCAAACCAATGGAAGACGCGAATAGGCAAGGTTTGATGCGGCTGAGCGAATTTGGCAAACTAGCCCTGATTGGGGTGTTTGGAATGGATAGCCCACAGCGAACAGCTTTTGTGCGCTTGCCGCGAGGAGTTGGAATGGAGAGCAGAACCAACTTTTTTGTGGGTATGGCGGCTTCGCTTCAAATAGATATTTCTTATCAAACTTTTTTGAAGTACAGGTATTACAAACAAATACCGGTTTATAGCTCAAGGGGTTGAACGAACGCATGGCTTAATATTTACTTTTATTATACGATGTATTTGGGTGTTTTGTTATTAGATTTTTAGCATAACTAATTGTTAAGTCACTGGACTAAGCAGTAACTTGTTTAATGTATTAAGCACATAATCGATTTCGGTTAGTTGGTTGAATTTTGAGAATGAAAAACGAATGGACTTACTGCCCAAATTGAGTGCCTGAATGACATGCGAACCCGCATCTACACCACTGCTACAGGCACTGCCGCCCGAAGCGCAAATCCCTTCTATATCTAAATTCATTAATAGCATATCGGTTTTGGGGTAATTAGAAAAATTTAAGTTTAGAATGGTATATAGAGATTGGTCACCTTGTAAACCATTTACCGTTACTTCAGGCATTTGTGTTTGAATCTTTTCAAGACAATATTTTTTCAATTTTTTGATATGTTGCGCGTTTTCTTCTATGTTTTGATATGATAGTTCTACCGCTTTGCTTAAGCCGACAATACCATAAATATTTTCGGTGCCGGCACGCATGTTGCGTTCTTGTCCGCCGCCATATAAAAGTGGTTTACATTGGTTTTCGGCATTAATGTATAAAAAACCGGCTCCTTTTGGTCCGTATAATTTATGTCCGGCTCCAGCCAGAAAATGAATAGGAGTTTTTTGCAAATCGAAGGGGATTTTACCGATGGTTTGCACGGTGTCGGAATGAAACAGACATTGATGTTTTTGGCAAATTTCAGCTACTTGTTGAATGGGTAAAAGGTTGCCTATTTCGTTATTGGCGTGCATTAAAGTAACCATTGTTTTTTCAGTAGAGTTAGCACACAATGCATCGAGATTTTCTAAATCGACGGCGCCTTTTTCATTTAGTTTTACAAATTCAACAGTACATTGAAAATGCTGTTTCAGATAATCTAAAGTGTGTAGAATGCAATGATGTTCAATTGGTGAAGTAATAATGCGCTTGACAGATAAGTTTTGTAAAGCGTTTAATAAAATAGTATTGTTCGATTCCGTTCCACCGGAAGTGAAAAAGATTTCGGCTGTAGAACAGTTTAAGTGTTGAGCAATTATTTTTCGAGCCTTTTCAATAGCGGTTCTCGATTTTCTGCCAAAGGCGTGTATGGAGGAAGGATTGCCGTAATGGGTTTTCATAAAGGGTAACATGGCTTCCAACACTTGTGGGTCTAAAGGGGTGGTTGCGGCATTGTCGAGATATATATTCACCTATTTTAATTATGAAGGATTAATTTTAAATGATCAAATGGGCATTAGCGATTAATATATTTTAGGTTTGAAGTTGTTTTGGTTGATAATTGATACACTGTTTCCCGTAGCTCTAATTACCCATAAACCTTTTGATCCGGCATAGGTATCACTTTGCTCATCTGCTTTTAAATAAGCTACTGAGCCATATACTTTAGAGTTTCGGTATATTTGAATTGTGTCGTTAATTTTTGCAAGTTTATTTCTAAATATATCAATGTCTTTCACATTTAATCTAGTTTTAACATCAACCACAATTATCTCATTTTCAAGATGTGCAATCATGTCAAAATTAAGGTTCTTACCTTTTGATTGGATTAATGTATAATTAATTTCTAAGCCTCTGCTTTTAAAAATACGAATCATTTCTCCATCGTTTAAAAAATCAACTAATCTGCTCCATGGAGTATAAAACATATCAATTGCTTCTTGAATTTGTGTATCTATTTTATCAATCATGATTCTTTGCTAATAAAAATTAATATTAATAGTCCTTACATCAGAAACCATCAAACAAAGATAATCTTTTAAATTGAATTAAATTTAACATCGTTCCTAATCAAATAAGCGATAACAATTCACCTTTAAACTTTTCTGCCAAAGCCACACAATTTTCTTGATTATTATGTTCTGCATAAATTCTGATAATCGGTTCGGTGTTCGATTTTCTTAAATGTACCCAACTGTCTTCAAACTCAATTTTTACACCATCTACTTTGTTTTGCGGTTGCTCTTTATAATTTTCTGAAATTTGTTGTAGTACTTCATCCAAATTCAAGCCTTCTTTCAATTGCACTTTATCTTTCACCATTACATAGTTTGGATATTGTTTTCTGATGTCACTTACCTTAAGTTGCTTCTCTGCCATAAACGATAAAAAGAGCGCAATACCCACTAAGGCATCTCTACCATAATGCAATTCCGGTAAAATAATGCCTCCATTCCCTTCTCCTCCAATTTTTGCGCCAACTTCTTTCATTTTTTCCACAACGTTTACTTCGCCGACTGCTGCATTGTAATGTAACTGACCATGTTGCTCGGTAATGTCTTTTAAAGCGCGACTTGAGGATAAATTGGAAACCGTTGGCGATTCTATTTTGGACAACATATAATCAGCGATTGCGACAAGAGTATACTCTTCACCGAAATAAGAACCATCTTCACAAATAATAGCGAGCCGGTCTACATCCGGATCAACTACAAAACCGACGTCTGCTTTTTCTTTGGCAACTAATTGCATAATATCCGTTAAGTTTTGCGGTAAAGGTTCAGGTGTATGAGCAAATTGTCCGGTGGGTTCATCATTTAGACCGATGATTTGTTGAACGCCCAATTTTTCTAATAATAAAGGAATGGCAATACCACCCGAAGAGTTGATAGCATCAAAAGCCACTTTAAAGTTCGCTTGTTTAATTAAATCGGTTTGCACGTTAGGCAATTCCAAAATTTTTTCAATATGAAAACTAAGGGCTTCTTTGTTTTTTACGTAAGAGCCTATTTTATCTTCGGCGACAAAATTAAAATCCATTTTTTCGGCGATTTCTAAAATTTCTGCTCCTGCTGCTGCGCTTAAAAATTCGCCTTTTTCGTTGAGCAATTTTAAGGCATTCCACCCTTCGGGATTGTGGCTGGCTGTTAAAATAATGCCACCGGCAGCTTGGCTTTCAGGCACCATCATTTCAACGGTTGGGGTAGTGCTGATACCCAAATCAATAATACTAAAACCTTTGGCTACCAAACAACCGCAAACTAAATTGGCAACCATTTTACCCGATTTTCGCGCATCTCGACCAATTACAATAGTATTGTTCAATGAATTTTTTTCACACCAAGTTGCATAAGCTGTTGAAAAGTTGACTACCTCAATTGGGGTTAAGTTATTGCCGGTTTTTCCGCCAATGGTTCCTCGTATACCGGAGATGGATTTAATTAAACTCAAATTGTTATCGTATTAATAAATGAATCAATCTATATTTATCGGCTAAATTAGGTTAAATGCTTTTGATGGCAAAAGAAATTTTCAAGGATAATATTTGAATCTACATCTTTATAAGCTTTTATACCAATTTGATTATAAAAAATGACACTAAAATTTTGAATTTATTTTGGTGAGATTCAAACGCAGTCATAGTTAGCGGCTAAGGCGAGTATTTTTAACGAAAATATCGCCAACAATAAAACGAAATTTGTGTTACATTTTATTGTCAATTTGGTATTATATC
>CALHDG010000023.1 GCA_938023075.1 uncultured Chitinophagales bacterium
AAGGCCTAATAGAAATTACAAAAGAGAACCAGATAAATATAGGCAAAGAACAAAACCAAAGCAGTTTGGCAACAGGAGGCTTCTGTTATGAACCCATTTTTAGGATTGTGCTTAACTTAATGACATTGCACTTGCGCCAGCAGAGGGTTGATATTTACAAACTTGTTTTAATCGTTGCGTGACAAGTGATTTTTGCTGGAACACTTGCTCCAGCAGAGGGTTTTAATACTGCACATGAAGCTTACAAGTTGCATACCAATTTTTTGATGATGCAATTGTACTGTCCTTAAGTGATGAAGTAGAAGCAAAAACGATTGAACTGCGCAAAGGCTACAAAATAAAACTTCTTGATGCAATTATAGCAGCAACGGCACTTGTGCATAACTTTTCAATGATAAGGAGGATTTTTTAATAGGCTGCACGATTGCTAATTTTGTAGCCATCGTCTTTTGCCATTTGTTAGAAATATGAAATTGTATCGTAAATATTAAAAAGCTTGTACATGAAATTTGAAATGAACAAAGCACCGGCTATGAAAAAACTATATCGAAGCCGTCATTCTGAGATTTATGGAACGAAGTGGAATAAAGGCTCAGAATCTGTTGATCATTTTGCAGGATGTTTTTTAATGGGCAGCAGTTGTAAACGAAGGGCAGATTCTGAGCAAGCCTTTTCGCTACGCTCCATGTCTTCTCAGAATGACGGTTTTTTAACAGGCTTTTGTTTATTGAGCTTACAGCTTGCTTAGTTGGGTTGACATTTACAAACTTGTTTTAATCGTTGCGGCACAAGTGATCTTTGCAGGAACATTTGTGTCAGCAGAATGACGAAAAGCGATGAGTCATTTTAAAAATCGTCATTCTGAGACCTGTGCTGAACTTGATTCAGTTTCTACAACGTAGTGGCGCAAATGCTCAGAATCTGTCCAACATTTAACGAGCAGCTGTTTTATAATCTGCTGTTTTCAGCATAAACAGAAACTGAACCTCCAATCTCCGTGGGTGTTTATAGCTACAATTTGATTTCAGTATGACATAGATGAAAGGAAGGACATTTTACCAGTAGCGGCTAAAACTCGTGCCACGGCTTGTTGGCTAAACCTACAGTTGTGGCACGAGTACTTCTTTTAAAAAGTAAAAAAGCCCGTACCGAATTAGGGTACAAGGCATTTGGTTATTGAGCCTACTGCTTGCTTAGTTGAATAACTTGGGAATCATTACTCGCCTTACAAATGCTTGCATAGTGCAAATAAAAAGATGCGGCGTGATTGCAAAGCTCGTCAAGAGTGGAACATACGGATAGCCTGTTCGGACAAACTACGGATAACTTGGGATTGGATATTTGCTTTTTTAAGTTAAATGATTTTGGGTATAATTTTATGGGTGGATAATTATCTTTTTTATCATTTACAAAAAAATACACCATTTGGTAGGCGAATAAAAAAACTCAAGCCTGTTTAGCTTGAGCTTTTTTAATGATTTAGATGTACAATTTGATTACACTTTATTTAAAGTGGAGTACAAGTAGCACCTATGCATACTTCATCACCTTTACATTTTGGGCAAGATGGATTATCATAGCACCATCCATTACTACAATATTGATTCCAACCGCAGGCTACATTACTACAAGGGTCTGTGCATTCGGAACTATTATATGTATAGTCTATTTCATATTTACAATCCCAACGAATACCAAGGAATTCTGAACAACATCTATCAGCTTCTATTAGCGTTGAACCGTAACATGAATTAGCCAATGTAGAACATCCCCTTAAAGTAATATTATTTGAATTATACGGATCAAAATCTTTAAATTCTTCAATGTTATTGGGTGCATATTTATGAAGATCATCCATTGTTAAGAAAGTGTAGTTTGGGTTATCCTTATAAAATCTTTCAAAATTGTTTGTAGTGCCTAAAAAATGAATAATTTTATGTGTAAGGATGTGCTGATAGAGTTTTTCAGCAGATAGAGTATGTAAATATTCCGCAATTTTGTCGCCATCTAATGCAATTTCTTCTGGAAGAAAAATTTTAATACTTCCATTTTTTATAGCCTCAATTTCTATGATGGAAAGTTCAGGTGGCTCTGTTATTTGTTTAGTTGAACTATTCTGAATTGCCTGCTTCTCACAAGAAGTCAAAAATATTGTTAGTAAAATAATTGCTATTAAATTCAATACTTTAAATTTTAATTTTTCCATTATTTTTAAATTTATTAAAATTAAATGCTTACTCTATTATGGCTTTTCAGCAAATCGCCTTTTTATTTTATGTACATAAAGTGTTATAAGAGTGCAATAGATATTTGTATTAGAGATGTTTGTATAGGATTTAAGTAATAAGGCAGATGTATTTGTTATCTAATAGTTTATTTAAAAAATATGACTAAATGCTAAATTTATACCCCATGCAAATTTATGCGTTGTCCAATAGTCACTATCCCATTTTCCGGTATCCCAGTTTCTATCTCCAATCTCTTTTAACTTGTAGCCTGCATACACTCCAAAATCTATGGTAAAATGTTCAGCTAATTCGCGCCGTAATCCCCAGGTAGGTAATATTCTGAGCGTGTTTTGTGGCCAGTCTCTAATCCCACCAAATCCTGCATCTAATTCGAAGCTCATATCCAACGAAACATAATTCGCTGAGTTCAATTGTATGCTTTTTCCCTGTTCTGCTCTTTTTTTCAGGTTATAGTAATAACGTGGTTCAATTGTTAATCTGGGTGAGAAAACAAAATTATCAATGGCGAAGTCATCGTCACCAATATATACGCGCATATCAATTTGAGCGTTTATGGTTACCTCATCTGCTACACTCCATTCGTAACCATAACCTGCCCCAATCCAAAAAGGGATATATACTTTATGATGGTTTTCTGTTGATTGAGCATAGCCAATTTGAATACTAAATAGTATGGTAATCAATAGAATTAGTTGTACTTTACTTTTCATTTTTTTAAGATTATGAATTTTTACTAACGATGATTCAAAAGTATTTCTAACAGTTTTAAGTTTGTTTGATGTATAATCAGAATCATTTGCTACTGTTTTCAAATCATTTTGTTTTGCAAAGATGAAGCAGCACAAGTTATTTTTCAACTACAAATTTTGGGCTTGACCATAGAAAAGTACTCAAAAAAGGTAATGAAAAAACATCAGCTTAAGGCATAAATAATTGAATATCAAACAATTAAAAAATCGGCTGAAATAATAGATTTTTGGATTGAAATAGACTATTGAAAAGTGTATATCTTTTCACCGCTTATACGTTATTAGATAAAACTGAATAATATTAGATGAGCTTGCGATAACAAACACAAAAAGATTATAATTGTTTAACATTAGTTAAATTAAATATACGTATATGCTTACACTTCGACAAGCCCACCAAGAAACTGTTGCCAATCTCTTAATCATTTCTTTTTTGGTTTTTGGTTTATTGGGTTTATATGCACAATCTAAATTTCCAGATACGTTAGTAGCAACTGATGAAAATTATAGAAAGATGCTATTCCGTTTTATTGGCTTGTTTTTCAATTGCTTTTCAGGTTGCATTATTGTCATCATTTGGCTTAATGTTACTTTAGATCGTGTTCAAAAAAAATTAGACTTAGGCTTAGCTTGGTTAGCCGTGGCTATTCTCTTGTGGTGTATGGTCGATCTTATATTAATTTTTGCTCGCTTAGATGGTTTTCTAAGCCTTCGGGACTATCAAATAGATTGGATTATAGCATCCATTTCAATTTTAAATTCTGTTTGCTTTTTGTACTCTATAAAGTATATTAAATTTGGAGAACAAACCGCATACCTTTGGTTTATAGCAAAAATACGAGCTTTGCCAAAATGTAAAATATTTATTGAAAAAATATTTATAAGCATTTTTAGTTCTAATAAATTTCCGGTTTTAGTAACACTAACTTTATTGCTACTAAGTATTTTAATAGCCGAATTAGTTTCTCCCGCCTATGCCAAATTAGAATTTTTAGGTTTTAAAATTAAGACTGCTAACCTTCCTGATATAGCACTTTCTTTATTTACAACGGCTGCTTTAATTGTGGTTTTTGTTGCCTATTTTAAAGATAAAAAATTTAAGTACATGAACTATATGGTATGGCTTGTTTCAATCGTTATTCTACTGGCACATTGGTTTTATTTAACAGATTTAAAAGGTTTTAGTACTGATATTATTGCCAATATTTATCGTCCTTTTATTATTATAATATTTTTTATAATATCTGCAGGTGAACTTAGAAGTGAAAAAGAAAGATTAGCTAAGTTTCAACGCAGGGATATGAACCACGCCATACGTGGCACGCTCAATATTTTACAAGATGACATCAATAATCAAATAAATGACATCAGCAACCAAATGACAAGCACAGAAGAGGACGCTCCTTCTCATTTAAAATACATAAAAACAAGAGTTGAAGCAATGTATATTTTGCACGACTTAGTAAACAAGGAGTCTGATGAAAAATTAGGTCTTCAAAATTATATTCACAACATTTTAGAGAGTATTAAAACAGGGCTTAACTATGCCGATAATCAATTTAAAGCTACCATTGAAATTGATAGTAAAATAAAAGTAAGCCGTACAAGAGCAAGAAAGCTGGGAAGTATTTTTGTAGAATTAGCAATTAACGCTAATAGAGTTGCCAATGACAAACGTAAGAAACAAAAAGATTTTTCCAAAAAACTGAATATAGTTGTTCAATTAAACAAGCGTGTTTTAGCCATTAAGGTAGAAGATAATGGTGTGTATATTGATGAACAAAAGGCTTTAAGCAAAAACAGAGGTCTACAAAGATTATATGCAATTGTATGTGATGATTTAAAAGGAGAAGTAAATGTAAATACAAATGACATGGGAGGAACCACCTTTAATATTCGTGTTCCTTTAGCCAACAAAAAAAATAGTTAATTAAAATTACACAAAAATGAATGTATTAATAGTAGAAGACAATGCCGAAGATTTTATGGCAGTAAGCAAATTTTTTAATTTAGAAGAAGAAGAAAATTTACCAGATAAAAATAAAACCTATAGCTTAATTAGGGCAACTAATAAAGAAGAGGCACTTAAACTAATAGCTGATAGAACAATCGATTTTAGCATCGCCATAATAGATATTAGTTTAGATGAAGAAGACCTGAACAATAGTGATGGTATTGATGTCGCTCGCAAAATTTTAAAAGGCAAATTTCCATTTCCAGTAATAATAACCACTAACCATTTTGATGTGAAGGAATATGCAGTTAAAGCTGAAAAAATGGAACTTAACCTAAAGTACTTTGTAAATAAAAACAGTATGCGGGTTAATCCATTTATTTTCCAAAAGCTTATTGATGATGCTATTGATAATTTCGGATTAGATGCCATTGATATTGCTTCTTATGCTTTTAGGCAACATCGTAAAATTGGTATTCGCACGATTGATGGAGTTATAAAATTTCATGGTAGAAATGAAATTTTATGTCTAACTACACTAAATGGACATCAAACACGGTTTATGTTTACCGATGGTAGTGAACATGCTAGTGGACATAATCTGGGATTTTTTGGAAAAATGATAAAAAGTAATTTTTACAATTTTTTACGTATTGACCAAAGCACTATTGTTAATATTGAAATGATGGAAACCTTAGAAGGCAATACACTCTATTTTGCGAATGGTACATCTATACAGATAACGAATGTAGCAAAATGCCGATTAAAGCGAGAGCACTTGATGGTTTAGCAAGCTGAAAATAAATACTTTTAGAAGCCAGTAGATTAGTCTACTGGTTTTTTTATGCCACATACTTAATTCACATCATTCAATTTTAGCCAATATGTAACGATATTGGATGTGAGTTAATTACACGCAATTCTCATACTACATTTGAAGTGTGAATACAACAAATACAAATGTTAATGCGCTTGAAGCAAGTGAGTTAACAAAGTGCTACCCGGCTACACAGGGTACAATTAAAATGTTGGCTTTAGCATTAAGCTTTCTATTTTTTGCAAACCACGCATTTACTCAAACAACAAATGAAAACAAGGATAATGAGATTAAAACTGAGAAAGAAAGTGAGGTTGAAGTTAAAGACTCAAATCCGAAAGATACTGACCGGGCAGTAACACCGGTAATCGTTATTTTACCGAAACCAAAAGATGGAGATAAAAAAGGAAACGGTTAAGAATGCCGTTGTAGAACTTTATGTTCATTGAATACGCATTAAATAAGAAGTATTTTATTTAATGCGTCTTTTATTTTTGGCTAAAATTTCGAGAAGCCAAATTCCCCCTACCACACCTTCTTTTAAAATAACTTCCTTCTCTAATTTTTCTAATTTATTAGTAATTTCTGACTTGTGCTCAATACCAATATGGCTTCTTAAAGATGCAATTCTATTTAAAAAATTGATGAAGTTTAAGCTGTCATCTTTCACATCTTGTTTTAGTGCATTATTTCTATATAAAAACTGAGAAAAAGCATTAGCTCTGGCATTGAACATAGTTGAATTATCTAATTCATATATACATTTTAGTTCTAACAATTTTGCGTTTAATTTGCTATATGGGTCTTTAACATTAAAAAGAGCAAGCAAACGCAAGGCTTCATTAAATTGTTTAGTTTTAAAGAAAAAGAATGCACTACAAAATTGTAAAGTTACTTCCTTTAAATTTATTGCTAAATATTTTGTATGCTTTTCAACAAACAATTGGTATTCATCAAATTTTTCTGCAACGCAATAATCGATAGCTATAGTAATAAAGAGGTTGCTTTCCATTTCACTATATGTTAGATGAACATTTTTTTTAATCCAGAATTGATGAATATCAAAGACATCCTTATAGCTTATTTTAACACCTTTAGCAGCCAAACTTTTTGCTGCGTTTATTATATAAACGTAAATTTCATATTTGTATGACTTTGTCATTAATTTCCAACTGGTTTCTATTATTCCTAATATCGTATGGAACAATTGTTCTTTTTCCTTAATATTCTTTTTGTTTCGGAACTCATATATAAAGTAACTTATTCGAATATTAGGGTTTTCAATAACACTGTAGTCGCTAACCGATTTAACCATATTAAGCGTTAAATCAATATTTTCATTACGGGTTAATACCTTTGAAAGTAATTGAAATCCGTTTAAATTAATAAGGTTTTCAGACAGATAAAAGTAGCTTAATGCTCCCATTGCTTCACTTAAATAGGTGTTGTTATTATCCAGAGAGTTAGTTATACCGTGCAACTTAATTAAAAGCTGATATTTTAGATAATAGTCTTCTGCACTTAAAACTTGCTTCTCGTTTATTTTTTCTAAATACTGGTTCGCATATTTCTCATACTGCTTTCTTAAATCCAAATCATCCAAACTATCTGCCAACAACAAAACCTGCAATTGTTCATTGCCCCTTACTTGATTTTGCCTCAAATAATCTTCAACACACTTCCGTAAATTCACTTTTAAATTACCAATTTGTTTTTTGTTAGTAATACCTAACTTCTTGGCTAATTGTTCGTCGCTCACGTTATACAAAGGATGATAGTTTTGCAATACCTCAAAAAGTGCGGTAACTCTATCTCTACTGGGCACCGTAAAGAAAGGGCTATTCAAATATTTTTTGATTTGTTTTAGATCGTTTTCATCTAATTTTTTTAAGTAATCGAATAAGCGAACTTGTCCCATAAGAAACCTTTTATCTTTATTTAAGTACATAAAAATTTGCTTAAATATAGATATTTTTATTGTCTAATTTTGATTGCATAAAACCTAGTATTGATATAGAATGATTTTGAATGAACTATTAGATAAATGTTAATGAATAAAGATTCAATTACTTCCTTTTTTTTGAAATTGCTTTAGCATTTCAATGATGATATCATTAGTGTCTCGATTTAACTAAAAGATTTTCAAATGATTATGAATGTCCTTTGTATCGGCAAGGTGTGCGTTGCTGCTAAGTAGTTGATTTAGAGGAGTTTTGTCAAATGAAGAAACACTTAAAATACGTAAAATTTGGTAGATTGAAAGGTATAATTTTAAATTTTGAGACAACTTGAGCTAATGCATATCTCCCATTATTCATTGCCCGAAAATAACAAGGTAGAAAAGTTGAGAAAATTTCTGAATTCGAAAAATAAGAAAAGAAATGTAACTAAATAATAATCAGCAAGTTAGCAGAACTGCTTAAATCAACATCGGGACACTAATGTAAAAATATATTGCCGGCAATCGCAACAGTTATTCTGCAGATTAAATAATTTCTTCTATATTACTCAATCAAATCGAATAGCTTTAACCGGAGAAATTTTGGATATTAAATAAGAAGGGATGATGAGGATGAGCAGGCAAATCACTAAAGTAAAAAAGTTGATTAAAAATATAGTGAACCAGTTAATATGAACAGGCACTACTTCAATAAAATACGATTCTTCGGAAAGGCGGAGCAACTCAAATTGATGTTGCAAAAAGCAAACGAAAAAGCCTAATAAGTTACCAAACAACAAACCAAAGCCCACTATAAAAGCGGCACTGAATAAAAATAATTTTCTGATAGACCAATTGCTGCTTCCAAGGGCTTTTAAAATGCCGATCATATTAGTTCGTTCCATAATTAAAATGAGTAGAGCAGTTATCATATTAATAACCGTAACAATAATCATTAAGGTGAAAATTACCCGTTCGTTCATACTTTGCAACTCTAACCAATCAAAAATACTCGGGTTAATTTCGCGTAAGGTTTGCGAAAGTAAATTAGGACCAAGTAAGTTATAATAAAGTGTTTCGTTGGTTTCGTCCATATTATCAGCATCATGTAAAAACACTTCATAGCCTTGTATTTGTTTTTCTTTCCAACCTTCTAATTTTTGAATGTGGCGAATATCAACCAAAGCAAAAGATTGATCATACTCTATTAAACCCGTATTAAAAATTCCTGAAATGGTAAAGCTGCGCGTACGTACCGGATCTTGAATAAAATAGGCAATTATTTTATCGCCGGTTTGTACTTTTAAGCGTTTGGCGGTAGTTTTAGAGAGTAAAATGTTGTTCGATTTTTTGCTATCCTCCATCTTAAAAGACTCCCCATCAATAAGATAATGAGAGAAAAATTCCCAATTAAAATCAACATCTATACCTTTTAAAGCAATGCCTTCCATAACCGAATCAGATTTTAAAATGGCAGTTTTGTTGGCATAGGCTTGTACGTGAGAAGTGGCTGGTAAGGCTTCAATTTTTTGGATTAGCTCCGGGTCGGCAGCAATGGGTTTAGTTTCAAATGCATAGTTGCTTTCGAAGCTACTGATTTGAATGTGCCCCATAAAGCCAAACACTTTGCTTTGTATTTCAGATTTAAATCCATTAACAAAAGCGGTGGCTATTATCATAACCGCTACCGAAAGACTAACGGCAGCAATAGCTATTTTAATTATGAAACCCGAGAAAGCCTTCTTTTTACTAAAAGCTAAGCGTTTGGCAATGAACGATTCGACACCCATTAATCACTAATAACAAATAAGGAAAAAATCAATTTACAATTTACAATTTTGAAAACACTGAATATCAATATAATGGCAAATTCAACATGCGCAATTAATAACTCATCATTACTAAGATATCTTTTAAACAATTTGTACATTTCAGCGGTCAAATATAAACGAATTATACCCATCATTACTGTACATTTACTATTTATTTAACATTTTATGAAGTACTTGAATTTTCAATTTTACACTCAGTTATTTTTATTAGTCATTGTTTGGATTGCATTAGTCGCTTGTCGATCTGCTGAACCTGATCAAACAATACAATCATCCTTTCTAAGCTCAAAAAATCAGGTTGTTCAATTGAACGCTTTTGACGACACTAAACCACAACCGGCTGCAGAAAACTTTAAAGCCTATCAGGCTTATCTATCTAATAAAAAAGCAGGTTTAATAGTTAACCATACTTCTACGGTAAATAATGTTCATTTAGTTGATTATTTATTAGATAAAAACATCAACATAAAAAAAATATTTACACCGGAACACGGTTTTAAAGGCACTGCCGACGCCGGTGAAAAAGTATTTAATAACGTTTATAAAAACATTGACATTGTTAGTTTATATGGCAAAAATAAAAAACCTACTGCTGAGCAACTAAATGGTTTAGAGGTGTTGGTATTTGATATGCAAGATGTTGGCGCTCGATTTTATACCTATATCAGTACTATGCATTTTGTAATGGAAGCTGCTGCTGAGCAGCATATTCCGGTTGTTGTATTAGACAGACCTAACCCCAATGGGCATTATGTTGACGGACCGGTTAGAACACCCGAATTTGAATCGTTTATTGCGCAACACCCTATTCCGGTTGTGCATGGTATGACTATTGGGGAGTTGGCAAAAATGATTAATGCCGAAGCTTGGTTAGCTGATGGAGTATCTTGCGACTTGACGGTTATCCCTTGTAACAATTATACGCATCAAAAAAATTATACCCTACCCATCAAGCCATCTCCCAATTTACCTAACCAACGTTCAATTTATTTATATCCGGGTTTATGCTTTTTTGAAGGCACAGTTTTAAGTATAGGCAGAGGAACGGATAAACAATTTCAATTGATTGGACATCCTTCTTTAAAAGAAATGCCTTTTCAATTTACGCCCGTTTCTTCACCGGGTGCCAAATACCCTAAATTAGAAAATGAAGCTTGCTTTGGAGTAGATTTAACTACTTTAGATGAAGCTGACCTATTTAAGCAACAACAATTGGATATCAGTTGGTTGCTGAAAATGTATGAGGCATTTGACAATAAAAGTCATTTTTTTTTAGAAAATGGTTTTTTCGATAAATTAGCAGGAACCACAAAACTTAGGCAACAAATTATAGATGGTTTAACCGAACAACAAATTAGAACGAGTTGGCAAGCCGGTATTGATGCTTTTAAGGCAAAGCGAAAACAGTATTTATTGTATCCTGATTTTGAGTAAGGTCTTTTCATTTTTTTTTTTTGACAAGTTTATCTCGTCCATAAATATGTAGCCAATTCTTTAATTTTATTTGAAGCGAAACCTTGCAGTATAACAATAACGGTGGTCCCGCTTTCCGCTCAAATGCTATTGCTTGGCTACAAATGCTGCGCGGCAAAATAGCATAACCGCTGCAATCGGGGCTAGTTTAAAAACTTCGGTTCTTCGTAGAAAGAAAAACTAGGCACTCTTAAAACAAGAAAGTATCAACTACTTAATTTTCTACTCAATACAATAACACTTCTGAATTTTATATACTGAACACTTTAAATTAAGCAGGAAATATTAAATTTGCAGCTTTATACCAAATTAAATTAGGTTATTGCTTTATGTTAATAATTCTAAAATACTTATTAAATAAAACCCTAATTTTTAAATTTATGCATCTTATTAAAAATAAAAATATATTGAGTAGCGTGCTAAGAAAATTTAGTTGTATATTGATTATTGCAGTTTTAGGGGTAGGTAATGGTGCGGAAGCTCAAGACTATTTAAAAAGTGGTACATTAGAAGAGCAGTATAACAAGATGTTAGACAAATCTGAAACCTATAAACAATATAAGGTTATACCCAGAAGTGACTTGAAAAAGTTTAGAAGCAATTTTAGGGATACCTTAAGCCAAACAAAAGCCAATTACTTACAATCACAAAGTACTATTGCGAGCCAACAATCGGAAATTGAACAATTGCAAACCGAGCTGGGCAGTACTCAAAATATCTTACAAAAAACTAATGACGAAAAAGATAGTATTAATTTTTTGGGCATCCCAATGTCGAAACTAAAGTATAAAGGTTTAATGTGGACCTTGTTGGGCTTATCATTAGCAGCCTTATTATTTTTTATTTATCGCTATAGAAATAGCAATTTAGCTACCTTAGATATTCAGAAAGAATTATCGGAAACTCAATTGGCTTTTGATGCTTATAAAAAACGGGCTTTAGACAAAGAGCAAAAAATATCAAGAATGCTTCAAGATGAGTTAAATAAAACCAGCAAATCGAAATAACGCGGTAATCATATCTTTTAATTAAGCAACCCTTAATAATTAGTTTCCATCAAATGTTACACAATTATATGATTAATTTGAAAACGGTATTTGCTCTTGTTGTCATCCTTTACTGTTTTGGAGCTTGTACTTCACCTAATGCTTCTAAACAAAAAGCAAATGATAACTATTTAATAGAAGATATCATTACTAGTCCTTTAGGTGAATATCAGGTTTATCATAATGGACATCAAGGTTATTCTATACAAATACCGAAAGATTGGATTTACAAAGTAAAAAAGAATACGGTGTTGGTTATTCAATCTCCCAAAAAAAACGCGACCGATTATGTTGAAAGTTTAGATGTGGTTATTGTAGATGCCGGTTTTCAGCAAAAAAAAGACGGATCAGTTATAAAAAATAATATGGATTTAAATACTTTTTATCAAAATCATATCAACAACTTAGCTGGTTCTGAATTTGATTTATCGGTTATAGATTCAGGTGAAAAACAAATAAATGGTAAGTCAGCAAAATGGGCATCTTTAAAACCAAATGATGTGCGTAAAGATTTGAAAATAATTAAGCATTTTGTAGCAAGTGATCATCAAATATTTATTATTTCGACCGATTTAAAAAATGCAACTTTCCCAACTTTAGGACCAATATTTAATGAAGTAGTAGAAAGTTTTAAAATATTACCGGATAATAGTTAAAGTACCTGTTCTTTTATCTAAACCATCTTTTTGCACAATTATATAGTAGTAAGTTCCTTCTGGAATTTGCCCTTTATTATAGCCTTCAAAATCATTTTCATAGGTTTTTTCACCATACATAATAGAGCCTGTTTCATTAAAAATGGTTACCCTATAATTGGTATTTCCATCAATAAAAGGTATTTCCCAATAGTCGTTTTTTCCGTCTCCATTTGGTGTAATGGCATTTGGTATTTCTAAGTCTTCTAACCTAATTTCGCAATCATTATCAGACTTAATTTTAATATCAATGGTATTGATAAATTTACAACCATCTTTATAGGCTGTCACCCTAAATTGAGTTGGTTCAGTTATTGTTGCAACAGGTGTGCTGTTTAAATGATCATCTAACAATCTACTTGGTTCCCAAATGTAATCATCTCCGCCAGAAACTTTTAATTGTATGGCATCTCCTTCACAAACTTCGTTATGAGGATCATCTGTCGAAATATCTGCCGCAATATCTATTAAATTAATTTTTACTATGGTATCTAATTTACATCCATTTTCAGTAACTTTCAAATTATACGTTAATCTATTATCATCAGCTATTCTTGAAAAAGTACTACCGGTAACTAAAGAATTATATTCAATATTTCCGCCCGTCCATTTATATTCGCCATAGCTATCAGGCAGTACTTTAACCATAAAGTTTTCGCCTGGGCAAATTACTTCATCTTGATTTATTTCTACAGAAGGTATTGGATTCACTTCAATTTGAAGTTCATTAGAAATAGTTTCACAATCGTTAACCCAAAAGGCAACATATATAGTAGTTGAATCAGGAACTAACTGAAATCCATTGCCAATAAATTTACTACTTGGTATAGTTTCGCCAGTATTTTTATTGATTAAAAAGTATTTACTTTCATCTTGAGCACCTGAAATTTCAAGTTCAATTGTATCACCTTTGCAAATATTAGATTTCTTGCTCTTTAAAGTTATTTGAGTTGGTCTTTCAATAACATCTAACTCAAAGCTTGCACTAACATTATGATAGCAATATTTCTCTTTATCTACCCAAATTGCCTCAATGGTATGGCTTTGTTCGGCTACAAACCTTAACTCATTTGGCTCATTAGACCTTGTATTAATTTGTTGATTGGTTTGAAGCCATTGGAAATTATTTTCTAAGCTCGCATCAGAAAGTTCAGCAGTAATAATCACTTCTTTTCCTTTGCAAACATCGTCTTTTTCTGAGCTAGTCAATTTTATGGTAGGCATAAGATTTACCTGAACTTTAATCATACCCGTATCCCGGCAAACTTGGTTGTTCCAAGCCACCATATAAGTAGTATTGTACTGTGGAGAAACCATTATTTCTTCCCCATCAACAGGATAAGGCAAATCGCCACCAAACCATTGAATAGTGCCATCGTTCGGTCTGGTTACTTGCAAACTCACTTCTTCACCTTCACAAATATTGATGGTTTTATTTTCCAAAATATTAGTAATATCACTTACTTGCACATTGGCTGTTGCGGTTGTTTTACAATTACCAGAAACCCATGTAACTTCATAGGTCTGGCTAATTTCAGGTTCTACTATCACTGCATTGGCATAAGTATTTATCGGGCGAACATTTTCTGACCACAAATAAGTTTCTCCATCAATAGCACCTAGCACATGCAACTGCACACTACTACCAGAACAAATCATAGAATTTTCAGGATAAATTTGAATTTTTGGTATTTCTTGCAAAATTATATTAATTGTGCCTGATCGTAAACAACCATTGTCTAAAGCAGTAACTTTAATTTGGCAACTCTGGATAGGCGTAAATTGGATAGAGTGACCTCGCCGTATTAATGAGTTTTCTTCGCAATTCCAATCATATTGCATCGCTTCAGGATTTTTTATATCAATTGAAACTGACTCACCCTGACAAACTTTGATAGTACTGCCCTGAATAAACTCTATTGGTGGTAAGGATTTATCTTCAACGGTTTTTGTAATTTTTTGGTAACGACAACCCGCATCTCCACCTGCTTCGCCAACATACCATTCTAAGGTATAAGTTTGATTTGGAACGGTTAAGTTATCTGTAATTTTATATTCTAATTCTCCAGAAACCCCACCATCTCTCAAATTACCACCTTTCCAAACATAATATCCGGCAATAGGTCCATCTGCGCTTAACTCAATAGTTTGCCCAACACAAGGCTCTGATTGCAATATTGTAATACCAGCTACAGGATTTATTACTTCTACTTCTATTGGTATCACACTTTTTACCGGTTCATCTTTTTCATGATCATAATATTGTACGGTAATATCTTTTTTTCCGGCTTTTGTAAAAAAAACTAATGCTGGTTCAGCTCCATCCGCCGTTTTAACACTTGCATCCGCTCCAAAATTCCACTTAATATCGGTTATGGTGCAAGTGCCAAGGGTTTTTAATGCAAAACGAACTTCTCTTTCTACGCATATAGTAGGCTCATAAAGTACTGAAATACAGTCTTTATTACTGCAAAATGAATCTTTACTGCAAAAAAAGCTACTAAAAAATATAGCAACAATAAGCCAAATGAGTTTGCATTTAAACCTATATGTTTGAAAATCAACCAATTATATAAATTATAGTATTTGAGTGTTGTAAAAGTAACTATTATTTATGATGAAAAGTAAGCTAATTTAGTTGTATGCCTATCGTATTAAAATTGTAATTTTTTAACAAAAAGATGTTGATAACCATTTGGCAAATAAGAAATTAGCTATTAAAAATATATTTTTTGCCGCGTTTAGACCTCATAATTATTGAAAAAGAGACTCTCGATTAAAAACATACTGATAATACAGTTATTGCGTAGATAAAAATTTTTGGCTTAAAACTAAAGCAAAATACTTGTGTAGTTTATTCATAAACTAAATAATGAACTACCTTTGTAAAATATAACTAAGATAGAATTTTGACAAGCTTTACACATATTTTAGACCAACTTAATTGGGAAGAAATAACGCTTTCTATTAAAGAGAAACAAGCCGAAGATGTTGAGCGTGCGCTATACTCAAAAAATAGAAGCTTAGAAGATTTTAAATCGATGATCGCTCCGGCAGCTTTACCTTACATAGAAGAAATGGCAAGGTTAAGTAACTCTATTACTCAAAAACGTTTTGGTAAAACCATTCAAATGTACATACCCATGTATTTGAGTAATGAATGCCAAAACATATGCACCTATTGTGGGTTTTCCATGGATAATGTTATTCCGAGAATTACCTTAAGCAAAGCTCAAATTATTGCCGAAGCAAAAGCCATAAAAAAAATGGGCTATGATCATATTTTGGTGCTTACCGGTGAAGCCAATAAAACGGTTGGCTTTAATTATTTATATGATGCTTTACAAACCATTAAACCTTATTTTGCCAATATTTCTTTAGAAGTACAGCCTTTAAAAACTGAGGAATACGAAAAATTACTGTCTATTGGTTTGCATAGTGTATTGGTTTATCAAGAGACTTACAGAAAATCAACTTATAAAGTACATCACCCGAAAGGAAGAAAATCAAATTTTGATTGGCGTTTACAAACTCCCGAACGACTCGGTAAAGCTGGAGCCTACAAAATTGGTATTGGTGCTTTATTAGGCTTAGAAGATTGGCGCACCGATAGTTTTATGACGGCACTTCATTTAGATTATTTGCAGCGGCATTTTTGGCAAAGTAAATATGCTATTTCTTTTCCTCGTTTACGCCCTTGTGAAGGTAATGACCATGATGAGCAACTGATGAGGGATAAAGAATTGGTTCAACTAATTTGTGCTTATCGTTTGTTTAATGAAGATGTGGAATTGTCTTTATCAACGCGTGAGTCGCCGGCATTTAGAGACCGCTTAGTTCAATTAGGCATAACCTCTATGAGTGCTGCCAGCAAAACCAATCCGGGTGGTTATGCGCTTAATGATGATAGTTTAGAGCAGTTTGAAATTGATGATACCCGCTCAGCAGAAGCCATTGCAACTATGATAAAAAAGCAAGGTTATGAGCCCGTTTGGAAAGATTGGGATTCGGCATATCAACTTATCAAATAGAATTACAAATTTCGAAATAGTGGCTCAATTTTCTGCAGGTATAATCACACCTTCTTTACTTGGTGTTTTGGGGGTTTTCTTTTTAGGCATTTCGAAACCCAACATAATTTCATGAGCTCCATTTGATACGGCACTTAAGCTACTGGTCGTGTAATCGTACGAATAGCCAATTTTCCAACGGTCGTTGTAAATAAAACCAACATATCCGGCAACCGATTCACCTGGTCTGAAATTTATACCAAGCCAATAATTTTTATCATATATTAAGCGGGCATTAATATCATATTGAACCGGAGATGCTTGTATGGCTTTGACTAATACCGAAGGTTCAAATTCCATTTTATCACTTAAATCATACACATAACCAGCTATTACATAATAGTGGCGGGCTAATTGTATAAAGCCTGCTTCATCGGTATTAAAAACAAATTTATTTTGAAAAAGCTGAGCGGCAGAAAGCCCTACATAATAATTTTTATCGTACAAATAAATACCGGCATTGGCATCAGCATTAATTTGGTTATTTGTAGGGTTAAACAAAGCCGGATCATCAGGATCAGATAAAATTAATTCGTTAGTATTAATGCTATAGTTTAACAGAAAACCAGAAAAACCTAATGCCAGTTTTCCACCAGATTCGCCTAATTTCAATTTATAGGAGTAGGCTAATTCAATACCCAATCGATTGGTAGGTCCGGTAACATCATTAGAAATAATTGCTCCAATGCCTAAGTTTTTAAAATTATTTTTAAAACGGGTATCAAAGCTTAAAATTTGAGTAGTCGGTTCTTCTCCATCAAAAGCTCCAACCCATTGCGTACGGTATTTAAACACAAACTCTGGAGTGCCGCCTTTTCCAGCAGCTGCCGGATTAAACAAAAAATGACTGAAAGTAGGTTGGGTAAATTGTTCAATTTGTTGTGCCGTACTGTATACAGACACTACTAATGAACATACCACTATGGCTATTAAGCGATTCATCTATTGTAATACGTTTTTGAAAGCTGCTTTGTTAGTTTATTGCGCTCAAAAGTACAATTTTATAATTAAAGATGGAGATTCTGCTTTTGTGGTTGTATTTGATTGATAATTAAGGAACCGGATCGTAGCCTTGACCGCCAAAAGGATTACAAGATAATATTCTCTTTATGGTAAGAAAGCTACCTTTAACAGGACCGTGTTTTTGTATAGCTTCTAAGCCATATTGTGAGCAAGTAGGCACATAGCGGCAAGACGAAGGTAAAATAGGCGAGATTGCCGATTGATAAAATCGAATAACACCTGTAAGTATATTTGTTAAAACATTTTTAATCCAATTCATGTATGGAAATTAATTTTTGAATGGTTTTCTGCAAAGCCTTTTCAATGTCTTTATAAGCCATCTTTTTTTTTGCCTGATAAATAAATAGTACCGCAAGAGATTGTTTTTGTTTAGAGCATAATTGGATTAATTCAGTTTGATGAAGGCGATAAGCTTCTTTCATTTTACGTTTGAGTTGATTCCGGACAACTGCTTTTTTAAACAAACGTTTGGGTACTACAAAAGCAACCTTTACTGGCTGCTTTGTAAATTTACTGCTTTCTACCCAATTAAACCTAATAGGATATACAAGTTTAGATTGACCAGATTGAAAAAGCGCATCAAAAATGCGCTTCTGTTTAATTCTTTTATCTTTATGTAAGGTTAATTTCAAGATTAATCAATATTGGGTTGTGGCGTTGTTCGTAAATAGGGCTTAATGGTTTTGTGCCCTTTAGGAAATTTGTCGGGTATTTGCTCATCCGTAATAGAAGGCGAAATGATTACATCTTCCCCGTGTTTCCAATCGGCAGGTGTGGCTACACTGTGGTAAGCAGTTAATTGCAAACTATCAATAACCCGTAAAATTTCCATAAAGTTTCTGCCGGTTGCTGGTGGATAGGTTAAGGTTAACTTCACCTTTTTATCCGGACCAATTACAAAAACGGTTCGCACGGTAGCTTTTTCGTCAGCATTCGGATGAATCATGTCGTACAGCTCGGCTACTTTTCGGTCATTATCTGCAATTAACGGAAAATTGACTTCTACATTTTGCGTTTCGTTAATGTCTTTTATCCATTCGTGATGATCTTCAATAGGGTCAACACTAACCGCAATGGGTTTTACATTGCGTTTTTGAAACTCGCCTTTTAAAGCTGCGGTTCTTCCTAATTCTGTGGTACACACGGGTGTAAAATCAGCAGGATGCGAAAATAACAAACCCCAACCTTCACCTAAATATTCGTGTAAGTTAATTTCGCCCATAGAAGTTTGGGCGGTAAAGTTGGGTGCTACATCGCCTAATCGAATTGCCATAACATTATAATTTTTTGATTATCTTATAAATAACAAATTTAAAAAAAAATAGCGCATTGTAAGTGAAAGACTACTTAATTTTTTGTTAGCTACGGCGGAGCGAAGTTTGCAAACTAGCCGTGATTGCAGCGGTTATGCCGATCACACAGTGGCGGCATTTGAGCGGAAAGCACGACTAGCATTACTGCGAGTTGTTAAGTTTCGCTTCAAAAAAAAATGATATTATTAATTGACTTTTCTGTCTATTTTATTACCTAAACTTTTATTTAAGGCGATACTCGCGTTCAACTCGAAACCAATAATTAAAAACATAGAATAGATATACAGCAAAACCATAACCGCCATAATGGCACCGATAGAACCATATACTTTATTGTAAGAGTTAAAATTATTAATGAAATAGGTGAAACCATAAGTACTGATTAACACTAACATAGTGGTAAAGGTGGCACCGGCAGAAAAATAGTTCCAACGGGTTTTTACAGATGGCGCAAAATAATAAATGAGTGCTACCGAATTAAAGGTTAAAAAAAAGAAGGTTAAAAACTGTATAACCTTTAACAGATAGTAGACAACCCCATCTTTAATATTGAATATAGAAGTGATTTCTGAGAGTACTAATTGCCCGCCAATAATTAAAATAATGGTAATGATTAAAACTAGGGTTAATAAAATAGTGATGGCTATTGCCTTTAAACGTTTCACATAAAAGGTTTCGTTTTTAAAAGCGGGATTCACCTTATCAAAAGTAGCGATCATACTCCCTACCCCATTACTGGCAAAAAACAAGGCTAGTATAAAACCAATAGAGGTTAAGCCTTTTCGGGGAATGCTGATGATGTCAAGAATAGTGGTTTCAATAGTTTTGTAAGTATATTCGGGCAATAGATCGTGCATTAAAGTTAATAATTGAGCTTGAAGATCATCAACAGGAATGTGCGGAATAAGGGTAAAGAAAAAAATGGTTAAGGGAAATACCGCCAGAAAAATATTGTAGGCAATGGAGGAAGCTCTTATGTTAATTGAGTCTTGTTGAATTTCTTCAATAAAAAATTGAATGACATTATACAAAGGAACGTGCCCAAAACCGGGCAACGAAATTTGCTTAGCCGTACTTAACAGATAGGAAATGGTTTTACTTTTTGCTATCCGGTTTCTTAAGTTCATATCGAGTGCAAAAGTAGTATCTTTTTGAAGTCTTTGAATTGTTGAGCTATCAATTATTATTGCAAAAACAAGTAATGTAACTTCAAGGCTTTTGGAAATTATCTGATCAATATTAAATATTCAATTTACTTATTTCTATATTACTACATATTTATTGTTATTTAAAAAACAATAATTTAATCTTAAAAACGTAGAAAAACAATTGCCGAATTGCCCTTAGGTTTGTTTGTGTTAACCACATTCTACACAATTTTCACTTTATTATGAAAAAGATAAATCAACTTCAAAACAAAAAAAAATCAATCCTGCTAAACATCAAGTAGTTGTTAAAGTGCATGTAAACTTTAAAAATGAGTTGGGTAAAGGCAACTTTATGTGGGGGTGAGTTTGATTATATATACAGAGCAGAAAAATTGACTGACTTAGTAAAGGTTAAAGAATGAGTTATACATTTTTTTTTGAAGCAAAACTTTTTATCTTTAAGCAAACACTCCTCCCGCTTTCCGCTCAAATGCTATTGCTAGGCTGCATATGCTGCGCTGCAAAATAGCATAACCGCTGCAATCGGGGCTAGTTTAAAAACTTCGGTTCTTCGTAATATACGAAAACGGAGGCAGTCAAAAACAGCAAAGTATTAAACACTTTGATAAACTTGTCCAAAATTTTATTGAAAAAGTAAACAATATATTTTATTATTGCTTCGAAATTTGATGGATACAATTAGTTGAAAAAACGGGCGACTGATTTTATTATGGAAGAGGGATTAGAACAAGAAAAAACGATTGACAAAAAAAACCCATTGGATATTATTTATCAAGACAAGTATTTAGTAGCCATTAATAAGCCACATGGTTTGTTAGTGCATCCATCGGGTATAGCAGATGAAGACCGGGAAACAGCCATGTACCTCTTGAAAGAACAATTAGACAAATGGATATATGTTACCCATCGCTTAGATAGCAAAACTGCGGGTGCCATACTATTTGCCATTAATGCCAAAGTACAAAAAAAAATCAACCATCAATTTGAAAAAAGACTAAATAAGAAAGTATACTATGCTATAGTGCGTGGTTATACCAATGATGCCGACATTATTGATTACGCCTTAATCAATACCAAGGGAAAAACGCAAGAAGCCATTACCCGCTTCGAAACCATTGCCCGAACAGAAATTGATATACCGCTTGGAGAACACGAAACCTCCAGATATTCATTAGTAAAGGTGATGCCAGAAACCGGACGATATCATCAAATTAGAAAACATTTGGCGCATATTGATCATCCGATAATTGGCGATAGACCACACGGTTGCAACAAACAAAACCGCATGTTTAAAAAGGTATTCAACTCTATGACGATGTTTTTACATGCCCGCTCTTTACAATTTTATCATCCACGCGAAGAAAAAGATATTGAAATAAAAGCTCCTTTACAACCCGAATTTGAAGCGATGTTAAAAACTTTACAATTCGATCTCACTCAAACAGGTCAATTGTAATTTGTAAGAGGTTATCAATCGACGGACTAATAATCAACTAAATAAGTAATCAATCAATAATCAGTAATAAATAATTCAATAATTTCCTGATATCTTTACCAAAAAAGTGTAACTCATTGAATTCCATTAAAATTTTAGCGATTGAATCCTCCTGTGATGATACCGGAGCAGCCGTAATTGTAGATGGTGGCATCCAATCAAACATTGTGGCTAATCAAAAAGTTCATAAAGAATATGGAGGCGTTGTGCCGGAGTTAGCTTCACGGGCGCATCAACAAAATATAATACCTGTGGTAGATACCGCATTAAAAAAAGCGGGCGTCGATAAAAAAGAGCTAAGCGCCATAGCCGTAACCAAGGGACCGGGTTTGCTAGGAGCTTTGTTGGTAGGTACCACTTTTGCCAAAACTATGGCAATGGTGTTAGATATTCCCATTATTGGAGTTCATCATATGCAAGCCCATGTATTAGCCCACTTTATTGATGAGCCTAAGCCAATATTCCCCTTTATTTGTTTAACCGTTTCCGGGGGACATACCCAATTAGTATTGGTAAAAGCCGTCGATCAAATGGACATTATTGGAGAAACCTTAGATGACGCAGCAGGAGAAGCCTTCGATAAAATTGCCAAAATTCTCGGCTTGGAATATCCAGGAGGACCATTGTTAGATCAATTAGCGCAACAAGGCAATCCCTTATCCTTTAAGTTTGCTGAACCCAAAGTACCTGATTTAAATTACAGCTTTAGTGGTTTAAAAACTAGTGTCTTGTATTTTTTAAGAAAACAAGATGAGAGTTTTGTCAAAGATCATTTACATGACTTATGTGCATCTGTACAACACACCATAGTTACCATTTTAATGAAAGAGTTAGTAAAAGCCACCAAACAATTTAATATCAATCAAGTAACGATTGCCGGTGGTGTTTCTGCCAACAGCGAATTGCGAAAAGTTTTTGAGCAAACGGGTAAAGAAAAGGCGTGGCAAACCTACATCCCAAAATTTGAATATTGTACCGATAATGCAGCGATGATAGCCATTGCCGGACATTATCAATATCTACAAGGCAACTTCGAGCAGCAAGATTTTAGTCCGGTAGCCCGTTGGAAGTTCTGAAACTTTTCTTGCATTAGTTATTTAATTTAAATCGCGTATGTTACCCCGGTACGCTTACCGTACAATTACAAAAATCGTTTTGATGTTTATATTTGCTTATATTTATTTTTTGTAAAAATTATTGAATTGACTTTCTTAGGAAATAAGATAAGTTTATCAATTCGGTGTGGGTTATTTTTTTCGGGTGAGGCAAAAAACGAGGTCATAGTATATAGATGCGAAGAGGCTTTTCATTAAAGCTAAGGAGAAAGAGAATCAGTTCAGCAATTCGATTTAACCTACTAAGAAATTAGCAATCAGCTCTAAATCTATGTACCTTTGTAGTCTAAAAATTTTATCATAAATTTTCATTATATGAAACTTTATAACAAAGTTGACAGACGAATTTTAAAAGCACAGTTAGCGCAAAATAACTTGGAGCGGATTACACTTTCTTACTATAAATATTATCAATTAGGTAATCCTATTTTTTTTAGAGATTATTTGTATTTGAAGTATCTTGATCTTGGTGTGATGGGCAGAGTATATGTTGCCAAAGAAGGAGTGAACGCACAAATTTCTGTACCCAAAACTAATTGGGAGCAATTTATGGTGGTGCATAGTCAGATCACTTTTCTACAAGACAATCGTTTAAATATTGCTCGGGAAGATAACGGAAAGTCTTTCTACAAACTCAAAATAAAAGTACGCCCTAAAATTGTTGCCGATGGTTTAAACGATAAAACTTTTGATGTTACCAACGGAGGTAAACATTTAGATGCGAAAAGTTTTAATGCACTAACCGACAAAGAAAAGGAAACTGTAATTGTGGATATGCGCAATCATTACGAAAGTGAAATAGGGCATTTTAAAAATGCCCTTAAGCCTGATGTAGATACCTTTAGAGATTCATTACCGATTGTATTAGAATCATTAAAAGATGAAAAAGATAAAAATATAGTGATGTATTGCACCGGAGGTATTCGATGCGAAAAAGCGAGTGCTTGGTTTAAGCATCAAGGTTTTGAAAAGGTGTATCAGTTGGATGGTGGTATTATTGAATATGCCCGACAAGTTGAGGAAGAAGGATTGGAAAATAAATTTATCGGTAAAAATTTTGTGTTTGACGAACGGCTTGGTGAGCGGATTTCCAATGAAGTGATTGCCCAATGCCATCAATGTGGTAAGCCATGCGACACACATACCAATTGCAAAAATGAAGCCTGTCACTTGTTGTTTATTCAATGTGCAACTTGTGCTGATCAATTTGACGGATGTTGTTCCGCTAATTGCCAAAGCATCTATCATTTACCCGAAGACGAACAACGTGAACTGCGCAAAGGTAAAGTTGAAAAGCGAAACGTATTTAAAAAAGGCAGATCGGAAGTTTTAAAGTTTAAGAAATAAATGTAAGATTTCACAATTTTTTCTAACACTAATCAGCTTCATTTGATTGAGCTTTTTTCTTAAGTTTAACCGTTTCAATTTTTGTTTTACTAACTGACAAAATAGATATTTCAAAATTTTTGGTTTCTATTAGATCGCCCATTTGTGGTATATGTTCATACTCTGAAAAAATAAAACCGGTAATCGTTTCATATTCGCCTTCAGGAATTTTGAGTTGATATTTTTCATTGAGATAATCAACTTCTAACCTGCCCGAAAAAATAAATT
Organism: uncultured Chitinophagales bacterium; assembly: GCA_938023075.1. GTDB lineage: Bacteria > Bacteroidota > Bacteroidia > Chitinophagales > JAHDHT01 > CALHDG01. The sequence continues at coordinate 24,554 of CALHDG010000023.1, forward strand.
CATCAATAGCAATTTGCCGCTCAATAAAATCGGGTTCATCGTGCTCATCTTCTATTTCGCCAAATATTTCTTCAATAATATCTTCGAGTGTAATAATTCCAGCCGTTCCACCAAATTCATCTACTACCTTAGCAATGCTTTTTCGTTCTTTTATAAACTCGTCCATTAAATCTCTAACTACCATAGTTTCGGTAACTACCTTAATAGGAAGCACAATGGAAGGGATATTAACCGGTTTTTTTAGCATGTCGTGGTGGTGTACATAGCCCAACACGTTATCTATAGATTCTTTATAAATCAAAATGCGGGAATGCTTGGTTTCAATAAATTTATCACTAAGGTCAACTAAGGTAGTGTTATCTTCTACGGCTTCTATTTCCGGGCGAGGTATCATACATTCTCTTACTTTTATTTCAGAAAGCTGTAATGCTTTTTCAAACAAATCGGCATTAATTTCTTCTTCTTCTTGTTTGCTTTCGGTAGAGCTTTTTACAAAATCTTCTAAATCTACTTTACTGTAAGCTAACTCATGTTGTACAATATTTTGTTTAAAAACGCTTTTGATTAAAAAGGTAGAAATGCCATTTACAAAAGCTACTAATGGAAACAACAACCAAGAAATGAGTCGAAACGGATAAGCAAAAAACTTTAATATTTTATTTGGATTAATTTGAAATAGAATCTTAGGAAAAAATTCGCCCAGAAACAACACGATGAACGTAGTGATGAAGGTTTCTATCATCAACAACACAAAGGCATTTTCAATAGCACTAAACCACTTTAATTGAACAAAATTAGAAACCGTAATACCAAAAATAACTAAAGCAATATTGTTGCCAATTAAAATAGTTGATAAAAAAGCAGACTGCTTGTTATAAAATCTTGAAATAATTTTAGCTGTACGAGAGGTTTGTTTTTTCAACAAGCCTACCTTTACTTTATTGTTAGAAACAAAGGCGATTTCCATACCCGAAAAAAAAGCCGAAGCGAGTAAAGAAACAACTAGGGTTATGTACTGTACATCCATAAAACGCTTACAAGATAGCTTAATATTCGCTTTTTTGATTTAAAACACTCAACAATTCATTACCAATTTGATCAATTCTAACCGATGAATTACTCAATAATACAACACCCGTAAGGCTTTGTTTATTGAAAGCGATATAGGTAAAATAGCCTCCCGTACCTCCATTAGAAACATAAATTGGAGGATATTTTCTGCCTCGATTAAGTTTATACCAACCACTACTTATATCAATACCTTTCATATTACTTTTGGCTAAGGCTTCGTGGCTTTTTTGCGAAAGACTGTATAAATTCTGAGCTTGTAAATTACTGCTTAACGGCATTTGTGCTGCAACAAAAGTTAATAAATCATCAACACAAGAATACAACCCACTGCTGGCTTGCATGCTCGATTGATAGCTATAATTGGCAGTAGGCAATTGATTAAAAGTGTAAGGGCTGCTTAACTGTTGCTTTTGTTGATTATTCGTTTGTAAACAAGTATTGGATATTTGTAAAGGTGTGAAAATATAATGATTCAAAAGTTCTGCATACGGTTGTCCGCTTACCGTTTCTAATATTAAACCCAATACACCAAAGCCGGTATCAGAATAACGAAACGATTTTTTTTGCTTTCGTTTGGCTTTTATTTTTTTAGAGGATTTTAATGGTTTGAACACTTGCAAATACTCCAGCAAATGCGTGTTAGTGTAATGCTCATACGGATTATCAGGATTAGTTTTCGTTACATTTAAATTAACCGGCGTTTTAGGTAAACCAGACTGATGGGCTATTAAATCAATAATTTTGATTTGCTGTAAATAAGGATTATTTAAACTATCGGGCAAATAAGTTGAGATCGGTTCTTCTAAATCAAGCTTGCCTTGCTGTTCTAAAATTAAAACCAACAAGGCAGTAAATGGTTTAGTGACCGATCCAATTTCAAACAGGCTATGTTTGTCAGGTTTTTGTTCGTTGTGGTGACTTAACTGACCATAAGAAATTACCGCTTTTGCCGTATCGTTTAGTAAGCCAACAACTAAGGCACCCTTCGGATTATTTTTTATATGAGCTTGCACTAAATCATCTACTATGTTTTTCAGACTTACTTTATCATCAACGTCTGCCTTAATGGTTTCTTCAACTTTTATAATTTTTTGACCTTGAACGGTTTTGGTGCACAAAAAAAAAGTACTCCATAAAATTAGCCACAACAAAAAGATCGCGTGACTATCCATTCTTAATTTCATCATAGTTTATATATTCATTCTTTACTAATTAATCAATAATCGATCAATCAATTAATAAAATCCTAAGCCGAAACATGATAGTCTCTCAATGCATCGTTTAATGAAGTTTTTTTATCAGTGGATTCTTTTCGTTTTCCAATAATTAAAGCACAAGCCACTTGGTAAACTCCCGCTGCAAATTTTTTAGGATAAGTACCCGGAATAACGACCGATCGCTCAGGTACTTCTCCTTTGTATTCAATTGGTGTCTCACCTGAAACGTCAATTATTTTAGTAGATTGTGTTATCGTCACATTTGCTGCCAAAACAGCTTCTGATCTTATTTTAACCCCTTCTACCACAATACATCTCGACCCCAGAAAACAATTATCCTCTACAATAACGGGTGTAGCTTGCACCGGTTCCAATACGCCACCAATACCAACACCTCCACTCAAATGTACATTTTTACCAATTTGAGCGGCACTTCCAACGGTTGCCCATGTGTCTACCATCGTTCCCGAATCTACATAGGCACCAATGTTGACGTAGCTTGGCATCATAATTACATTAGGTGCCAAGTACGAACCATAACGGGCAATCGCCTGCGGAACTACTCTTACCTGCTGCGAAGCATAATCTTTTTTGGTCGGTATTTTATCAAAAAATTCAAATGGACCCGCTTCAATTGTTTTTGATTCGCAAATAGGAAAGTACAATAAAATGGCTTTTTTTACCCATTCGTGTACCTGCCAATCTGTAGCAATCTTTTCAGCTACCCTTAGCTTGCCTTTGTCCAATAATTCAATCACTTCACGTATCGCTTCTTTTGAGCTTGCCTCTTTCAATAATGCTCTATCGTTCCATATCGATTCAATTTGCGTTTTTAATTCTTCTATCATTATAAATTCATTTCTTTCTTTATTCACCTAATAGTCATCCAAACAATATCGAATGTCGAACACCGATTTTCAAATGATGAATTTTCCATTTGAAAAACAATACTTAGTTTTTAAATAACTCCAGGCAAATTGCCCGGCAATTTTGCTGGCGCAAGTTATACAAAGAAATTTAGCAATGCTAATGATTAATGCTATAGCATTCCGATACAAAATTAATACATTAAAATTTACAATATTATCTTCATATTATCTTTTACAATAAAAGACCTTGTTACTTAATATGAGAAATCATTTTTCTTTATTTAAACTATATAGTATTGGCTGTTTTTTAGCTCTTTACTTTCAAGCATATGATGCTATTGCTCAAATAGGCAGTCTTGGTGGATTTGGCATAAGCAATTTATCTGAAAAAAATGAAATTGCTTTATACAGTGGAAGAAATTTTCTAGAAGGGGTCGATTTAAAATCATATGATGTTCAAGTTGCCTATGCTTTTCATAAACATATGGCAATTCAAGCTGGGTATTATAAATACACAAGACCGCATAGAAGAATTGTTGATGGTTGCCAAACAGACAATTGCGAAATAGAATATATCAATCATTCCTTTAAATTGTCAATTGGTGGATTTTATCAATACGATTTGAGAAGATCACTTTTTCGAAAAAACAAAAAGCGTAATTATATATATACGAACAAAAACCATCTACTTGTTGATGTTTATGCAAGCTATGAGAAAAGTATCAATTGGCAAAGCTACTTCCTTATTAGGCAACCTCTTATGACTCCTCCAAATACAACTATTAATTTTGACAATTATCATATACAATCTAACTTCTCATGGAATACCACTTTTATTGGTGGCAGCTTTTCAGTTATATATGGTTTCATTAACATTAATAAACTGGTATTATTTGGAGTAGTGCCGAATCGAGATAATTTGATAGACCGATTTACTATGAATGTATTAAACCCTTTTTACGGCATTCAGTTTAAATTGTGGGTAGGAACTAAACAAGTCAAGTTAATGTACGCTATTAATCGGCAGACTTTTATGGACAATCGAATTGAGCAAATAAATTTAAACGCCTATTTCAATAATGTCTATTCTTGGAATTACTTAAAACAACTGGCTTTGCAAATTAATTTTAATGCCTTTAAAATTAAAAAGTAAACCTAAAATCTATGTTAAAGTCTTGCCATTTTTCATTCCTTTTTTCTATTGTTTTCCGTAGATCGGTTTGTTTAAATTTATTTCTAAAAAAACCAAATAATAGAGATATCTCAGCTATTTTTGAAACTCGAATGGACAAACCTGTTTGATTAAACATCATATTTCCTTTAATATTATTTTCGAAAATATATTTTCTTTTGTAAGGGCTGTAGCTAAACTTAGTGTGTAATCTAAAGTGTTTACCCATATAAATATGACCAGAAAAGTTAACTGGCAAGGCAATCATGTTTAAATTTTCGTAATAGTAAGTGTAAGTGTATGATTTTTCTAAACTTATACCAATGTCAAAATCGACATATGCTATTGATGAAGCATACCAGTATTTAAATTTAGTATATAATGAATGTCCTGTGTTCATTACATCTATACCGGAGTGAAAGTCATTAAGCTGAGTTTGAAAAAGTGGCAATAAGGCATTAAATTCTATAATAAAGTTTTGGTGCTTTTTTAAGGGCATCACCCATAATTGTGGTCCAAAAGTGTTTGCTTCGGAGTAGCTGTAATTGTAAATTACACCTATATTTAAAGATTGGTTAATGCCAATTTTTCCGGCAATACTCCGTGTACGGTATTGAACATTAGGAGAGACACCATATCTCTCGTTTTGTGTAGTATTATTTAATGATTGAAGTTCTATGCTTCTCGGTTTTAGTAATGCAGCCGGTTTATATAGATTAAATTGACGATTAAAGTATGATTTTATCGCTATGGTGTCGGCATTAGATTTTAATGCTTGTATATAATAATTTAAAGTCCAGTTACTTACTTTATCATATTTAATGGTGCGTATTAGTTTTAGTTCTTTATCCTTTAAAGGGTAGTAATTATTAAGGAAACGTAAAATAGAATTCTTTTTACCTATCAGTTCTTTTTTATACCATTTTAAAAATTTAGGTAAGGTAACTTTATGCCGCTCTCTTCTCAAAAAATGAGGATGGTTAATAACTTGTTGAGTCTGATTTTCTAATTGTTCATGTAATTGATTAGGACTAAAGGCATGGTTGGGCAACATCGGAAAACTAAGCCCGGCTTGTATTAAAGCAAAATGAAATAATGGATTAGTGGCTATAAATACCAAGCGTTCATTAATTAATTGGTTGAAGGTAAATTTTTCGCCTGCCACTTCAATTATTGTTTTATGAAAGAAATCATTATAATAAACCGTATGATTTAAAGGAAGTAGTTTTTTAATTTCGTGAAGTGCATGTAAATTATAAGCATTAATTAAAAAAGCAAGCTGCGTAAGGCTATCTGATTGACTAATATCACTTTCTTTAATCTGCTCAATTAAATGCTGCAAATGCTCATCCATTTGTGTATCCTCAAAATCAATCGCTCCATTAATAACATAATTTGCAAAAAAATGATTGGCATCTTCAAAAAAGGTATGCAACTGAGTAGAGGCAAAGTTGTTTTGTATTGAAAACAGCATCAAACAAGTAGAAAGGATAATGAATTTCATAAGTAGGCTAATTTCTATTAAATAAAACGCCCTAATTCAATTTTTATTGAGAAATTGTTGGATAAATAGAGTGTAGCTGGATATTCAGATCAATAAAAATCTAACTTTGCATGTAATTTTAATAAAGCCATTTGTCAACGTGAAAACTTTCGGTAAAATTCCTGCTCCTGAAGCGGTAGAACAACTTAAAAAATCACCCTACTATCGTAAAAGAGGGTTTGTATTTATGGGTACTAAACCTTCGGCGTCCATTGGTTTACAAATTGCCCGGGAGTATGCCAAAAGTTCAAAAAAATCGAGAGCACCAAAAATAGCTATTCCAGTTGTTTTTCATACGCAACAAAGTTTTGTCAAAAAACCATCGGCAGACTTAAAACTGATGTGGTTGGGTCATGCCAGTTTGTTAATTGAAATAGCAGGTAAACGAATATTAGTCGATCCTGTTTTTAGCCAACGGCCCTCTCCTACTCAATTTGCAGGACCTGCTAAACGTTTTCATCCTATGCCATTTAATACGCAACAATTGCCTCATATTGATTATATATTAATAAGCCACAACCACTACGATCATTTGGATTATGATTTTATTTGCGCCGTTTCCGAAAAAAATATTCAATACATAGTTCCACTTGGCTTAAGTGCTACTTTAAAATTTTGGGGTGTTCCAAAAGATAGGATTACCGAAATTGACTGGCATCAAACCATCAACTTAGATACCTTAAAATGCACCGCTGTAGATGCTAAACATTATTCTGGCAGAAGCTTAAACGACCGGAATGCCACTTTTTGGAATGCTTATATATTAGAATCGACCAATCAAAAAATATTTATGAGTGGTGATAGTGGTTTTATTACAGCTTACCAAAACATCGGTGAAAAATATGGTCCTTTTGATGTTGGTGCTATTGCCATTGGTGCCTATCACCGGCTTTGGCCCGACAATCATAAAACTCCAGAAGAAGCATGGCAGGCAAAAATTGACCTGCAAGTTGAAAAAATGTTACCTATCCATTGGGCTACTTTCGATTTGGCTTTGCATCCTTGGGAGGAGCCGGTAGAGCGTTTGTTAACAACAGCCAAAAATCAAATCGACCAATTGTTGCTTCCCAAAATAGGTGAATGGCTAAACCCAAAAGAGCGAAGAGATTTTCCTTATTGGTGGCGGTAAAAAATTCTAAGTAGAAAAATCAGAATCCAAACTAGAGCTTTGAAAAGTCATGACAATTAAGTTACTTAAGTTTCGGTAAGTAGTATTCATTTGATAATAACTTGTATATAAATTATTTATGGAAATTGAAGTACTCCATAAGGTTAAGTAAACTTAATTCAACATATAAAGTATAAAATCATCTAAGTGAACCTGTTCACTTATTGTAGCAAAGTGGCTCTGCTTTTGTTGACACAATGGAACAGGTTCCATTGGAACAGCAGTTATTTTACTACCGAAACTTAAATAAGTTA